>NZ_JABXKO010000029.1:0-112014 GCF_017114965.1 Nostoc sp. JL31
TTGGAGTAGTTATGCCCGGACTGGATACCGGAATTCGCTACTCAACGAATCGCACAAGTCCGCTCGCTTACCATCACTATCCGTGTCACCCCACCCCGGTTTTGTCTAAAGCTAAAACCGGGGTGGGGTGACGCGTATGTGGGACATGCATTTGAGCTTAAGTTGACATCAATGCGACAAGCCGTGTCCTTACGGATATACCTTACGTAAACGAGAACCGCTATATTTAATTTTTGTCGAACTTATGTATTAAATTTTGGAAAAAAAGTGTTCGTGTAAATTATTCGCGAACTAAAAATCTAGGCATCATAAATTATCCCAGTTATTTTGCAATATGAGTTTAATACTTCAAGTCTCAGAACATTTACGCAGCTTTTTATTTATCAGATATTGATTTTTAAATGTTTCTTGACAACAGGATGCTTATTTCATTGCGTAACTTATTTCTTGGAAGCCTCATTAGTAAATATTGTATCTACGGACGTGTAATTACTTGTTAGGAAATTCAAGAAAATATAAAAAATCTAGTATATTTTCGCCTATCAATTCAGCATTAACCGCAATAGGATGTAGCAAAAGACATATCACTCACCAGATTAACAGGTGCGTTCTGAGCTAAATGACCATTAAGAAACTTTTGCTAATCAAGCAACCGGAAGTTGGAAAGCTCATCCGTGAAGTTCGTGGCATAACTGGTCTTATCCAAGAACAGTTTGCAGGATTTTTAGGTATAACTTATTCGACGGTAAACCGTTGGGAGAAAGGATATGCCAAGGCTTCATCTCTAGCTATGCAAAAGATTGAGGGTATGTTAGAGGAGATGGGTAAACTGGGACAGAAAGTGTCGGTGAAGTATTTGTCGAATTAGAAAGCAGGCTGAGAGGCAAATTAATTGAAGTTACTTTCCCCAAATTAACAGGTTATCGCTACGACATAACCACAAACAATTCAATTTTAATTTTAGCGATGTTTGCAGACATGCATATTTTGCGGATTACTCAACCTTTGAGTTTGAGTTTACCGTAGCCAATATTTTCTTCAATTTTCAAGACAAGTTTAGCTTAAAAACGCGCAAAAACTCCTAAAAGTTTTTTCTTAATTGAGCGCCAATCTTTTCCAGCCAACCTTATCTAGGACTATACAATGTTTAATTACTCTACTCCCGCTTTAGCTACATATCTTAATATTTCTTCGCCAAGAGCAGCTTGCACTAACGGCAGCAAAGTTGCGGTCATCAATACTGAAGGTGTATGGGAAGTAGAAGGTAATGGTACGAAAAAACTAATCCCAAACTCTAATTACGATGCTCGTGACATTGTAGCAATTGACGGCAAAACTTATGTCTTAGCTGTTCCAACGGGGCTAGTAAAAATAAAAAATGACGGAACTAGGCAAAAAATAGTTAGCAACACTGCTAATTCAAAGACACGGGTAAAATTTTTGCAAGATTGGATTATTTACCAGTCTGCAAATACTTTATCAATTTATGACAAAAACCTCAACTTTAAAGCCAAACAGAGTTATGGCGTAACTGAGGTAATGGATTTTGAGTATAAAAACGGGTATCTCTACACTAGTGGCTACCAGCAACAAAAGAGGTTAGGTATTCCCGTCCAGATAGCTTTTCTTTACCGGATGGTTTTCGACGGAGCAAAAATATTTGCTTTGGCAAATTTAGCAGGAAATAACCAAGGCAAGCTTTGGGGCTACAATTCTGCCGATCTTGCTCACGACATGGCAGACACAAGACTTAACCGATTACATATTTTTGAAGACAAGCTTTATGTCCTTGGTTCAGTTTATGGAGGTAACTCAATCTACAGGTGGAATGGCAAAGACTTATTAACAAAGACTTTGATCACCACAGACAGCTATACCAATGCTGCACAAACCCGTGATGAAACAAAGGTATATATAGGAACTATTAACCTGACTAATTTTAGTGTCGAGCGTGGACAGCTAAGTGTTCCAAGAAGGCCTACAACTGCGGGGATGGGAGACGGCAGTAGCAATTTTCCTAAAACTATTTACTCAGATGGGAGTAAAATTTTCGTGGGTTCCTCTGCTGCTTATGCGATCGCTAATAGAGATAATCAAACCTTCATGGGTAAACCCATCTCGCCTTACCGTGGAGATGCGTCTCTTTTAGTTGTCTCTAAAAACCTAATGACTCGCCACGCTTGGGTAACACCGGGAAATGGTGAAGTATTGCTATTTACTGATAAGTTTGCAGTCATCAAAACAGATAATAAAATAAATGACTTGGCTACAAATGTAGGAACTGCCCAAAAATTACCAACAAATACTTATTTCGTTAAATTTTAATTGAGCAACGAGATTATCTACAATCTCATTGCTCAATTCTTTTGTGCAGAAAACTATAAGCCAATACAGTTCAGAATGAACAACAAAACCCAGATGTAGAGACGCGATTTATCGCGTCTGGAAAGACCAATTATCTACACCAATAACCTTTAAGCCAGGCTTATTGAACTATAAGCAAGATTAATTATTAGTTTTGTCCGCATATATTTTCCGCGAACAAGTTACTTTTTTATCCAAAGTATAATACGTACTTTACATAACTATAATATGCATAGCAAGCTTGTTAAGCTAAAAGTTTTGCCCTGTCTCATCTAACTCTTATTCGATGCATTACCTGTTATTTTAACCATTGAGGACAAGTGTAGTTCTTGTCCTTTACTTTTGTGAGAAAGTTTTCGCCACAGACTGCATTTTATTAAAGAGTAATATCTAGAAATTTTAATAGCCTCTTGTTTTTTTGCACAATCTATGTAAATCTCATAATTATATAATACGGTAATTTGATAGATTTATAGTACTTTAGCAGTAAATTAGGTAGGTTAGCCAATAAACTCAAAATTTAGTGCCAAGTAAAGTTTTTAGGAGATGTAATCGTGAGTACATATCAATCTGAGCCAGGCAATAGTTCGACTTCGCAACTGAATTTAGAGACTGATCTTCTAGTCATAGGTGGTGGCCCATCAGCAACTTGGGCAGCTTGGAATGCTGCTGCTGCTCAAGGGGTAAGAGTGGTACTTGTAGATAAAGGCTACTGCGGTACGAGTGGAGCAACAGCACTTTCTGGTACTGGTTGGCGTCCTAATCGTCGCGCTACAACAAGCTCATGATTATATGCGCTTGATGCACAAAAAGATCACTAGAGCAGGCGTGAAAATACTTAAGCATATTCCAGCCTTAGAACTGCTGGTAGACACAGAAGGTTTAGTAGCAGGTTGATTCCTGCTCCTGGATTTGCATTTAATTTTGAGTAGAGAAATTGGTGATGATGATGCTCATACCATCGCCTTTTTTCAACAGATTATCGCCCTTACAGGAAGCGATCCCAGCGACTATATCTGTAATGAAAAGTTACTTAACGATGCACAAGTTAGAGATTTTATTAACAAGCAGTATTAAGGGCGAATACTACCTGTATTTTAAAGATAGCGAAAGAATGAAGAATGACAAATTTGTTACTTCGTCTTTCCTAAATTAGGAGTTACTAAACTTAAAATTGAACATTCGTGGAGGTCAAATCATGTTTTCTGGAAAAATTGAAAAAGAATTATTTGATGGAGAAATTTGGTCAATTTGGCAAACAACTAAATTACCAGATCATCTACAGTTATTAGTGGATCAAGAACTAGGAAAACGCGATATCTGGGAATTGCAGTCTCAAAAGCCTGACAATCAGCCTATTTATCCAAATCTTTATGATGACTCTAGTCATTCAACAAATATTTAACGAAAGAGGCAGTTCTTGCGTAGGGCAGGATAGCGTAGCGGTAGCGAGTCCGCGTTCGCATAGCGTCTCGCAGAGAGCGTCGGCTAGAGTAATACTATCCTACTCAAGAACTACCGTGGTAAATTACGGTCTGAAAGGGCTGGGTTTAAGTCCCCTATCAAAATCTTTTCTTATTCCCACTCTTAAGCAAACTGGCTATGCAGTAAGACTATTATTATTAGTTACTTTGGGCGTAAGATGGCACTCCGTTGCTTAATTTTAACTATGCTAAATTGAGTTCTGTGTGACTGGTAGAGGGATAAACGGGTTTAAGTCTCCCAGCAAATTCAAAATTTGGTGGGAGACTATAAAGTAAAGTGGTGGGTCTAAATTATCCACTGATTGCATTCTGAATTTTGACTTCTCTATTTAATTAATGCAAAATCGAATTCATCCTGTAAATCCCTCCCTAATTTATTTTACTTAGCAAGAGAAGGAATCAATATTAATGGCACATCTATTTGAACCATTCAAGATTCGTGAAGTTGTTTTTCGCAACCGCATCGCCGTTTCACCGATGTGTCAATATTCCAGTACAAATGGATATGCTAATGATTGGCACGTTATTCATCTAGCTTCTCGCGCAGTTGGCGGTGCAGGTATAGTGTTCACAGAAGCAGCAGCTGTAGAGCCGCGTGGACGCATTAGCCCGCAAGATTTGGGAATTTGGTCAGATTCACACATCGAAACTTTAGCCAAAACTGTGGCATTAATTCATAACTTTGGCGCTGTCGCAGGTATTCAACTTGCTCATGCAGGTAGAAAGGCCAGCACTGCCAAACCGAGTAAAGGAGGGAAAACACTAGATGAATCTCAGGAAGGTTGGCGTCCCTTAGTTTCGAGTAGTGCGATCGCTTTTAGCAAAGATAGCCCAGTTCCAGAAGCTCTCAGCCTTGAGGGAATTCAAGAAATTATTGACGCCTTTGCTCAAGCTGCCAAACGTTCTCTCCAAGCTGGTTTCAAGGTAGTGGAAATCCATGCTGCCCACGGTTATTTACTGCACCAATTTCTCTCCCCCCTCTCTAACAATCGTCAAGATGATTATGGTGGCAGCTTTGAAAACCGGACTCGTCTGCTCAGAGAAGTAGTTCAAGCAGTCCGAGAGGTTTGGCCTCAGACACATCCACTGTGGGTACGCATCTCCGCCACTGATTGGGTAGATAATGATGGCTGGGACATTGAGCAAAGTATTGCTTTAAGCGACAAACTCAAGTCTTTAGGAGTCGATCTGATCGACACTTCATCAGGCGGTATCATACCGGGCGTTCATATCCCAATTAAACCTGGTTATCAGACTCAGTTTGCCGAACGCATCCGCCGCGAAGCTAGTATTCCTACAGGAGCCGTGGGCTTAATTACATCCCCTGAACAAGCTGACGAGATTATTCGTACAGAAGTCGCTGATATAGTCCTGTTAGGACGTGAACTACTCCGCAATCCTTACTGGTCGCATCTGGCAGCCAAACAACTGGGACACGATAAACTCTGGCCTGTTCAATACGATCGCGCTTGGCTGTAAGCTTTCCTCGTTCCCATGCTCTGATATTGGTGACAACTAAAAGCGATGTCTACGACAATATACACCTGCACCAAGGTGTGAAGATAAGTTCAAAGTGCTTCAGTGTCGGGATTTGGTTGATATTTAACAATGCCCAAATCCCGAATTAAAAAAAGTATGAGTACGAAAAAAACCGAAACCTAGACTAGGTACGATATACATAGAAGGTGAATTCATTAGAGCAATTATTTGATGTTGGTGTAGATTAAAACAATCTCTGAATACTGAATCAATGTTCTAGTAGAGTTTTACCCCTTGTTTATAAGCATCTACAAAACTCGTGTAGTCATATTCAACTTGAGTTGCATAGTCCACTGCAAAGTTAAAAATTTCGTCTTTGAATACAGCTTTATTACCACTCACAATATCAGTCACTTCTTTGTCAACACTGACAGGAATAATCGCAGCATCATAGTCTCGATCGGAGATTGCATGGTTTTTGGCAACCACCTTCCCTGCGTACCCCATCGCATCCATGAATTTTGACTTGCTGGTTAACAACTTATAGTCAAAGTCCACTTGGTAGGGTGATTTTTCACGTACCATAAAGGGGATGCTACTGACAGTAGTATAGCCAACCAAGGGATCGAGATTGGATAACATCGCTTTCGTAGTGATTGTCACCCTTGCCCCTTCTTGCTTCCCGTAGACTGAACTCGGCAACAGACCTGGAACTGCTATCGCAACTGCGCTACTACCTTCCTGCTTCATCTCTAAAATGCGATCGTCATCGGTTGCTGAACTTGGCCCGTCAATCAGCAAGTAATATCGGTACTTCCCAAGACTACCAACACCTGAACCTAATTTAAGCCGAATGTCCTTGAGGATATAGTAACTGTCGTTGTAGCGCTTACTGATAGGAATTGAGGCGATATAGCTGCTCATAGCCCCGGCAATGTCAGAATAGGTGCTGCTGGATACAGGCTGGAGTTTTGAGGTTGTCTTGAAGAGGCGATTGTTACTGTTATTTAGCACTGTATACTTTTTTAAAAACTTAGAACGGCTCTTCTCTGATGCCTTTTGAATTAAATCTTTGACCACACCGTTCGTATTGCTGGATTCTAAACGGTATGACAGTTCATCATTGCTTCCCTTAAAGTCATTCATCTTATTGAAGTAAGCATCTAAGAAATTTCGCACAATATCCTCAGCATCAGTTGAGTTAAGACCATTCTTTTTAGCTACTAACAGAATGGAGACTGCCATCCGTCGCAAGTCCCAAACGTAAGGGCCAAGATAGCCTTCATCAAAGTCGGTGGTGTCAAAAACGTTGTTGTCTTTGCTATCTCTTATCGCTCCAAGATTTTGCAGATGCATATCTCCTTCTAACCAGACGGCTGAGGTTGAAGAGTTTACAAATCCTGAACTTGGTAAGGTCTGGATATCACGATAAAAAATGTGAGCCGTCCCCCGATAAAAGGTGAAAAAGCCATCTTTAGCTGTCATCTTTTGCATCTTCGTTGCCAGTTCTTGAGGCAATTGAGAAGCAAAGGGATGATTATATTGGTAAATTTCATTCACTACCCAAGTTGAACGGGGAGTTGCAGCTTGAACTGGAGATGCAAACCCCAAAATTAAAATTAAGACAAATACGACAATTGCAGATATGTGTTTAGGCATGATAGTTTCTGAGGCGTAAAAAACTCTTGTGTAGAGAGAATCATTCAACAACAGTTTTTTACCACCTTGAGCCATAGTTCACAAAGTAATTTAAAGCACAACGCAACAACTATTCACTCTCAAGTATTGAGGGGATTCAAAAAGGTAAAATTATAAAGAATCGTTACAATATAATCATGTCAGCTATCCAAACAACTGTGGTGCTTGCGATGACGGCCGATGGAAAAATTAGTGCCGTAGATCCGAAAGCGCCCCGTGAACCCGATGTAGTCGATCTAGCACACTTGGAATATCAAGCCTCCCTTGCCGATCTATTGCTGGTAGGGGCAGGGACAATTCGGGCTGAGGGGGGAGCCTTTACAATTCGCGATCGCGAATTGTTAGCAGCGCGTGAGGTTCGGGGTCAGTCTCCCCAACCGATTACTTGCGTTGTTTCAGGTTCCCTTGACCTATCGCCGGACTTGCCTTTTTTGAGTCAGGACATTGAACGATGGATATTTACCACACGGGCTGCTTTACAGCGCAGTTCTGATACAACAACCTTGCAAAAACGGGCTGAATTAATTGATTTGGGAGATACAGACCTGGACTGGGATCGGGCCTACACCTTGATGGCAGAGCGGGGTATTCGCAAAATCGTTGCTTTGGGAGGTGGCTCTTTAACAGCTGCTCTAGTTCAGGCAGGGCGAATTGACGATTGGTGGTTGACCATTTGGCCAATCATTTTTGGAGGAAAGCACGCCGCTAGCCCAGTGGAGGGAGAGGGTTTTCTTCCCAATGCTGCTCCTCATCTCCAACTCATAGAAACTCGTCAGGTTGGAAGTGAGTTGTTTTTACACTACCGCACGGTCAAGTGAAAACGCGCTGCCATAATTAAGTACTATGAGCTTTGATATTAAAAAGTCGGGGAGCAGGGGTACTTTCGCCCACAATTCCACTCAGTTTGTACCTTTTACCCTACCCCTTGCCTCCTACCTCTCATCAACCAGGGGGCCAATCCAACTGCCGTCCTCCCAAAATATGCAAATGTAAGTGATGAACTGTTTGACCGCCGTCATCACCAGCATTGATGACGACTCGATAACCATTTTTTAGTCCAGCTTCTTCTGCAACACGTTTAGCAGTTAACAAAAGATGCCCCAGCACAGCATGATCTTCAGATTCAGCTTCAGCTAGTGTCGCAATGGTTTTTTTAGGAATGACGAGGATGTGAACGGGCGCTTGGGGATGGATGTCTTTGAATGCTAGGGCTAAATTATCCTCGTAAACAATATCAGCGGGAATTTCCCGACGAATGATTTTGCTGAAAATCGTTTCTGTACTTTCACTCATGCCAATCTACCTACTAATCTGCTAGAGATTTTATATTAAGTCCGCCAATTACTTATCATTGAGAAAATTTGATTGTGCGGGTAATACCATTTTGGATTTTAGATTTTAGATTTTGGATTGTGAAACATCCATTGGATAAGTGTTTCAGTTTTCCATCTGTCGCAATCATTTTTCAAATTGGTATAACATCCCTATTTACTGTTCGGTTCGGTTTTTTCAGGTAAAACCTATGAAAAAACCTGCTAATCTTTTAAAAAGACTAGCAGGTATGGCTTATCATCAATCGGAGCGGCGGGATTCGAACCCACGACCTCCACTACCCCAAAGTGGCGCGCTACCAAGCTGCGCTACGCCCCGGTCAGAATTCCTATCATATAGCAAAACTATAGGATAATCAAGAGGCAATTTTAAAAAACCTGAAGCATCCCACTAGCTTGCAGTAAATCTGGAACCGCAGAAGCATTCCATTTACCTTCTACACATCGCCCTGTACTCAAGATGAAGCGCAGACTGTAATCATGAGGATAGCCTTCTACTTCCATCCATAATAAATCGCTTTCGGCTTCACAAGTAATTTTTTCCTCTTCCATCAATTCAGTTGCGAGTTGCTTCATGGTGTCTGCTAGCTGTGCTAGTAGTCGACAAAAATCATTTAACTCGGCTTCGGTTAACTCAATTGCCCAATCATCTGTACCAACTAAACCTTTAAACTCAGGTGTATCGGGATTCCAGCCAATACGCCAACCCGATCCGGTTTTGACAACGCGTTCCATAGTTTACTTTTTTAAACGCAGAGGTACGCAGAGTTGTAACGCAGAGGGGCGCAAAGGAAAATTTATCATTTTAGTAGTTCGGCACCTCCTCGTTGCGGTGGCTGTGGGGTAGTTGATGTAGTGGGACTGGGTGCGGTGTTGGGGTTAGGGGGTACGGTGTTTTGGGAAGTAGGATTAAATATATTGACTAAGACTTGTACTAGGGCATCTCGCTGGCTGCGGGTGAGGCTCTTGATGGCTTTGCGATCGCCTTCTATCGGATTTTTCTGTAGTGCATCATTTCCTGGATAGGTAGTATCATACATAATTTCATTTGCACCCAGGTAATCAGCTAAAGTCAGCTTCCAATCTAAGCGATAAATCGGGGCCCGCCCTTTGGTATAAATGTGATATCTAATTAGGCGATTTGCTAAAGTGTTGTTTTCGGCAACTTTCCCATTTTCTTTGCTGATATATTTATTTTCCCGTGGAAAATCTGGCAATTGCTGATAGACTAGCTGCCAAACATCGCTAGGCGTGATTCTCTGGGCAGAAGCAGGTTGGATACTAAATAAATTTCTATGTATTGATTTATCCGCTCCTGAACCTAAAACAATTACACTCACTAGTATTAAGGTAAGCAGTAGTGGTGTTAGCGGGAGCGGGGCGTTTCGCTTGTACTGAGTTGTGAGTTTTGAGAAAATTGATTTAAACAGAAATTTTGTCTTTTTCATAGAACAATATTTTGGGCGTTGCTGAGTGAAAATATGAATTTGTCTTATTCAGAATTCAGAACTCCCACTCAGCACTCAATCTTTATAGTTCGCCGATAATTTCTGGTTGAGTCAATTCATCGGACATTTCGATAATTGCCCTTAGCACCGGCTTCATCATCGCATCTTCGTTACTTTCAAAGTCTTCGTAACGCCGACGTTTAGCACGATTTGCTACCTGAACCGTAATGCGGTATCGATTTGAGGCTGCACTAATCAGATCCTCAGCACGGTGCATAATCTGAGATTGAGTTGTCTCGAACTTAGAGCGCTTTAGCATAATCAGTGGTTCTTGGGGTCATTCTCCAGTGTAACAGTACTAAATCAGTCTACTGCTGTCTGTTAAATCGCCAGCAACCTCTCTATTGATAGAGGCTAAGATATTTTAGTCACTTTATAAGTAACTTGTAGTATTAAATAACGCACCCTCATGGCTGACCTTGTGGAAACTGCGATCGCAGCGGGTAATTTCAATACCCTAATAAAGGCTGCTAAAGCTGTAAATTTCATAGAAACTTTGAAAAGCCCTGGTTCTTTCACGCTCTTTGCACCAACTGACGAAGCTTTTGCTAATCTGCCAGAGGGAACTTTAGACTCGCTACTACAAGATATCCCCAAGCTCCAGAAAATTGTGGCATATCATATCGCTAGTGGGGATGTTAGGTCTGATGATTTGGTACAGATTAATGAGGCAGAGACGCTTGAAGGTTCAATTGTAGCTATTGAATCTGCCGACGGTAAATTTAAGGTAAATAACGCCAATGTCATCAAAACAGATATTCTGGCAGACAATGGCGTGATCCATATCATTGATGCGGTGTTGATGCCTGCAATGGTGGCGGGGAAATAATGTATTGGGGCATTGGGCATTGGGCATTGGGCATTGGGCATTGATTATTCTCCTTGTCCCCCCTCAGTCCCCAGTCCCCAATCACCAATCCCCAGTCCCTAGCCCCCAGTCCCCAGGATGCACCCACTCCGTTCGGGAATAGTCAATGACAACTGCTGAGTTTCTCCTTCACTATTCCACTCAACTTCAGCAGTGCCATATAAAAGCTTGTTGGGTTGAGTATGCAAACTGGCGACATCTGCATGCGCTGTTGCCGAACTTGTGCCGGCGTTGATGGCAATTATCAATTCCTCTGTCCCCAAAGTTCGCGCAAAAATATAAAGTTGCCCTTGAGCAAAGAGAACTTCGTAATCACCTGTACGCAAGGCTGGGTAAGTATGGCGGAGGGCAATTAACTGGCGGTGAGTATTGAAAATTTCTTGATTCCACTTAGTCTCTAGAGGAAAACCACGACGTGAGTCTGGGTCTATTCCTCCAGGTAAGCCAACTTCGTCACCATAGTATATGCTGGCAGCACCGGGAAAGGTGAGCAACAGTAGAGTTGACAATTCTATACTGGCTATATCGCCGCCTGCAATGGTCATCAATCGGGCTGTATCGTGACTTGCAAGCAAATTGAGTTGAGTTAGCTGAATCTCCCAAGGGTAAAGTTGCAGTACTTCTTGGATTTTGGTGGCGTACTCGGCAGCAAATAAAGGTGGGTAGGGTTGATAGTCGCGGCTTTGGACTTGTTCTAAGACTACGCGATCGCCTGCTGCAAAGGCAATTGTTGGCCCGGCAAATAGATAATTCATCACGCCGTCAAATTGCGTCCCATCTAGCCACTCGCGGGAATCTCCCCACACTTCGCCCACAATGTAAGCTTCGGGATTGACTGCCTTAACGCGATCGCGAAATTCCTGCCAAAAACCAGGAGTTTTTATTTCAAATGGTACATCCAATCGCCACCCATCGATGCCGAATTTAATCCAATATTCGGCAATTTCCATAATGTATTCTCGTACTTCTGGATTATCGTGGTTAAATTCTGGTAAGGCGCGATTCCCAGCCCAACCCGCGTAGTTGGCAGGAAATTCCCCATTATATGGTGAAAGGGGCCAGCCTTCTATTTTGAACCAATTTACCCAAGGTGAATGGGGGCCATTTTCTAAAACGTCGTGGAAAAAGAAAAAGCCCCGGCTGGAATGGTTAAACACCCCATCCAGAACGACTTTGATATTCCGTTGATGGGCTGCATCGAGTAATTCCTTAAAAGCTTCGTTGCCCCCTAACATCGGGTCAACTTGATAATAATCGTGGGTATGATAGCGATGATTACTGGCGGATTGAAAAATGGGCGTGAAGTAAATCGCGTTAATCCCTAAATTCTGGATGTAGTCTAAATCCTCCATAATGCCCCATAAATCTCCGCCTTTATAGCCCTGGAGGGTTGGCATAGAATCCCAATCTTCCCAACGGGCTTCCTGCAATAACCGTTTGCGCGGCTGTTTGCTCCTGGCAAAACGATCTGGGAAGATTTGGTAGAAAACAGCGTGCTTCACCCAGTCTGGTGTTTGAATTTGCATGAATAACTTTTTGTATGTTTAGAAGCGATCGTTGCAAATATTCGCTTCTTTATGGCTCTTACTTATGATAGAGAATCTGTCATTTCTCAGTATTCATTAGTGATTTAGCCTTTTTCATCCTGTTTCATACGCAAATGTTATCAGTCTTAACTATTTTGAGTACAATTTGTTTTAGTTTTTAACAATTCAACTAGATAGACTCGTCATTGATTGCATTCTGACTCCTGAATTCTTATTTAATCAATTTATTTATTACTTAATTATTCTTAATTTTATTTTCCTCGCTTTGTCCGAAATGATTTAGGCAGACAATGGATTAGTTTAATAGCTTTAGAAAAATTACCTGTTACCTCAGATTTCGGTAATTTTTAGATGCAAGCAATCAAAGATGTCTCAGGAAGTACAGAAAATCACGATGAGGGATACGTAATTCAAGAATATGAGTTATTAATTAGCTATTATCTTAGGAAGAACTTACCATTTCCTAAGCTTATTTGATGTTATCTAGGAAAAAAATAGATAACTATAGTCGCATCAAATAATCAAGGCCAAAAAACTACATAGACTGCATTAATGTGAGAGCGACTTATCCTGCTAGAATCACTACTTTGTTGACGGCGACTCAATTTAATTTAAGGTAAAAATGAGACACGAAAAACTTTCTCCGGGACTACTTTTGGCATATCAAGACTATCAAAATGAAGGAGATCAAGCTTTAGTTACACACAAGCGATCGCTTGGCATCATTGCCCACAAAAGCCCGGTCAAGCCCACTAAAAGCGTCGTTTTTATCTACTGCGACCATGATGCAGACTTAAGTTATCTATCACAATATAATATTGAAGTCAATCAAAACTCGGGGAGTGTGCGGACAGCATTCTTACCGATAGATAGTTTAGATGTCTTATCTGAAGAAGATGTGATTCAGCGAATTAAGCCATCACGCAAACTTCATTTGAGGATGGACACTGCAATGGGAGCAGTCAAACTACCGGAATTTAAGAATCAAACCGGATTGACTGGTAAAGGAGTAATTATCGGCATTATAGACAGTGGCATCGATCCGAAACACCCCGCCTTTGCTGGACGAATTTTACACATTTGGGATCAAACACTGCCAGGACCAGGAGTCACAGAGGGCAGCTATGGGGCGGAATTTAGCGGAGCGCAACTGACAGTTTCTCAGGATACTGGCGGTCATGGTACTCACGTCGCTGGCATTGCAGCTGGTGCTGATGCTAGTTATGGCGGTGTCGCACCAGAAGCAGAATTAGTTGTCGTCAGGTCAGATTTACAGGATGCCCACATTGCTGATGGTGTGCGTTATATTTTCCGAGTTGCTAGGGAGTTGGGACGCCCAGCAGTGGTAAATCTCAGCTTGGGCGGACACGCTGATGCCCATGATGGTAGCGACTCCCTATCCAAAGTTATTGATGCCGAAACTGGCCCTGGAAGAATTGTTTGCTGTGCTGCGGGTAACGAAGGAAACGATAACATTCATGGACAAGCGACCATACCCAGTGGACGCACTCGTGGTATGCGCTTTAATGTTCCTTTGAATCAAGTAGGCATCGTTTGGTTAAACGCTTGGTATGCCAAAGATAGCGAATTGGAAGTATCTGTGCGGAGTCCTAACGGTTTCGTCACTCCCTTTCAAAAAATCATTACTGATGGTAATGCCGCCCAAGATTATCAATTACCAGATGCACGGGTACAATTAGCGACACCAGCGCCAGACCAAGCCAACGGCGACCATAATTTCTTTGTGCAAATACGCGGTATCGGACCCTCGCAAGTCATGGGAGGTGTTTGGCAACTGCGAGTCCGCAACACTTCTTCAACTGACACATGTTTAAATGTGTGGACATTAGATGATAGTTCATCAGTGTTTTTTACAGGTAAAAGTGTTAAGGATGCCTTGAAAATTGGTTCGCCGGGAGCCGCCAGCAGTGCAATTACAGTTGCTGCCTATACTACTAAAACCAAATACACCGATATTGATGGCCAAGTGCGAGAAATGGGCTTAGAATTGGATACTATTTCAGAATTCAGTAGTGAAGGGCCTCTACGCACTGATGGACAGAAGCCCGATGTAGCAGCACCAGGAGCGATGATTATTTCCACGCTTTCCGCCGATGCAAGTTTTGACCGCTCATCGATGATTAATTCCAAGTTTGTGGTTCAGGCTGGTACGAGTATGGCGACACCGTTTGTAAGTGGGTTAGTAGCACTACTATTGCAGCGAGATCCTCAACTCGATCCGGCTGCTGTGAAAGACTTGCTACGTAAAAATAGTGCAATTCCTGGAAAACCCGCAGGCACATTTGATGACAAATGGGGTTATGGAGTGATTAACGCAGCTAATCTGTAATTAGACTGAGAAAGGTGGATATTATTTCTCTACAAGGGTAGGCAATAATAACCTATAAATTTGATAGGTTAGGTTAGGCAGAAATTGTCTACCCTCTTTACCAAGGAATTGCTGATGAATTATCAAAAGCTAGATGCTGCCCTTGCTACAGCGCTAAATGATGTTCAAAACTTAGAGGAACCCAGTTTGGCGGTTTTTATACATACCGAATCAGTTTTAGACTCGGCTGCAACTGCTGTTTTAGAAAGTTTTGGTGTCAGTGGTGTTAGCAGTGGCAAAGATATTTTCACAGCAACACTTTCACCAAATGCCATTTCCCAGTTGTCAGAGGAACCTTGGGTAAAATATTTGAAGCGATCGCAGCAATTGCGTTTGGTAAATCAAAGGAAAAGTTTAGGTAGCTTCATTGCTTGACAGAATGCGATCTTCCAAAAACAATTCTCTGTGAATTTTTCGGGTATAGCGATCGCCCCAATTCTTCATCCCAATTAATACAAATGTTCTATATTTCTACTGATAAGCCACAGCATCCATACACTACCAGCATTCTGTAAAATTCATCCCAAAGAATCAGACGATCCCCCTTACCTGTGGTGGCAGACAGTCCTAAACTGAAGATGAGAGTTGAAAGGCAGTCGGGAGAAATTTTGTGAAAAAAGTATTATCAATCATTCTTGGTGGTGGCGCGGGTACTCGACTTTACCCACTAACCAAACTACGCGCTAAACCAGCAGTACCAGTAGCCGGGAAGTATCGCCTAATCGATATCCCTGTTAGTAACTGCATAAATTCCGAAATATTCAAAATCTACGTCCTGACACAATTCAACTCAGCTTCTCTGAATCGCCATATTGCACGTACTTACAACTTTACTGGCTTCAACGAAGGGTTTGTGGAAGTGCTAGCGGCACAACAAACGCCAGAAAACCCTAACTGGTTCCAAGGTACAGCCGATGCTGTACGTCAGTATCTATGGTTAATGGAAGAATGGGATGTAGAAGAATATCTAATTCTCTCAGGCGATCACCTCTACCGCATGGATTATCGCCACTTTATCCAGCGCCATAGGGAAACGGGGGCTGATATTACTCTCTCAGTCATCCCCATCGATGAGCGCCGCGCCTCAGATTTTGGTTTGATGAAAATCGATGACTCCGGTAGGGTAATTGATTTTAGCGAAAAACCTAAAGGCGAAGCGTTAACCCAAATGCAAGTTGATACAAGTGTACTGGGATTATCAAAAGAACAAGCCCAGCAACAGCCTTACATCGCCTCAATGGGGATTTATGTCTTTAAAAAAGATGTTTTGTTCAAGTTGTTGAGAGAAGGTATAGAAAGGACTGATTTCGGTAAAGAAATTATTCCAGATGCCTCTAAAGATTACAACGTTCAAGCTTACCTTTTTGATGATTACTGGGAAGATATTGGAACAATTGAGGCCTTTTATCATGCAAATCTAGCCCTGACTCAGCAGCCCCAACCACCTTTTAGCTTCTACGATGAAAAAGCACCAATTTATACCCGCGCTCGGTACTTACCTCCGAGTAAACTATTAGATTGTCAGGTAACAGAATCAATTATCGGTGAAGGTTGCATTTTGAAAAATTGCCGCATTCAACATTCAGTTTTAGGAGTGCGATCGCGAATTGAATCTGGTTGTGTCATCGAAGAGTCCCTACTCATGGGTGCAGATTTTTACCAAGCTTCTGTAGAACGCCAATGCAACGTAGAAAAAGGTGATATCCCTGTAGGTATTGGTACTGACTCGATTATTCGCGGTGCCATTATCGATAAAAACGCTAGTATCGGTCACGATGTCAAAATTATCAATAAAGATAACGTGCAAGAAGCTGACCGAGAAAGTCAAGGTTTCTACATCCGTAGTGGCATCGTTGTCGTGATGAAAAATGCTGTAATTCCTGATGGAACGATCATTTAATAGTGCTGAGTTGTGAGTGCTGAGTTATGAGTTATGAGTTATGAATAAAACTTCTAATCACTCTTCACTCCTAACTTCTTACTCAGCACGGGCTGAACGCCCCGCTACCGCTAACAGCACTCAGCACGGGCTGAACGCCCCGCTACCGCTAACAGCACTCATTTTGCTGATTGGTCTTCCAGGAAGCGGGAAGTCAACTTTGGCAAAACAATTACTGACAGAATCCCCCCAAATGGCGCTAATTTCTACAGATGCCATTCGGGGGCAATTGTTCGGTTCCCAAGCCGTTCAAGGGTCGTGGCTACTGATTTGGCGCGAAATTGAGCGGCAATTTCAGCAAGCTATTTCCACAACTAATACAGCTATTTTTGATGCCACCAATGCCCAGCGCCGCCATCGTCGTGAAGTCATTGCTTTAGCCCGTAACTTGGGCTTTATCGACATTAGAGGAATTTGGGTGGATACACCAGTTTGGCTGTGTTTGGCACGGAATAAAAAGCGATCGCGCCAAGTTCCAGAAGAAATTATTTTGCGGATGCACCGTCAACTCCGGGATGCTCCCCCAAGCCGAGAAGAAGGATTAGACAGCCTAAGCCGCTTATCAGAAAAATCGGAGTACGGGAATTGCGATTCCTTGGTGAGCGAGAACCACACTTGATTTTCTATATTTTTTGTTAATTTAAAATCATATTCTTTTTGTTTGGCACTATACCAGGCAAACTAAACATCTCTCATCTTCAAAACAAACATAACGGGAATTTCTATAGGAGGCTGGTAGATGGCTGCAACCGACTTCAAGGACTATTACGCTATTTTGGGAGTCAGTAAGACTGCCAGTTCAGAGGAAATTAAACAAGCCTTTCGTAAACTAGCCCGCAAATACCATCCTGATGTCAACCCAAACAACAAACAGGCAGAGGCACGCTTCAAAGAAGTTAGCGAAGCCTACGAAGTTGTATCAGACCCAGATAAACGCAAAAAATACGACCAATTCGGTCAATATTGGAGACAAGCTGGTGAAGGTTTCCCATCTGGCGGCGCTGGCCCAGATATGGGTAACTTTGACTTCAGTCAATACGGCAATTTTGATGAGTTCATTAATGAG
Organism: Nostoc sp. JL31; assembly: GCF_017114965.1. Lineage (NCBI taxonomy): Bacteria > Bacillati > Cyanobacteriota > Cyanophyceae > Nostocales > Nostocaceae > Nostoc > Nostoc sp. JL31. Next base: position 17,674 of record NZ_JABXKO010000029.1, read on the forward strand.
TTGCTAGGACGCTTTGGTGCTCCTCCCCCTCATGGTGCGGGGCGCCAAAGTCACGCACGAAGTCACTCTTTCCGCAATTCTCCAGGTACCTCAACTAATTTTAGCAACAGCTTTAACGATTTTGGGTTTCAAGATGGAGGTGCGCGTAGTACCCAGGATAGTGAAGCTGCGATCGCTCTAACTTTTGCTGAAGCATTTAATGGTGTGAAAAAGCGCTTCAGTTTAGGTAATGAAACAATAGATGTCAACATCCCATCTGGGGCTAAAACTGGTACTCGTCTACGGGTGCGGGGCAAAGGTCAGATCAACCCCATGACTCAACAACGGGGAGATTTATACTTAAAAGTCGAACTTCAGCCACATACGTTCTTCCAAATGGAAGGCGATAACTTGGTATGCGAAGTGCCAATCACACCAGATGAAGCTACTCTGGGAGCGTCTATTGATGTACCCACTCCCGATGGTTCAGTGAATGTCAAACTACCAGCAGGAGTGCGTTCTGGTCAATCTCTACGTTTACGCGGCAAAGGTTGGCCCCTCCCCAAAGGTGGACGCGGCGACCAGTTAGTGAAAGTGGCGATCGTGCCACCAAAAGACCTCAGCCAACAAGAGCGGGAATATTATGAAAAAATCCGGGCTATACGTACTTATAATCCCCGTAGTCATTTGAACCAATTCAGGCTTTAACAACCAAAAAGAGAATCCCCATAATTAAAATCTCGTCATTACCCACATTTTGGTAAAAGTCAAAGTATTATGCTAAACCACATCCTATCTAGAACTTAAGTTCTGCGTCTTGGAGCTACTGTTCACTCAAGTGGACTTGAATCATGTTCGGGTGAATGTTTAACCAAACTTGAGATAAATTGTTGTTTAGTCCAGTTAAGTATCTAGGCATAAATAAATTTAAAGTTTGTAGTAAGGACTTTAGTCCTGATAATCCTTGCTCTGAGCGATAAATCGCTCACTAGAAACTAGGAGTTTATTTATTTAATTATGTCTAACCTACTTAAGAGAACTTGAACTATTAGCCTTGGAATACAATTCCAAGGCACAATAGTAACGAAGCTAAAGATAAAAAAGATGTGGGTAACGAGAAATAATCAGAATTAAGGGATTTTTGTTGCGATCGCTAAAAAGTTGAATATTTATAGTCAATTGAATTGTTCTAACAATGTCTCAACACTAGCATTGTGATCCAAAAAAGAAAATAAATGCCAATAGCGCAGTTTTCCTTCTTTATCTAATACAAACTGTGCTGGTAAAGGCGCTCCCAGTGCTTGTCCTGCTTGATATGTACGAAATACTCGACAACTAGGATCGCTCAATAGTGGCATTTTTAAGCCTAAATCTTTGACAACTATTTGACTCTGCCTTTCATCGGTACTAGTAATCATTAAAACTTCTATACCGCGATTTTTAAATTGTTCATAATTTTCATTCAAAGCTTTGATATGAGGAAAACAAAAAGGGCAATATTGCTTTTCGGTAAAAATACGAGTCAAGGCGAGTAACACTGGTTGTTTGCCTTTATAATTAGACAATCTTACTAAAGTTCCGTTGGTAATATCTGGCAATTGAAAGTCTGGTGTTCCCACTCCCAATCTGAGTTGATTGCTAGCTGGAACTGGTAAAAAATTACGGAAGAATCTTTCATTTAATAAGCCACTAAAGTCAGTTGAAGTCAGCATATTTTTAACCTTGATTATTTAAATACTATTTTATAAAAAACCACAGATATTTACGGAGGTTAACATTGTTTAATGTGTCTCTCTGTTTATCTGTGGTTTTCATTGATTTTGCTTTCAACTCCAAAAAGCTGGATTAGAGTTTTTTGGCTAGCGAAATTTAGACAGCAGAGAAGTAGACTTTAGACTTCACTGGGTCAGGATTCATTGTTTTGTCACCAGGTTGCCAACCAGCGGGGCAAACTTCATCGGGGTGAGACTGAACATACTGAATTGCTTGTAATGTCCGCAGCGTTTCATCAACACTACGACCAAAAGCTAGATTGTTAATGGTGGCGTGCTGTATGATACCATCTTTATCGATGATGAACAGACCACGCAAGGCAATGCCTGCTGCTGGGTCAAGAACGTTGTAAGCGGCGCTAATTTCTTTCTTGATGTCGGAGACTAGAGGATAATTCAGGTCGCCGACGCCACCAGATTTACGATCTGTTTGAATCCAAGCGAGGTGAGAGAATTCACTATCAACGGAAGCCCCAAGGACTTCAGTATTGATTTTCTTGAATTCTTCGTAGCGATCGCTAAATGCTGTGATTTCAGTAGGACAAACAAAGGTAAAGTCTAATGGGTAGAAAAACAGGACGACATACTTACCGCGATAATCGGAAAGTTTGATTGTCTTAAATTCCTGATCTACCACAGCCGTTGCTGTGAAATCGGGAGCTTGTTGACCAACGCGGAGGCTTCCTTCGGTTCCGTAAGTAAGGGACATTAACCTAATTCTCCTTTATCGGTTTAGTAGCGTTGGAATTTGGGTCAAATAAAATTTACCCATCCACGCTCTCACAGTTTAATTACGATCTGTTACGACTATATCATACTCATAACGATTTTGAGTAGCAAATGCCTGATTTAGATACAAGAGAATGGTTGCTTACCAATGGCTTAGGAAGTTTTGCCAGTGGTACAGTTTCTGATGTCCGTACACGTACTTATCATGGTTGGCTGTTTGCCGCGACAAAACCACCTTCTGAAAGGACTCTGCTGTTTTCGCACCTAGAAGCTAGCTTGGAAATATTAGGGAGCGTTGTGGCACTGGGGACAAATGTTTGGGGTAACGGTCAGATTGAGCGAACAGGCTACGAACAGCTACGCCGTTTTGATATTAACCCAGTTCCTAAATGGACTTGGGGTCAAGATAACTGGCAATTAACCAGGCAATTGGTGATGCCCTATGGTTTGGTGGGGATTGAGGATTGGGGATTAGGGATTGGGGACAAGGGGACAAGGAGACAAGGTGGCAGGGGAGCAGGGGAGCAGGGGAGCAGGGGAGAATTTGCAGAAAGTTTTTCCCCTCTGCCCCTCTGCCCGTCCGCCCCTCTGCCTCTTATACCCAATGCCCAATTTTGCCATCGAATTTTAATCCAGTATCGCTACGAGGGAACTGAAACAGCGATTTTACGGTTGCGACTGTTGATAGCAGAACGTGACTTTCACCACCAGCAGACAGCTCAAAAATTACAGTTTTCACAATTGCTAGGGGAACAACAAGTCTGTTTACAAGCAATCAATTCTGGGCGCTTCGGCATACCTTGGCACTTGCGCTGGACACAAGGAAATTATCAACCAGATGCAGTTTGGTATTGGGATTATAGATTGTCTGAGGAGACAAAACGGGGATTAGGTGACAAGGAAGACCTCCACAGTCCTGGTTACTTGATAGTCACACTTCAACCAGGAGATACGGTGACTTTAGAAGCACGAGTTGGTTTTCCTGACTCAGTGCCTGGTGTTCTCACCGTCAAAACCTTCGCAGAAGCTGTGGAGGCAGAGCAAGAAAGGCTCTCACAGATTTTTGGATGGAGAGAGGGAGGCAGAGGAGCAGAGGAGCAGAGGGGCAGGGGAGCAGGGGAGCAGGGGAGCAGAGGGGCAGGGGAGCAGAGGGGCAGGGGAGCAGGGGAGCAGGGGAATAACTACAAATATCCAATGCCCAATGCCCCATGCCCAATTCCCAATGTCCAATTCCCGATCTGGCAACAACTACTTAAAGCAAGCGATCAGTTTATCGTCTATCGAGCCTCAATTGCAGGCCCCACGGTCATTGCTGGTTATCACTGGTTTAATGACTGGGGACGCGATACATTAATCGCTTTACCGGGGTTGGCACTAGTTACACAGCGCTTTGAGCTAGCAAAAGGAGTATTGCGAACTTTTGGGCATTATTGTCGCCACGGTTTGATTGCGAATGCATTTCCCGATCTCAATGGCGAACCAATTTATAACAGTATTGATGCGGCATTGTGGTGGATTGAAACTTTAGGACTTTATTTAGAAGCTACCCAAGACTGGGATTTTTTGGCAGAGCAATTCCCTGTAGTACAGCAAATCTATAAAGCTTTTGTCGGTGGTACACGTTTCAATATCCAGGTCGATGCTACCGATGGGCTAGTTAGTTGGGATGCTCGTGGTGTAGCTCTCACCTGGATGGATGTGGTAATTGGGGCACAACCCGTCACACCCCGTTACGGGAAGCCAGTGGAAATCAATGCGCTGTGGTATTCTACTTTATGTTGGCTGAGTCAGTGGGCAGAGCGCTTGAGCCAAATGGAGTATGGCTCACCAGTGCGTCTCACTAAGCAAGCACAGCGTTATGCTAACCAAGCACAACACGTGAAAACCTCACTGCAAAAATTCTGGAATCCTCAGTTAGGTTATCTGTACGATACTATTGAGCCGGACGATCGCCGGAATTTTCAAATACGTCCGAATGCCGTTTTGGCGCTGTCGCTACACCATTGTGGGTTTTCCGAACAGCAAGGGTGTCAGATATTAGATTTGGCAACTACCAGCTTGCTCACACCTTATGGTCTTCGCAGTCTCGATCCAGGAGATCCCGAATACAAAGGTAAATATGAGGGCAATCAACAGCAACGCGATCGCGCTTATCATCAAGGCACTGTTTGGACTTGGCTAATTGGGCCATATATTCGGGCTTGGCAACGTTTTTATCCACAACAACCACTGCCTTTTAATTGGCAACCCTTGCTAGATCACTTTTTCTTTGACGCTTGTCTTGGTTCTATTTCTGAGATTTTTGATGGCGATTCACCTCACACACCCAGAGGAGCGATCGCTCAAGCTTGGTCAGTTGCCGAAGTAATCCGCCACATTAAGCCACATTAAATAGTTGTAGGCATACAGATGGTCTTGGATAATTATTCTTGATTAATATCTGTTCACAAATTAATTTTGCTAGTTTTAACCTAGAAAGCCCTTACTATACAAGCATTTTATTAATTTAGATGATTATCCAAAAGGGAATAGAGATTTTCGATGATTTTCACAAATTGAGGCCGCAAAATCAAAAATTTTGATTTTCTTCTATGAGAAAATATGCTATGAGAAAACTTCATGAACGAGATGTAGTATTATTGATATCAGCAATGTATTTAAGGCTTAATTAGATACTTTACAGGATGGATGATTGACAGCACAATTACTATTGATAAAACTGATTTTACATTTCCTTATTATGAAACACATCATATCTTAACGCTAAATAAGCCTAAAGAAGTATAGATATAAATGGAGAAATAAATTAATAAAATAAAGTGCAAAACATCAAGTTCACGTAGAAAGAATTGTAAATAAAGTGACTCAGCCTAATAACAAGACCAACCTTCAAGAGGAAACAGATTTAGGGACTTTCATAGCTCTAGCTACTACTACAGATAAATGGCAAATATTGTCGTACAATGCTCCAATCCTACCTATACATGCCGCTGTACTTCGTACTGGTAAGGTATTCTTTTTCTGTGGCTCAGGTAACGATCCCAATCGGTTAAATACTCCTTATGACAGTGTGGTCTGGGATGTAAAAAAGGGAACCTTTTCGCGTCAAGCGCCTCCATTGGATAGTAACAATCAACCTATGGATCTTTTTTGCGCTGGTCACTCCTTCCGCCCTGATGGTCAGTTGCTGGTTGCAGGTGGAACTTTGCGCTATGACCCATTTTATGGTTCACCCTATGCTCTGATGTTTGATCCCATTGCTGAGAAATGGGTCAAGATACTATCAATGAATAATGGTCGCTGGTATCCTACTGTGTTAACACTAGGCAGCGGTCGAGTCTTAGCAGTGTCTGGGCCGGATAAAGATGGCAAGCTCAATAGACAACCAGAAATTTATTCTGCTTTCTTTCCAAATGGTTGGAACGCTTTTCCAACAACTAGTGCCTTACCAGCATACGCACATTTGTTTTTACTAAGTAGTGGAAAAATTTTTTATTCAGGTGCGCAGATGGGTGGCACTGGAGTGACACCAAGGATATTAACTCTGCCAGAGAAATTTACACAATCCATTACAGAAACAGTCGTGACAGGGCTACAAGACATAGCTTTTGGCGATCAAGCTGCCAGTCTCCTTTTACCACCTGCACAAGATCAAAAGGTGATGATTATCGGTGGGGGTAGTGGTAAGACAGCAACAAAGAGGGTAAATATTGTCGATTTAAAAGCTAGTAATCCAACTTACGTAGCAGCAAAGCCTTTAAACTATGCCCGGATGCATCACAGCGCAGTTTTATTGCCCGATCGCACAGTGTTTGTTTGCAATGGTAGCAAAATGAATGAGGACACAACACAATCAATGCTGCCAGCAGAAATCTACAATCCAGCTACAAATACCTGGACAGTAGTAGCTAAACAAAATGTCCCCCGCGTATATCACTCGGTGGCCTTGCTGCTACCAGATGGTAGGGTCGTCACAGCTGGGGGGAACCCTCAACGCAGGGTCAATGAACTGCGATTAGAAATCTACAGTCCTGCATATATGTCGCGATCGCGACCAGTTATTCAGAGCGCTCCTCAAACTGTTACCTACGGGCAGCAATTTACGATTCAGACACCCCAAGCTGCGAATATTAAATGGGTGAGTCTGATTAGACCAATGGCAACTACCCATTCTTGCGATACAGAACAAAGGTTAGTGGATGCACCCATTATTTCTAGAAATGCTACTTCTCTTAAGGTCACGGTCATAAACAATCGAAACATCGCACCTCCAGGCTGGTACATGCTTTTTATTAGTGACAAAAATGGAACACCTTCAGTAGCAACCTGGACGCAAATATATTAGCCTGATCTGTTTACGTTCACACTGCTACCTAATAAAAGTCATTCATTCTAAGAAGGAAAATATGAATTACAAGGTATCACGTCGACGGTTTGGACAGTTGGCACTTGCTGGAACTGTAGTATCTGGACTTAGTTATCTAACCAAGAAAGCCTTGGCAGAAACACCAAGTTTAAATATTGTAGGTATAGGTTCTAGCCCGCTCGTTAATATTGACCAAACGGCTATTACAGAGGTAAACACCACTGAATTAGTAGAGAACACTGCCTTAAACAGTGTAAGTACAGATATTAAGCCTGTAGGACTAGTTTTGCAATCCTTAATGACAGGAAAGGCTCAGGTACTTACGGATAAAAGTACACCTCTATTAGAGCCTAATGAGATATTGAGTGGTTTTACCTCTTTAAGCGATGGCACACTTGTTGTAGCCATTACTCCGGTTGCGCTTAGTCGGAGACAGCCGACACCTACTCGCATTACATTTTTGGGTCCGCCTGTAAAAACTTTGACAGTCTCAGGACTTAAACAAAATCAACAGCTTGGGAGCTTGCTAGGTACTAATGATGGGCGACTCATTGGACTAGTAGGAAAGAAGAACGGTACACCACCGATCAGATTGGTAGATATTAACCTTCAAACAGGAGAGATAAGTTTTATTAGTAAGATTAAATTCCTGGAAGATGAGCGGGTCAGCAATCTAGCTGAGTGCCCAGATGGAATACTTTATACCTCTATAGTTGGTGCGTATGGTGATACAACTCTGGTGCGGCTAAATTCAAATCAAAAAAAGCCCATCAGACTAGGACAATTGAAAGTTAATGGTCAAGCATGGAATAATGGCTTACAAAGCTTAGTTTGCTCTGCAACAGGTCAACTACTCGCCTTTGGAGCTATGAGATATGAGACACCTAATGCTGTGTATATTGTTGATAAGGACAGTGGAAATATGACTCGGCTGCAAGACTTTGATACTACTCAGATTACGCGTACTCGTACTTAGAAGGAATTGATGTCTGGTTTTGGGGGAAAGGGAAAAGGTTAAAGGGGAAATAAAAACCTTATATATCGACCCTTCCACTCCTTTTACCCTTAACCGAGCAGTATTGGGTACAGCCTATTATTAAGAATATTTTTGACCTAAAATTAAAAGGATACAGAGCAACTAAATTTATTTATGAGGATCAAAAATTATTGAATTTTGAATTTTGAATTCGGAGCGTACCCCTCCGAGGAAGCAAGCTACGCGTAGTGTCTCGTAGAGAAGCGACGTGACTTATTTTCTAATTAGTTACGCTTAGAAATTCTGATTAATACAGAACAGCAGTAACTTAAACAAATTTATAATAATTTTGATAGATAGCTTATATCAGGAAAGGTTTTCTAAGTTCAAAACTTACTCATTAGATTCTCCTTTGGAGTACAGCGATCGCCTTTTCGACAGCTAAGAATCTAATGAGAGAGCGTGTTAGCATAGCTAACCGGAGGTATCGCTAATAGTTAATTACGACGGAAATTTCTCTTGCGTTGTTTGTGTCTAGCAACTTCTTTGCGCTTGTGTTTTTCCAAAGGCGTTTCAAAGTGACGATTCTTTCTCATGTCTGGAAAAATACCTGCTTTGGAAACTTCCCTCTTAAATCGGCGTAAGGCTGACTCAATTCCTTCATTTTCGCCCACAAATACTTGGGTCATTTATCATCTCCTACTTAATTGGTACTGGGCAATTTAAGCCATCCAGTAGACCGGAGCGCAAAAAGGGCAGATAATGATTCTGCCCTTTAGACGTTAAAACTTAATTTTTGATCTTAAAGCTTAGTAGCGTGATCTATTGTATCCACCACCACCACCACCACCGCGGCGATCGCCACCACCACCACCAAAAGAACCACCTCTATCTTCCTTTGGTTTAGCCTTATTCACTTTGAGGTCGCGTCCCATCCATTCAGCTCCATCAAGAGCATCAATGGCAGCTGTTTCTTCAGCTTCTGTGCCCATCTCTACAAAGGCAAAGCCGCGTGGACGTCCGGTTTCACGGTCAGTAGGTAACTGAACCCGCTTTACAGTACCGTGTTCGGCAAACACAGAATTGAGGTCATCTTGTGTGACCTCGTAGGATAGATTACCTACATAAATTGACATGCATTATCTCCAAAATCATAGGTGTGTAGAGATTTAGATTTCGGAGGCAAGCTTGTTAAGACCAAAAGGGAAAAGCCTGTCAATACTAAAAACAAAGAATGTAACCGAATTTTATTCTCACTTGATTATCTTAGCACATCATTGAGTTCTTACCCACAGTAACTTAAGATTGGGGATTGGAGATTGGGCACAAGAGGCAGAGTTGCAAAGGGGCACAGAGGAAAAATTTACTGTAACTTCTCGCCTGTTTTTCCACTCACTCATACCAATTTGAAAAATGATTGCGACAGATGGATTCACACCAAGCCAGACGCACCAAGGCAATTCCCAATCCAAAATCTAAAATCCAAAATCTAAAATGGTATCATCTCCCCCAGTACCTAGTCCCCTCATAATATTGATTAGCAGAAATTCCCCAAATAATTGCAAAATAAATGCAGTTCGTCATTGTTACTAATTGGAAATGCCGACTACACTTGCTGACGCACAAAATTTACTTTCTGACCTGATCGCCCGCTACCGTGAGCGTGTAGATTATCTGATGATTCGCCTTGAAGAAGCAGAAGGGACTGATATCTTGTTGCGTGGCGACAAGGTAGAAACCCTCAGTGAAGGCATCTCCATTGGTGGGCATATTCGCGCTTGTTATAAAGGCGGATGGGGGTTGAGCTGCTTTAACCAGCTAGCAACAATCAAAGATCGCATAGAAGAAGCGATCGCTGCTGCGCGGATGGTTGGTGATGAAGAAACTTTACTTGCACCCATTGACCCGGTGCAAGCAGTATGCATTCTACCCCTAAAAGGTACTGACCCCCGAAATGTCTCACTCTCGCAGAAAAAACAATTGTGCGATCGCTATGCCCAATTGCTTAAAAGCGTCGATCGCCGAATTACCACTACCTCGGTGCGTTACGGTGACAGTGCCCAAAAAGTAATCATTGCTACTTCCGAAGGTACTTTGATCGAGCAATCTTGGGTGGATATGGAAATGCGCTTTGCCGCCACCGCCAGAAATGGCGAAACCGTACAAACTGGACGGGAAACTACTGGCTCTCGCAAAGCTTACGAAGATTTAACTAGTTTGGATGAACAGGTAAAAGGGGCTGCTCAAAGAGCGATCGCCGCTTTATCTCTACCACCAGTCAAAGGCAATACTTACACTGTAGTCATTGACCCAATTCTGACGGGTTTATTCGTCCACGAAGCCTTCGGACATCTTTCTGAGGCTGATATGGCTTACGAAAACCCCGATCTCCTGGAAGTTATGACCATCGGACGGCGGTTTGGCCCAGAAGAACTGCAAATTTTTGATGGTGCGGCTCCAGAGGGACATCGCGGTAGCTATTTTTACGATGATGAAGGCACACCTGCCACTACTACTCAACTAATTAAAGATGGAGTTTTAGTGGGACGTTTACATTCTCGTGAAACTGCTGGCAAATTGGAAGAAGCGCCTACGGGTAACGCCCGCTGTCTTAACTATCACTTTACTCCCATTGTGCGGATGACAAATACCTGGATTGAACGGGGTAAAACGCCAGTCGCAGACTTATTCACCGATATCAAAGAAGGAGTTTATGCCCGTAATTGGTTGGGTGGGATGACGAATGGGGAAATGTTCACCTTTAGCGCTGGGGAAGCGTGGATGATTAGGAACGGCAAAATTGCTGAACCTGTCAGGGATGTGACGCTTTCGGGAAATGTATTCCAAACTTTAGCGGATATTGAGGCACTTGGTGATGATTTTTACTGGGATGAATCTGGTGGTTGTGGTAAGGGAGGGCAAAATGGCCTGTCAGTGGGTTGTGGTGGCCCTAGCCTCCGAATTCGAGATGTAGTGGTTGGCGGGGAAACATGAATTATCCGCTGCGATACCGAAAATACTTAGTATCGCAGTGGACTTCCGATTGACTAATGACTAATGACTTCAAATAAGGAGTTTCCTGCTTCATCCTAAATAATCCAATGCGCTTGGGTTAAGGGTTATTGGTGTAGATAATTGGTCTTTTGAGTATAGCGATCGCTTTGCACTAATGCTGAAATTTTTCAGGTGGGCAACATCCCTCCTAAGTATGAAATTAACTCACAACTCTAGGTAGTAGCGTCAGTAGTTAAGAATAGCTAATCTAGATTGAAGCGATTCAAAATTTACTCTGGTTTAATTCATCACAATAATTCTCAGTTGCGCGTGCTGAGAATTTACTGCCTGTCTGGGTAAGCTGGATAGCCTCAATTAAACGTTCCTTAGCACAGCGACAGATATGAAAGCAGATCAACTCCTGAAAAACTATGCCGCAGGTGTCAGAGACTTTACTGGTGTCAACCTGAGCGAGGCCAACTTAAGAGAAGCCGATCTCAGTGGCGTAATTTTAGATCGAGCAATTTTAGATGGAGCTAATTTAAGTCACGCTAATTTAGCCCACGCCAGTTTGATTGAAGCAGACTTAAATGGAGCAGATTTGAGCAATGCGGATCTCAGTGGTAGCAACTTAAGCGGAGCAATTTTGGATGGAGCAATTTTGGATGGAGCAGATTTGGATGGAGCTAATTTGAGTCACGCTGATTTGACGGTTGCTAAATTGATTGAAACTAATTTGAGTGAGGCGGATTTGCAGGAAGCAAACTTGATAGCGGCGAATCTAGATGGAGCGGATTTAAGTGGTGCAGATTTAAGTGTAGCTGACTTATCCCAGGCAAATCTCACTCAAGCAGATTTGAGCCAGACAAATTTGAGCGGAGCCAATTTGGATGGAGCCAATATAGAAGGAACTATTCTGGATGAGAATGTTTAATCTCATTTTCTTACAGAGCAAGGGTTCTGGGTTGCTGACTCAATACATTAACCAAAACAGTACCTTGGAACACCGAGATTAATCTCCTCTCCGCAGGCGCAACAGCTTACACACAAGTTTTTTAGAGGTGCAATGGCATTGTTTTGACTGACAATGCGATTGTTCCGGCTGACAATGCCATTGTTTTGGCTGACAATGCGATTGTTTCGACTAACAATGCGATTGTTTCGGGTGACAATGCGATTGTTTCGACAACAATGCCATTGTTTTGGCTAAGGGACTTTCAGCTAAACAAATATTCTATTGTCGGGACGCAAGTCCTTCATAGATGTCAATTTAACGCTAAACCCGCTTGGTGACACAACGTTTTGCCCTCACCCCCAGCCCCTCTCCCTTGGGGAGCTACGGTGTATACACAAGTCTGAAGTAGTTCAAGAAGCTGGTTTTTACCCCACCCTAACCCTCCCCGTATGTATTGGGGAGGGAACTAGATTTCTGGCTTCCCCCCTTTCCAAGGGGGGATTGAGGGGGGTAATTTGACTTGTCTGTACACCGTAGCCCTTGGGGAGAGGGGAGCTAGACATTACAATTCCCCTTCTCCCTTGGGAGAAGGGGTTAGGGGATGAGGGGCTTAAGTTGACACCAATGAAGGCCTTGCGCCCCTGCAAATATACAAATAATTTGGGATAATTTATTTTTTGCAAGTCCCTAACAATGCCATTGAGATGAGAACTTGGAATGTTGCGCAAGAGTTTATAACTTTTGTGTACATACGATCTGCTTGTCAGAAAAACTCAAGTGGATATATTTTCTATACACAAGGATATTACTGTGAAAAAGTTTGCTACAAGTATTGTTATTTACGATTGTCATAATTAAAACAATTGACTCTCAACTATCAATGGTGAACTCTACCCTCGTCGTCACACTCTATGTCAACCCTATGACAGGGAATGATACCAATACTGGGTCACGGTTGAGTCCTTTTAAAAGCCTCACCCGTGCTTTAAAAGTAACCAAAATCTTGACGATAATTCATCTGGAGTCGGGGACTTACAACGCCGCTAGTGGTGAAGTGTTTCCACTAATCGTCCCTGGAGGGGTGACAGTGGTGGGTAATGAAGCTAACAAAGGTGCAGGAATTGTAATTTCCGGGAGTGGTGAGTATCGAAGTCCCAGTTTTGGTATACAAAATATTACGCTGCTCTTGGTAGATAATGCCAGTCTTTTAGGTGTAACTGTTACCAATCCCTCAGCCAAAGGTACTGGTATCTGGATTGAATCTGCTGCACCTACTTTAAGTAACAATACTCTGAGCAACTGTGGGCGGGAAGGTGTGTTTACCACTGGTGCTGCCAAATCCACAATTTTAGATAACTTATTTGTGCAAAATACTGCTAGCGGGTTAGTGATGGCAGGTCATAGCGAGGGAGAAGTACTGCGGAATGTATTTCAAAGAAACCCTTTAGGCATAGCAATTAGTGACTTTGCCACTCCGACGATCGCCAATAATAAATTATCAGAAAATCGCACGGCGACTTTCTCGCAATGCCCAACCGGTGCTACGTCAAAATCTCATTGCTAAAAATACCCAAGGTGGTTTATTAGTCAATGGCAATGCACTCCCTGATTTAGGTAATACCAAAGATCCAGGTGATAATATTTTTCGCGATCATGGTGAATTTGATTTATATAATGCCACTACACAAAAGCTAGTTTCCGTAGGTAATCAATTAAATTCGTCTCTAGTCAAGGGTTTGGTAGAATTACTCCCAAACAGTTTAGTAACATTTAACACCAGTTTCTCTGATACCTCGACAGAATACCCACCTCAAAAACCCCCCTTGTCCCCTTATCCCTTTGTCCCAGCGTCTTCCGAACTAGATGGACATTGGGCAGAACCATTTATTCAGGCATTAGTGAGCATGGATTTAACTCATGCTTTTGCCAATGGTAGCTATCAGCCAGATAAACCTATGACTCGCGCCCAGTATGCAGCTTTGGTGGCGATCGCTTTTAACCCATTTCCTAAAATCCCGGCACCTGATTTTACAGATGTACCCAAGGATTTTTGGGCTTATAGCGCTATCCAAATCGCAGCTAGCGGTGGCTTTGTTGGCGGATTTAGCGATCGCACTTTCCGCCCCGATCAAAGTGTGCAGCGGCTACAGGTGATTGTCTCCCTAGTAAACGGACTGGGATTACCAGCTGTTGATAGCGGTGTTTTAGAACTATATAGCGATCGTCATACTATTCCCGACTACGCCCGGACAGCCGTTGCCACTGCCACACAACGGGGAATCGCTGTCAACTATCCAGATCCGAAAGTGCTTGCACCTTTACGTTTGGCAACACGCGCCGAAGTTGCAGCGATGGTTTATCAGGCATTAGTCGCCATTCGGCGAACATCTGCGATTAAATCAGTCTATGTGGGGTTGCATTCTAGAAGTTGGCAAGTAGAATAAGGAACACTGCCTATCGTCTTGGCAACTCTTGGAAAAATAAACCATGTAGTTAAAAGCACGCTAGGCTAATATGCGATGGGTGACAAATCTAAGACCTATTGCCTAAAGCTAATAGCCCCATGTTAACAACACTTCCAGACACCTCTGCCAACTTGGCGATCGCCTTATTAATTAACTATAGTTTCGATCTCAGTGGGTATAGTGCCAATGAGCTAGTTGAGCGTTGGCAAACGCAATACCCCCTTAATTGGCTACACCTGGCAGTGATTGAGGCACTATATCAAGGTCGTTATAAAGCGGTTTCCGTGCAGCAAATTTTAGTATTTTGGCAGCGCCGGGATCAGGCTACATATCATTTCAACATGGAATTTGAACGGATGATTTGTAGCAAATTTCCCCAAAGCTTAACGTCATCGGCTGCACCAGTTCTACCGCCAGCCAAGAAAAAACCCACTCTAGAGCAAGTGACGAGTCCTGAATTACCTCCAGCTAGGATTCGCAATGGCTATCAACACAGCAATACTGCGACTCTCCAACTGAAAAGTTATGAACCAAAGACATCTTTGAGTGAAGAAGATGGAAAGCAGGAAGATAGAGATAATAAAACTGTCTTAAAGTCTCCGCTTTCTGGGAAATTTACCTCTTCGGCAACCCTTGAGCGATTATCTGCTGTCAGCCAGAGGCAAACTTCACAAGAAGGTCCAGCGCCTTCCCCATCACCAAACCATCATCAACGACAGCCAAAACTGCTCCCACCTGCTCCTATTCATGCCCCAATCGGACAATTTACACCCGAAAAAAGCGATCACTCTGATTCTTTTACATCTAAACTCAAAGCCATGTCTGGGGAGCAGGGGAGCAGAGGAGCAGAGGGGAGAATGACGAATGACAAATGACAAATGACAAATGACAAATGACATTTTATTCTGCAACTAACAGCTTAAATCGCTCATCGTCGGCAATATCATCAAAATCTAGGTCAGTTGCTGCGTCTTCTTTATACCTGGGATTAAGTTCAATCGCTTGTTGTAGAGTTAACAGAGATCGGTCAACTTGTCTTTGCAGTGCGTAACAGGCTGCTTTGTTGTAATAGGCACTAGCATAATCTGGCTTAATTTCTAAGGCTTTGTTAAAACTAGCGATCGCTTCATCATCGCGTCCCAATCTTACCAATGTATAACCGTATTTATCCCAGATTTTGGGAGAATTTGGTTGGAATTCTAGCGCTTTCTCAAAGGAGATTATTGCCTCTTCGTATTGTTCTAATGCTACTAGGGAAAGACCGCGATTTAACCAGGCAACGGCATCATCAGGTTTGATTTGTGTAGCTTTATCAAATGAGGCAAAGGCTTGCTGATGTTGTTGTAAGTTTCCAAAAGCAACGCCGCGATCGCACCAAGCTTGATGATAATCTGGCTGAATCGCAATCGCTTGATCATAAGATGCGATCGCATCTTGGTAGCGTTTCAATCTTCCCAGAGTTAAACCACGTTTTAACCAACTCACAGGTTCATCAGGTTGGATTTTCACTGCTTGGTTGTAAGCTGCGATCGCATCTTCATAACGCCTTACAGAAAACAGATCATCTCCCTGTTTTACATACTCATCAGCAGTGAATTCCGGTTGTTGTGGCTGTTCCTGTATTTCTTGCTCAACTTCAAAATTCACCACTTCTAGAATCGATTTTGGCGTAATTTCAGTTAGTTCTTGAAGAATCAGATCCTTTCTTTCTTGGGCATCCAATTGTAACTCAGAGAGTTGAGAGACAAACTCAGTTTCTAGTCTTTCTAACTTCTCTAAAATGAGAATCTTTTGTTGTTGAGCATTCCATTGTAATTCTGAAAACTGCGAAGTAAACTCAGAGCCAGATTTTTCTAAATCCTCAATAATTAGCTCTTTGGATTTTTGAGCATCGACTTGTAATTCCGATAATTGCAATTTAAATTCTGACTGCAATGCTGCTAAACTCGCAAGAATTTTATTTTTTTGTTCTTGAGCATCTATCTGTAATTCCGATAATTGAGATTTAAGTTCTTGCTCAAATATACCTAAACTATCAACGGCAATCTCTTTTTGCTTTTGAGCATCAACCTGTAATTCGGATAACTTTTCTACAAATTCTGACTGTAATTTTGTTAAAATTTCAAAGATTATATCTTTTTGTTGTTGAGCATCAGACTTCCATCCAGAAAGTTGAGATGTGAACTCAGACTTTGATATTTCTAAATCAGTAACGGCTACTTCTTGCTGTTGTTGTACACCTAACTTTAACTTAGACAATTCTTCTGCGATCGCAGATGCTAATTTTCCTAAATTATCCAGCGCTATATCTTTTTGTTGTTGAGCATCAAACTCTAACTTAGATAACCCCGAAGCAAATTTTGACTCTAAATTTTCTATATTTCCTTGAGATTTTTTTATTTCCGCTTCTAATCTACTTAATACCTGTGCTTTAGCTAAATCTAGATCGGATCTCAGAATAGATACATTTTCTTGTTCATTTTTAATTTTTTGTTGTAAAGCAGTCGTTTCCTGTTCTAATTCAGAATTTATTTTTTTCGCATCTTGAATAACATTTTCAGCCTCTTGTTTAACGGTGGTTAGCTGATTTTGTAATTTTTCCATTCCCTGGACTTGTTGCATTGCCCTATCAACAATTTCCCGGATTATCACCCGTCGCAACAGCCATAACAAAGCAATGACTGCGACTGGAAAGAGACTTAGGATAACTAGCCAAATATCGAGTAATATAGTTGTGCGGCTAAAAGTGCTTTTAAAATCAGATTGAACTTGCTGTTGAATTCGTTTTTCTGCTCGTAGTCGTGCTAATTCTTCCCGTTCTGAATTCGATAACACCGGAGTCGGAATTAGTCCTGGGTTGGGTGATGGTGCAGATTGTCCACTGGCGATTCCAATGGATAACAATAAGGGTAAAAATACAATAGTACTTTTTCCAATTAAAGCGAAAACAGCTTGATTTTTGGTCTGCATAACAACCATCTGAGTCTGTTGGTCAGTTTTCGAAGCGGCTTGCCTCTCTCCAATCTATAACAGAATTAAGTGGTTAAATGTTGTAGAGGCAGTGTAAAATTCTGAGCAATCCTTAACTAATCCGTTTCCTCGTCCTGAGTGTACCTACAACTTTAGTTATAGAGCGCAGTCAAATTTGTAACAAACTTTGGTGATCTACTACTAGAACATAACTACGTTGTAGATACTGCTAAAGATGGTGAAAGTCAAGCAGTAAAATAATAATTTATCAACTAGTGGAAGACAAATTGCGAAAGCATTGGCACTTTCTTAGACAATCCACCGAACAAGGTTCGGACTTTGTTTTTATAGATAACAAGGCGTTGAAATTGGAAGTTCTACCTGTATGGGAAGTGTCAGGTGTGGTTACTTCGCATTAACATTAGATTATCTACGGTAAGTAGATTACTTGTCCTCAAATTAACTTAACAAAGGCGGTAGAAAATGGGTCGCATAAATCCTTACACACTGCAATTACAGATTACCCGAATGTTTGAGCAAGGGCAATCATTTTTTGCCACAACCAAAGTACAGGAATGGTTGAAAGAACGTAAACATAATCCAGAAGATTATGACATTATTTTCCATAAAAAACCTGCACCTCCTGGTTCCAAAGAAGTGATGGTTGTGGAAATTGAATTACGCCGCAAAGATGGACAACCTGTAGATCCGTGGTTGCAGGAACAAGCAAATCTCCATGCCTGATTTTCGCAACTATAGCAGTCCTAAATTAGATGTGAAAACTTCTTTTTCTCTTCTTGGCATTTCGCAGAAAAAGTGGTTTGTTCATTTTCACAACTTAGATAGGATTGCTATGTGTGAGGGCCACGCCTACGCCCAAACTCAAAACATAACCTGCTGTAAATATTGAAATAAGTTTACACAAAATTTATATATACCTAACAACCTTAAAGATTTAACAAAGATCATCTTTTGTTGGTTATTTCTTCACCTATATACATTGGTTAAAAGTTTATTTAAGTGAAATTACAGAATTATTCATTTGTACCAGCGAAAAGCGAATTAAGAAACCTTATTTTGCGGTAATGTTGAAATTTGCAGACTGGAAGGATGAATTGGTTAAACTCAATTTAGAGACTTAGATAAAATCATGGAAACTGTAAATATCCATCAAGCTGAAACGAATCTCTCACAGCTTTTATTGCGGGTAGAGCATGGAGAAGAAATCATTATTTCTGACAGAGGCATTCCTGTTGCCAAATTAGTTCCGTTTCGCACTTCATCAAATCGCCGCGATAGTTTAGGACAGGATAAAGGGCGTTTTGTAGTGCCAGAGGACTTTAACGCCCCTTTGCTCCCCATCGAATTTGTTATTATCGCTCTTTAAAGCTAGTCGTGTTACTCCATAATGTCTAACAATATCTCCTTGTGGCGATCTATATTCAGATAAATATTCATAATTAAGATTAAAACAGATAGGATCAACCATTTCAAAAGCTGCCATAAGTGACAAGCTTCTTGCATATTGGGTTTCTAGCCGAATACGGATATTAGAGTAAGTTTGATATATCGTAATTGTAGCTGTAATCTTTTGTTGTGGTTGTTTAGAACTGATTATGTAGCCATTCCACTTCCCACTTAAGTTTGGTATTTTCACAATTCCGATTTTGTAAAAAAGGCTCCATTTCCATAGCCAATGATCAAATACTAGAAATAGTAAACCGAATATAGCGAAACCTGATAGTGTTATCAATGGAATGCTTATTACATTTGAAACTTGACTGAGCCAAGTAGCAATAACTGGACTTAATAAACCGCTCAAAAATGCTAGGAAATAATATACCTTTTTCCTGTCATGACCGATGACGCTTCAACATCTTCACTTGATATTTATGTATCTTTTGCAATTCCTCGCAGTCGAGACAAGTTACCCTTTTTCAATTCAGAATTAGTTTCTCGCTGTAGCGACTCCAAAAGGATCTGCACTAATGTCCAGCGATCGCTAATTGGTAACTCTAATACCTGCTTTTGCAATTGTTGTAATGTCACGCTCGTTTTCCCATCTCAGGCTATCTCACTTTTAATTGTAAATTAGCTCTTTTGGAATTCGATAGTTACAGCAATGCAGTTCTACTCAAGACATTGCCATAATTTATATACGATCGCTCCCACCCACTATGCAATTTGCAGATTTCTGGTACATTGTCGCACTCAGCAAACAGTTACAACCTAACAAAGTATTATCACGCACTGTTTTAGGAGAATGGTTGGCGATATTTCGCGGCGAAGATGGACAACCCGTAGTTTTACGCGATCGCTGTTTACACCGCAATAGCCGTCTATCATCAGGTAAAATCTGTAACGGTGCTTTACAATGTCCCTATCATGGTTGGGTATATGACGGGGTTGGAAACGTGATTGCTGTTCCAGCCGAAGGTGATGATTTCAAACCTTCCCCACAGCGTCGAGCCAAGTGTTACGCTACCAAAGAACAGGATGGCTATGTTTATGTGCGGTTAGCTGATACCCCAAGTGTTGATCTTGAACCCTTTTCTATGCCTCACTACGGGCAAACAGGATGGGAGACGGTACGGGTAATTAACCGTTTTGCTAACAATGTTACTAATTGTGCGGAAAACTTTATTGATATTCCCCATACGGCTTTTGTTCATCCTGGTGTTTTCCGTACTTCCCGCCAACAAAAGTTAGAGATGACTGTTGAACGCTGTCATGGTTCGGTTTTGGTGGAGTATCGCAACGAAAACAATAATTTGGGATGGTACAGCCGTTTTCTAAATTTGCAGGGTGCAGAGATTAAACATAGCGATCGCTTTTATATGCCAAACATTACCTCTGTAGAGTATAAGATGGCACATAATCGCCATTTGTTCATTACCAGTCAATCTATTCCAGAAACCGATAATTCAACTCTGGTTTACACCGATGTCACCTATAACTATGGTATTTGGAATAAGTTAGCACGTCCCTTTGTGCGGTGGACTGCTCAACACATTATCCGCCAAGATGTGGAAATTTTGGGTATTCAGGGGGAAGCGATCGCTAAATACGGGACACAATTTTATAATACGCCTGCGGACACAACTCATATATTTGTAGAGTCAATTATGGCAGCTATATCTCGTGGAGAAGATCCGCGTTTATTGCCAAATCAATCAGTAAAAATTACATTTTGGGTTTGAAAAATAATATCATCTCCGCATAAATTAGTCATGATTTCCACAGTCATTACACCCCACCCCTTAATCCCCTCCCCTTGC
This sequence comes from Nostoc sp. JL31, assembly GCF_017114965.1. Lineage (NCBI taxonomy): Bacteria > Bacillati > Cyanobacteriota > Cyanophyceae > Nostocales > Nostocaceae > Nostoc > Nostoc sp. JL31. Next base: position 38,158 of record NZ_JABXKO010000029.1, read on the forward strand.
TAAGGGGAGGGTAGACAAAGCGTAGCTTTGGCGGGGTGGGGTTCTTCGGGTTTAATAAGTAATCAAGCAGACATGATGTAATTCGTAATTAATCAATATCAGTGTGAGCAATCAAAAGTGGGAATACAAAACTTTTCACAACTACTAATTTTTGGCTCTTTTATCGGATTAGTTGGTTGGACTATTACCAATCAAGCTGGACGAACTCAACTTAAAGTTAAAAGTTGTGAAGATTGGTTTCTAGATGGCATTGGATTAACGATTCAAGGAATTTTGATTCCCTTACTACAAGCTACTTTAGTTTATTGGCTTTATCAACATTTATTACCCACTCAACAAGGATATTTAGAAGTATCATTAATCCCGGCTTTTATTATTAGTTTTGTTGTGGTTGATTATTTATATTATTGGAATCATCGTTTATTACATACTAAATTATTGTGGAAAGTTCATCAAGTCCATCATACTGCTACTCAGATGGATGTATTAGGAACTTCTCGCAACACACTTTGGACAAGTTTATTAATTATTTATTTATGGATACACACTTTGTTTTTGTATCTGTTAGCCGATCCAACAGGTTATTTACTCGGAGTAAGTCTAACTTCTGCCTTAGATTTATGGCGACATAGCAGCTTGATAATTCCTGAAAGTAGCTGGCTTTATCAATTTTTATCTTCTTGGCTAATCTTACCACAGGATCATACTTGGCATCATTGCCGTGAAGTCCACAATTATAACTATGGGGCTAATCTGAAAATTTGGGATAAGTTACATGGAACATATTATGAAAGCACAAAATTGCCGTCTACAATAGGAATTACTAGCTCATTAAACTTGTTCCAAAAACTTTTCTTCCCATTTTAATGACAGTTCTAAGTAAAATTATTTCGTTTTTTCCCGCCTTTATATTATTGCTAACTGGGGCAGCAATAGTCTACCTCGCCTATTCACCTAACATCTTCAGCATTCTGGCGGTGTTACTTTCTATTTATGGGCTACCAGTGCTAGTTTATCGCTTGCATGAATGGGTTTATCCTGTGCGGGAAGGTATTAGTTATTTACAAAATAAAGAATATAATCCCTGGTGGGGTAGTCATCAAATCCAGGTAATTTATATTGCTATTCCAGCCTTAGAAGCAATGCTGCGGTTGATTCCGGGGGTGTTTTCTTGTTGGTTGCGATTGTGGGGTGCTAAAGTGGGGCGAGATGTTTACTGGACACCAGGTTTAGAGATTGCCGATCGCAGTTTATTAGAAATTGGCGATCGCGTCGTTATCGGGCATGGTGTCGGTATCTATTCTCACATCATTAAACCCCGCAAGCAAAATTTAATGTTGTATGTCAAAAAAGTCAAGATTGGCAGCAATGTTTTTGTGGGAGCCGGATCTAATCTTGCTCCTGGTGTAGTCATTGGCGATGGTTCTTATTTACCAGCAGCCACCAAGCTTTATCCTAATCAAAAGGTGCAATAATGCGTCCGATTATTCAGCTTTTTGGGCAAATCCTCGCACCAACTGCGAGGCGATTTTATCAAGCTTTGGATAACCCAGAGTTAATGCAGACATCTGTACAAAGGGAGATTTGCGATCGCCTAATCAAGAGTGAGTATGGTAAAACTTTGGGGATTCATTCTGTAGACGATTGGCAGCGTGTGCCAATTGTAGATTATGATGCGCTCGAACCCTACTTAAATCAAAAACCTCAACAAATTTCCCTCACTCCCGAACCCATTTTATTCTATGAAAAAACCTCTGGTAGTAGTGGGGCGGTAAAATGGATTCCTTATACTCAATCTTTGCGGCGATCGTTTAATCAGATGTTTTGTGTATGGGCGCATGATTTGATTGTACATGGCCCGAAATTCTCCACAGGGAAGATTTATGCTTGTATCTCGCCGCAATTAAATATAGCTGATAGCCAAAGTTTACAGAACGATCTAGATTACTTAGATGGCTGGTTGCGTTGGTTTTTGCGTCCTTGGTTGGTGATGCCAAATAAACTTAATCGCCTGCATGATGCGAACTTGTTTAAACATCAACTGGCTTTGGCATTATTAGAGGCTGAAAAACTAGAAATTATTTCTATTTGGAGTCCTAGTTTTCTACAAGTACATTTAAAATATATTCAAGAAAATCAGGATTTATTGCGAAAAGAATTACACAATCAAATTTCACATCATCGTCTGCAACAACTGTGCGAAAGTAATATTCCCTGGATGCAACTTTGGCCAAATTTGAAGCTGATTTCTTGCTGGGATAGCGCCAATGCAGCAGATCAAGCTCAGGGATTAAGATTAAAATTTCCAGATGTATTAATTCAAGGTAAAGGACTACTAGCAACGGAAGCCCCAATAACGATTCCCTTGATTGTAGCTGGGGGATGTGTGCCGATTCTGGATGAAGTTTTTTTCGAGTTCGAGGATGAGACTGGTTCCTCGCATGGTTTACACGAACTCAACATTGGCAAGGAATACACGATTATTTTATCCCAGAAAGGCGGATTATATCGTTATCGAATTGGCGATCGCATCCGGGTAACTCATTACTATCGCCACACTCCCTGTTTAGAGTTTCTCGGACGACATCAAGCTGTGAGCGATTTGGTGGGCGAAAAGTTGCAAGAAACCTTTGTAAATAATGCTCTGACTCTATTGAACTTGCAAGAAACTAATTTTAAAAGTTTGATGCCCATTGCCGATCCTCCACACTATATTTTATTACTAGATTCGGCAAAAGAAAGCTCAGAAATCATCGCTCAACAACTGGATCTGGCTCTATCAGAATCATATCATTACAAGAGAGCGCGATCGCTCGGCCAACTTGCACCACCAAAGGTTTTAATCTCTAGTCAAATTCCTGAAATATTAGTTTCCCATCGTATCCGTACTGGAAGTGTCTGGGGAGGTATTAAGCATCCAATTCTAGCAAAATCACCCATTAGCACTGAACTTTTACAACAATTGAAGTTGAAAATTGCTGTCAAGACGAAAGACTGATTATTGTAGAGACGGCGATTCATCGCGTCTCTCGCCTTAATGTGTTCATTTTTAATTTTTAATTTTGCCTTACGATACTACCCTTTTGAAATTTGATTAAATATTTAGCGTGATTCTAATTTAGCAACTCGCTGCTCTAATTTATTAACTTGTTGCTTCAATTCAACCACCAAAGTTGCAAGCCGATCAAACATCGGATCTTGCTGTGATAAGTTACCTCTAGAACGAGTTGATTGTCGTGGGGTAAGTGTTGTTCTTGAGGATGGAGACTGTCGAGTTTTACCTAGCTGAGACTCTAGCTGATTTAACCGCGACTCAACACGATTCAAATCCGCTTCCAGATTGTAGATGCGGGACTCTACTTGTTGCGATGAGGCAGTTTTAGAAAAAAAACTGCCCCATATAATTGTTACTAAAATCCCGGCGATTACTAGCACCTTGATTTTTTTCATCCCAATAGCTGACTTGCTAGAACAGTCTATCTAACCAGACTTGGTTGAGATAATTTACAGACTAAAAATCTGTAGATATTTCATCTTTCATCAGGTTGTAAGTTAGAAAATAAACTCTGCCAATCGATATTGACAGTATTTTCTCCCTGTTTAACCTCAAATGTGACGTTAGACGCTTTTTCTACTTTTAGCGCTTGTATGCAAAGTTCTGCCACATCCTCACGGCTGATTTTGCCTCTAATATTGTCACCTTGCTCAAATATTAATTCCTTACCCCCTGCGTCTTCAGTTAAAGCACAAGGTCTAATAATTGTATAAGGAATTCCGCTTTCTCTTAAACTATCTTCTCCCTTCAACTTCCAAGTTAGAATTCCTCCCAATTGGTCATTTAATTTCACTGCTGGGGGTTCTTCATCTAAATTAATGCCAGGGCGGCCGGGACGAGTCACACCTGCTGAACTGACGAGAATAAATTGTGGTAAAGCTGTCCCCCCATAAGCTTTAATTGATTCCAACTCCAAAGCAAAACCACCTGGGGAAAATTTGGGATTTAAAGCGCCATCATGTTCAAATTTGCTCAACATCAGTTGGAATGAGCGAATTCTACTTTCTTCAAGTGGCGGTGCATCTTTAACAACTTTTGCTCGAAATACGGGAATCAAATCTGCAAAGGGAATCTGAATATCTATCCAGGTATTAGCTACAGTATCGAAAGAATAGCTATAGCCAATACCATCCCATGTTGTATCTGTCCGCAGAAATATTTTATAACGCTGACCGTCACCTTTGACGCGCAATTTCACTCCTTCATAACCAGATAAGTTGAAGGGTGGATCAAAATTCTTCGTTCTGACAGAAGCAAATCCGCCAGAGTTAGCGGTGGAGACATTACCAGCAAATAAAGCTGTATTTTCTACTAATTGGATATTACTAGCACTCACGCCACCCATGACGACATCATCCAGCGCTCCCCAGTTATCCTTTAATTCTGCTGATGGCTTGGTGAAATCAAATATTAGTTTTTCTTTTGCTTGGGGCAAATATTTTGCCGCCGCTTCGACTAAGTTTTTGACTCCTTGATATTCTACATTTTCGGGAGTGTCGCCAACAATTTCTGGCTGGTAAAATTTAACACCTTGATAATATTTGGCTCTGTCTGCTGTATCTCCCTCAACTGGTTGTACGCGCACTGCTGTGCAACAAATTACAGCTTGAATATCAGCCATAACTAAAGGAGTTAAAGTTTCTGGTTGCGTGATATCCGCAACTACTAAATCAATATCATTACCAAGAATTGACCGCGCTTTGTCAATATCTCGAACTAGGGCGCGAACTTTATAACCTTGTTGGAGCGATCGCTGCACGACTCGTTTACCGACACCACCTGTTGCACCTGCTACTAATATTACACCCACGTTGCTTCCTCCATTGGGTCTATATTGATTATCCTTAGGACGACCTTGGATTAATTGCTGTACCCAGTTAAGGAAAGGAATTACCTCAAAGTAAGTCAGGGTTTCGATAAACCTGCCTAAGTCCCATTGAGAACGATTTTTGTCAGTCATATTTGCGTCCTCATAACTTTATTTACTCTAACAATTTTGGAGGGAGTGTCGTTCAATTACTTGAAAAGCGCTGTAATTTATTCAGGGCGCAAGAGTATCTAAAACAGGGTATGGGGTGTAGGGGAAAGACGAAATGGTAAGCTGAGATTGTAGTTATTTCTGACAACAGGCATAAATTACTATCGCTACCAGAGCAGTAAAGCAGGCAGAATATAGCTTCCGGGCAACAATGCAAAAACTCCTTTTTAATGACAAAGATAGATTTAGAGCGCAGGCCCTATTCCTTGGTAAAGGTATTAATTTACAGACGCTGGAGAATTACGTTTGCTTGGCGAGTATGCCAGTATTGGTTAAAGCCGGTGAAGAAGGGTACGCAGTACTCTTGGGCTATGGTGCAGTTGTCCTGTTTAATCTTGAGCCTGTAGAAAAGGTAGCCTTTTTGAGCAAACTATCTTCTCAAATTAGCGGCCCTTTTGCCGACCCGGAAACAGAAGAGGTGGAAGTCCATCTCAGTATTAGTGAGAGTGAACGAGCTAAGGAAGGAAAAATTTTACTGCATGAATTGAGTATAGAACGCTTGCAGATAGTGGCTGATATTCTTGCTAAGAGTGTTGTGCTGTCTCACTATGAAACCAGCCTAGCAACCGTATTTGATCAAATTGAACCGTTTGCAGCTAGTCTCCAGCGTGAAAACAGGAGTAGACAACAAAGCCGGGAATTACTGCGTCAACTTGGGACTACCCTATTAGTTCAACATAAGATTGTAGGTCAAGTAGAGATTATCGATAAGCCAGAGTTGCTCTGGGAATCTCCACAGCTAGAAAACTTATATCTGCGCTTGGAAGATGAATACGAAATCCGTGAGCGTCACCATGCCCTGGAACGTAAACTAGAGCTAATTGCCCAAACTGCCCAAACGGTGCTGGAGTTCATGCAGCATAGTAGTAGTCAGCGAGTAGAGTGGTATGTGGTGATTTTGATTGTGGTAGAGGTTTTACTGTCACTTTATGACATCCTTTTCAAACGCTAATGCTAAATTTGGGGTTGTGAGGGAGCGATCGCAAATGCTGTGCCCCTACCCCCCCGATCTATTTACCTGAAAATAGCTGTAGTGGTAAATATGTAGTGAAAACTGATATTTACCACTACCCGGCAATGTTCATGTTCATACCCTATTATGCAACGCCGAATAATTTAGCATGGTTGCCATTTTTTGCAACTTTCTACCTATCTCTTCTATCGTGTAAAAGAATGTGAAAAACCGCAGTAATTCATCCATTGAATAATCTGCTTGCTGAACTTCTTTTAGCTGGTTCAATTCTTCCGTTGCATTAGCGATCGCCACTTCTATATCTGGCAAAGCTAAATGAGACTGGTAAGATTCAACTGCTGTTGCTAAAATCAGCATCGTGTTTTGAGTTTCTAGTGCCAGTTGGTTAATTTGGGGCGAGAGAATCTGCCAGAAAGTATCCTGTTGCCTAGCAAGTACGGTATGTTCCATAGTTAAGATATGTTCCCAAATTCTCCGAATCAGGAACTCCCAAGCCTCATTCACTCGCGTTTCTATTGGTTCGTTTGTTCGTCCTTGTCTGACTTCTTGCCATAACTCTCGTTCTGCTACCAATGAATTAATAATAGTTAGTTTCAATACATCTACACTGGGGCGATTGTAGTTGCCTGTAAAGGCGCAGTCTATGACTAATCTGTAAAATTGCTCTAAATGAACTAGCGTTTGAGATAGGTAACGCCTCAATTCTGTGTCCGCACGAGCCGGAAAAATAAAGTTGTTCACCAATAAAGCCACAGCAATACCCAAAAAGGTTTCTAAATATCTATGCCAAGCATAGAGCCAAGGAGACTGGCTGTGGCTTAAAATCACGATCGCTGCAACATACCCTGCTAGTTTCGCTGCTTCATTTAATTTCCAGTAAGAAGTGAAAAAGATGGTCAGGAAAACACATAGTCCTAGTGACCATGAATTGCTACCTAATGCGATCGCAAAGATAGCTCCAGCTATCGCACCAATAGCCGTCCCAATTAATCGCTGAATACCTAGCTTGAGTGTACTACCGTGGGTAGATGACATCACAATAATTGCTGCTATGACCGCATAAAACGGATATTCCCATTGCAACCCCTGAGCAATAATTAAAGAGATGGCTGATGCGATCGCCATTTTGAGTGCCATCTTGCCTAGCAGAATCGTTGACATTCCTTTGGGCGTAGTAGCCCACCTGATTAATTGTGATAACACCACTTAGTTTGGTTTTTATGCCTATTTACTTAGTAGTAATCATAAGTGATTAACCAGACTTGATATAATTTGTTAATGTGACAGCCACAGGTATGAAATCAGGCAAGTTTCGGTCGGTTTATTTTAATTATGCAAAGAATTGTAGGCTTCATTCAGTTTGGTAGCTGACTCTTCTAATAAGCTTTGTTCATGAGCATTTCTTGGTAACAACAGTTGGCGCTCAATACCTTGCGAACCAATGATACATGGAAGTCCAAGAACAACTTGATTGCCAACTCCATAGTTAGAATCTGCTCTGGCCGATACTGGAAATATTTGCTTTTCATCTCGCAGAATAGTATCAACTAACTGACAAACTACTGTTGATATGCCATAGCTAGTATTTCCTTTACGTTCAGAAATGTTATAGCCTCGCTTACGGGTTAACTCTGCGTACTCTTCCTGAATTTGTTCCAGCATTGCTCCTTGTGGTATGGGAAATTCAGCTAATGGAGTTCCCCCAATAAATGCACTAGACCAAACGACAAATTCACTGTCTCCATGCTCTGCAATCACATAAACATGAACGTCAAGTTTTGCAACATTCAGTCGCTTACCAAGTTGATATCTTAGTCTAGCAGTATCAAGAACGGTTCCTGAACCGAAAATTAGATTTTCTACTCTAGTGGAACTGTCCATCGCAATGCGTGTTAGTATATCAACTGGATTGCTAACAATAAGTATGATTGAATTCGGTGCAACTCGATCCAATTCTTTCATCGTCGAACGTATGATCTGTGCATTGTCGCTCAACATATCTAATCGGGTCTGTCCTTGTTTATACTGCACTCCAACAGTCACGACAATGACATCAGAATCAGCTAAATCTTCATACTGATTTGATGGTGTAATCTCCATTTCTTTCAGTAGGGGAATGGTGTCTTCAATATCCCATGCTTGCCCCTCAGCTTTTGATAAGGTTCGGTCAAAAAGGACAACTGTTACACATTTATGGAGTAGCACTAAAGCATTTGCTACATTTGCACCTACATTTCCCGCGCCAACGACCCCGACCTTAGATGTTTTGCTACTCATGTCATACTCTATCCAAAAAATTTAGTGTATTAACCATCACAAGTCTATTGCAGCTTTGCATAAATATGCGATGATTTAGGCAAATACAAGTATGGTTTTGGGACAAGAGTGGTTTCAGTTTACGCGTAATTCGTCGCAAAAATTGGGATAAGTGAGGACGGCACAAAAATTTTACAGGACAACGGCGACGTGGACGGGTCAATGTCATGGGAGGAATTCGGGAAGGAGATCGAAAACGAGTATATTTTTTTATTAAAAAAGGTGAGGGAGATATCTTTTATGAACAGTTACAACAACTCAATAAATTAATAAATTAATAAATTAATAAGAGAAGAGTAGATAAGCTCTGGATTCAGCAGCGAAGATTTTCAGGAATGTGGCCCCAAGATTATTTTAATTTTAGATAATGCTAGTTTTCATATTGAAGGTTACTTAATATAGTATTTATCTAGAAGTTTAAAATATCTAATGATTCTTCTATTTCTAAATCTAATATTATTTCTCGTGTATCTTTAAGTGCTTCTAGTTTACCTTCTTTACGATAGATGTCTGCTGCTTTTTGAAAATCTTCAATTGCTCCCTGCTTATCTGCAATTTCTAAACGAGCATTCCCACGATTATAATAAGCATCAGCATAATTAAAATTAATCTGAATTGCCTGAGAATAATCTTCAATTGCGCCCTCAAAATCTCCTAAATCTGAACGAGCATTCCCACGGTTGTAGTAAGCATCAGCATAACTAGGATTAATCTGGATTGCCTGAGAATAATCTTCAATTGCGCCCTCAAAATCTCCTAAATCTGAACGAGCATTCCCACGGTTGTAGTAAGCATCAGCATAACTAGGATTAATCTGGATTGCCTGAGAATAATCTTCAATTGCGCCCTCAAAATCTCCTAAATCTGAACGAGCATTCCCACGTTTTTTATAAGCTATGGCATCTTGAGGATTAATCTTGATTGCTTGAGGAAATCCTGGCTGAGAACCTAATAAATAACGAGCAATACCACGGTTTTTATAAGCATCAGCATAATGAGGATTAATTTTAATAGCCTGGGTATAATCCTCAATTGCTCCTTGGTTATCTCCAACATGAGAACGAGCTTCAGCCCGATTTTTATAGGTTACGGCAACATTAGGATTAATTCTAATAGCTTGAGTATAATCATTAATCGCTTCCTCTAATCGCCCCAGTTGATAGAGAGATAAACCTCGTTTATTGTAAGATTTAGCATCATGAAGATTAATCTGGATTGCCTGAGAATAATCTGCGATCGCAGCTTCGTAATCTCCTATTTGATAGTGAGCTAAACCTCGTTTATAATATAAAATATCAATGTCGCTCTGATTAACTTGTAGTGCTTGATTATACTTATTAATGGCATTTGTATATTCTCCTTTTTGAAAGCATTCATCACCCAGCTTTACATAAAGTATATTTAAATCTTCATTATGAGATGGCTGAAAAGAAGATTTGAGTACATGATAATTAGTTGGCTTAGATATAATTTCCTGTTTCGGAAGATATTTATAAATAGGTGGTTGTTGGCGAGAAGAATTATTTATAGAAGATTGTAACTGTTCTAGATAGCACCATAAACCACCACCATATAGTAATTGTTCTATTCCAAAAGAGATTTTACCAGTCTTCAACTTAATCATCCGAGTTGGGAGAAAGCCAGCCAAAAAAAGGTGATACTCAGATTGTGCTTCACTCACATCTTCTTGAATTAAAATGCAAACTACAACTGCATTTTTTTCAACTTCTTCAGAACTAATTGACCATCTAACTCTGTCAATGCGACCATGACGAGATTTAACCTCAATACCAATAGATGGGTCAGAAGTCAAGGTAAAATCTATATTGCCATCGCCGCCAAATCGCTTTTCATAATCGACTTCGGTAATAAAATCAGCTAAACGTTCTTTGACAACTTCCTCACCTAACTTCCCTTTGAGATAGCTAAGAAAAACATCACGCACTGGTAAAACACGCTTATATTTTTCAGCCATCTGCCAGCAAAATTCCCGTAGTGTCTTTAATCTCTCTCCAGAAATTATAGTTAATTCACTATATTGACCTTCTGTTTCACAATGAAGCAGACAACCAGATGCTAACCTTTTAATAAAATCAGACTGTAGCGATCGCAGTAGTGTAATCCAGTCCATTTATATTTCTGCGAATCTTTTGATGAGATTATTCTATTAAAATATCCATTCGGCGTAAAGCTTTTAATTAGCTCTTTAGGCGCAGCCATGTCTGATTATGCCAGAGTTTTGAAGAGTTGGAAGAGTGCGATCGCTGGGAATAATACATGAAACCACGTAGGGTACCGACTGATATAGGCTCTCCTTGATTTCAATCGGCGTTACTCCGACATTGAGCGCAGCTGCTACCATAACCCTGTATTCGCTTACTGCCCGTCAGGAAGCCTTTACCCAAAGGACTAAACGGCACAAGCCCGATTCCCAGTTCTTCCAGGGCCGGCAGTACGATTAGATCGCGACGCTTTATCTTGGTGGAGGAGAGTGGTGATGTTGCACTGGCTGCGGCATAAGCTTTCGTGTTGTACATGAATTGATGACTAGCTCGCTGTAGAACTTGCCAACACTGTCCAGCCCAAGCTGCATTTTCAGCTTCAGCCCTTTCCCTTTCCAACCTTGAATAGTAGCACTTTCCACCTGGGTGAGTATTTGGGGAATGTCAAAGGATATTGTGTCAATTACTTGTGTGGTCATCTCTTTTGTGCTAGTGAGTTACCAATGACCATGAAAATTGCAAATCCCTCAAAGCGTGTACTAGAGAGGGATTTTTGGGTATTGGGTATTGGGTGTTAGGGATTGGGTTGCTAGTTTAAATTATTTGCTTTCTCAACTGCTTCCTTTAACTCTTCAAAGGTAATACTGCCGTCTTTGTCTGAATCATAATTTACTAGCAATTCCTGGGGACTAGTAGTATTTGTTTCTGATGAAATGATTGCACTTAAGCCAGGACTTAAAAAAAGATCATTAATGGATACTTTGCCGTCTTGATCGCTATCTAAGGTATTAAAAAGAGATTGAAGCTCTTGCTCGGTTGTCATAAGTTTCTATCTGAATTAGTTTTTCAACTTAATATCTCATTAATCTGTGATTAATCTCTCAAAATTAAATAAACTTGTATCTTTAGACGTAGAAACGGCTATCGCTGGGGCTTAGATCGGGTGTACCCTGTGGGTTACAGGGTTTACAGTCTGACGATGTAAATAAATCGACATGGACCCGCCTTCTTTCTAACGTAGTCAGATATACAGCTAATCATTTGGCATCCAATGTCTTTGGGTTGCAGTTTCAATGGAGTTAGCAACGCAACGGGACAGCAAAGAAGTTGTACGCGGGATAAGATAAAACTTTCCGCTTCTGGTGTCCCGTGCTATGCCAGTTGTAAGCGTGAGTGCTGTAGAATCGCTCTACATAATTGATACAGCGCTCAACGGAGTTCAGTTAATGCTCTACAACTGGCTAGAAATGAACAAAACCAAATAGAACCTCAAAAGATGAAAGATGTAGATAGCTGGCATTGCTCTAGAAGCAATTGTAAGCATAAAGGTTACATTTATATGTAATATTTTTAACTTAAGAAATACGATCGCCTCGGCAGATAGTTGCACTCAGACGGGGTATGATACCATGATCATGAACAGCGATCGCATCAGCTCTTTTTCCTACCTCCAAACTACCGCGATCGCAAAATACATTAATCGCTTTGGTTGGGTTACTGGTAAATAATTGCATAGCTTGGTAAATAGGCTTGCCAGTCTTATTGTTTTGTATGTGCAGCCTGAACGAGAGCTAGAAAAACTCTTTGATGATTGGGATCGAGAATTGAAAGCTCAGGATGCCATTGCACACCAATTGCCCAAGGATGGTGTTCATGCTCCACAGCTTCAATGACTCCATCATCCGAAGCATGAGCAACAACCCGCCAACCAGGTGGTACTTTATCTACCGCTTGATGATGCCAAGAAACTACAGATATGTGAGAATTCTGTAAACAGTTAGCTAAAAGACTTTCTACATCTATCCTGACGAGATGTTCTGTAGGTAAACGTCGTCCAGGTTCAGGTTCTAGACGATGTAATGCAGATGTACCGTAAACATCTGGAATGTGAGGAATTAGAGTACCCCCACAGGCGACGATGAGAATTTGTAAACCCCGGCAAATACCCAATATCGGCAGATGACGTTCAAGAGCAAACTTGCCAAGCTGCAATTCAAAAGCATCACGTTCGCGATCGACAGAATAAATAGTAGGATGAGCAAAACCGTTGTAGCAAGCAGGGTCAATATCTCCACCACCAGAGATGATTAAACCATCCAAAGAATCTAGAAGTATGGCAGGCTCAACTTCTCCTGGTGGTAATAATATGGGAATGCCACCTGCTTTACGGACTGCATCTATATATTCACTTGGCAGAGAAAATGGTAATGCTGCAAGGCGACCGTAAGTTGTAATCCCAATCAATGGTTTTCGAGATTTTCTACTCATCTTGATGCTATTTCACTATTTCGTCTAGCAGTTTTGTCAGATTCGATTAATGCTGCTGTAGCAACAATCCTTCATCAGTATCCAAAGCTGCGAGGGGATTTTCTATATCTATCGATGAAACCTGTGCTTCTAGCTTGTCACAACTTGAGCGCACTAAACGCAAACCGGCATCTAATGAAAGTTGAGTAGTTGTTGGGGTAAGCTCTTGCAAGATGCTGGCTTCTATCGTCTGATACCGATCGAGGTTTCTGCTGAGTTTTGCCAGAAAATTTGCTCCTTCCCCACCAACAGCGCTGGCAAACTGCAAAATGGAATCGACGTAAGCTCTAACTTTGGGGTTTTTAATTCCTTCTGTAGCTGAGGCTAAGAGCAATTCCCCATTAAGATATTCAAAATCTGGTATATACAAGCGATTGCCAACTAGTTCAAATATCTGCATTCCTTTAGATGGTCTTACTGTTAACTTCTCGTGCCTGACTCGATCAGCCAATTTTTCCAGCAAAGTCATTATAGGTAAAATTACAGAGGGAAAGTTGCTATCTATACACTTAGTTTCTACTGTGCCGAGTTTGTTGAGTCGAACTGGATTCCAAGCTGACTTGAGTAAGCTAACTCCCGATTCCTTGAACAGGTTCGGTTGAATTTCGGCTTTTTCCATCGCTTGCAGCCAAGCATAATAACGAGCGAACTGCTGCTCAACTAAACCCTCAACACTTTCGGCATAAGGCATGAGTCCACCGACAGCTTGTAAATTAGTATAAACTCCCTCCCAACCGAAGGTTTCGCTACCTCGATAACGAATTGTATGTGCGGCTAGTCCTAACGCCTGTCCTTCATAAAAGGGACACGCCCGCGTCAGAGAAATAAGTGCCGAGTCGCAAGCTGTAGCTAAATTATAGATATTTAATAGTTCTTCTCGCTCAATTGATGTTGAGTTGTAAGATACTGCAACACGAGGGTCAATTACCCCAGGCGGGACTTCCAAATGCAGGTGTGTACCTGTACATTTTCCGGCGTGCAAAAATTTTGAAATGCCGACAGTCCGCGCTTGGATATGGTAATTAGGGTGATCTCGCATAATTGGCATAGTAGGCAAAGGATAGCTAGACAGAGGGTAAAGGCGTAAACCCATCTGTTGCGCTACAGAGATCGCCAATTTGAGATTTTTGAGATAAACTCTCGCTAGTTCCTTGGCAGTGTCGGCAGGAGGTGTGTTAATTTCTACCATACTTTTAACGAACTCTGCCACAAAGTAATTGGGGTTTAAACCTTGTGCTTGAGCTTTGAAGTGACAACTCTTTAAAAACTCATCGGCGCGATCGCTCAAGCTACCAGCTTCGTCTACCAGAAAAAATTCTTGCTCCAGACCGATACGACGCTTGACTATCGCCATCTAGACCTCCACAAGGGTAATCAATATATGTAGCTTAAAGGATAAAGTTACCGCAAGACAAAACCTGTTTGAGTCAATCGACTTGGAGAATCGTAGTATCAGATTGTTAGGGATTTTGTAACCAAAAGGGACGCTAAAAGAAGGAGATAAATATAAAACTAAAATAGAATTAGCATCAGACTCTAAAAAGCCAAAACACAGAGGTACTAGACAACAAGTCGAAGCTCCGAAATTTAACCTCATTCATAAGCTTTTGAGCCTTAACTGAACCTTATTGAGTTTTAGGGATATTAATTTTTAATTTTTAATTCCCTGAAGGGGGCACACTGGCAAAAACTTTAATCCGAACAAGCATCAGCTAGGTAGGCAGTAGCATCGTCTGCGAGTGCGACGATCGTTTCCTGACTGAGTGAAGGCTCAGAAAATAGAAAATTCAAAAACATCTTTTTCTGAAACCTTAATGCCTCAACCACAAAAACACCTGGAAACGCCGATGCTGAAGCTACAGCATTAATTTCTTCAAGTTCAAATACCCCATACTGATGAGAAATATTAACTAAACCAAGCTTAGTGACTCCAACGCTAGCCATTACTTGATTTAGGAGTATCCCCTTCGTTGCCACTGCCAGTCCAGATGCTAGCATCATGCTAAATAGATCGTTGCGCTGGATATTCGTAGCGATTTCTTGTTTCACATCGCGTGCTAAATCCCAAAAGGACATACTTGGTTTTAAGGTGTGAAATGTAACAGTGGATGAAGCTAAGGACCCCATCTGCTCATCACTAATTATTGGTTGGATGCGGCGACGCAGGTCTGCAAATGACTGACAACTCAAACAGATATCTCGCTTTTTTCCACCTGTTATTTTATTCGCGGCTGCAAGCATCATAGCAGCACACAAAGCACTCTGTTCGCTCGCTTTCTCCTTTCTGTAAACTTCATTGAACCGTTGGGTGAAAGTTTCATCAAGCTGGCGATAAACCACGTTAGCACGACGTAATTCCGGTGTTTGATACTGCTCAAAACCTAAAGTTTCGGGACGATGGGCGACATATTGGCTGACAAGCCGCAACAGACAATCGATCGTATTTACCACACCACTGTATCCTCGCATTGAGGGAGGGAAAAGCTTTGGCAATGCAGGCAGCACAGGTAAACGCACCACTGCTTCGACAAGTTCGCCTGCTGCTATCTTTTGACAGTACGTCAAGATATCTGCTTGCAGTCGGATGCAGAATGTGCCATCTGCAACACCATGATGTAAGGTGACAATCAAAAAGCTGACTGTTGATTCCTTGGGTTCGCCGACAGGCTGAACCAACACAGCACGCATGAGATATTTGTCGCTTTCAATTTTTTGATTTAGTTCTTGCAAAACAATATTTTGCCACTGATTATCATCTTGGCTATTTACTAGTTGCAACGGGATCGTCACGCCTCCCTCTTCAAAGCGTGGGGAATCGGTAGAACCAACGATCCGACAATTTAGACGTGGGTGGCAACGTTGGGTCAAGTCAATTGCCTGTCTCACAATGGCTGCACTCAGGGGTCCTCTAATACGGTTAATGACAACGTTCGTTAATGCGCCCCCAAGCTGATTTGCAATTTCAAACACGCGTTCGTCAGGAGACAGTATTCTATTTACATTCAAAGTGGAAGAATTTATCTGCATTATAATTTACTCAAATACAATGTTAATATGTGGGCAATTGAGTGCTTAAATAGTTGAACCAACGACTGAGAGCGATCGCCCCATCAACTGTTCCTAAAATGCGATCCTTACTTTCGAGCTAGAAATCTTATTATTGGTTAAATAGTCTTCTATATTTCTGCCTAGAGACCATTTATAAAGTAAATCTTTAAACTACAAGACGACGCAGTATGTATTCGTAAGAGGTTAAGATCGAGCCTCTTAAAAGGATTTGTTCTTTAATAGATAGTTTTGGTTTACGACCTCCTCATATAACAATAATTTTCACTTTTTTCAATTCTAATAAAGCTTGTTTCTCATGATACAATCGCTGTGTATTTAAGATTAATTGTTGTAATTGTTCATATTCCAAACCAATCAAAGGCTTTGTTTTTTAGGATTGTCTTCAATATAATTAAGCATGTCGCTCATATTTCTGTGTAAAAAAAGCTCTATAATGTTCTTCTATCACAAAATGATACTATTTTAGAGATATCTACTGTTTGGACTTTGGACAAAAAGAAGATAGTTCGCAAGTGTTCTTTTCCCTCTGCTCGCTACGAGGCAAAGTTTGTGTGGCGCACCACTAGAATTATGGCGATCGCACATAGCAGTAACGCTCAAGATGATGGCTTTTATTTCCAAGTGAATTATCAACTTTAAGCTTGGGGAATTGGCAGTGAACAGAAAAAATCAAAAGTCAAAAAGAAATAGTAGGTTGGCAAGGCAGTACATTGGCAAGGCAGTTGCGCACTTCTTCTTACAGCGTCTTTGCCAGCAGAAGCAACTGGTGTTTAAAAGTCAGGATGCTCCATTGCCAATTGCCCTTACCCTATGCTTCTGGTTAGGGAGCATTGCTGCCAAACCCGTACTTGGACAATCTATTGTTCCAGCTAATGATGGGACAGGGACAGTTGTCACTCAAGAGGGAAATCGCATTGATATCCAAGGGGGTCAGCTTTCTGGCGATCGAGCGAACCTATTTCACAGCTTGGAGAAATTTGGACTCAATCAGGAGCAGATTGCCAATTTTCTCTCGAATCCCGATATTCATAATATTCTCACACGAGTTGTCGGCGGAGATCCTTCAACCATCAATGGACTGATTCAGGTAACTGGAGGAAATCCCAACTTATTCATCATGAATCCAGCTGGAGTCATCTTTGGGCCGAATGCCCAAATTAACCTTCCAGCTGACTTTACGGTAACGACTGCTACAGCAATTGGCTTTGACAATCGCCTTTGGTTTAATGCAGTCGGTAAAAATGATTACTCAAATTTAAATAGTAATCCCTCTGGGTTTGCCTTTGATTTCACCAATCCTGGGACTATTATCAATGCTGGTAGTTTGTCAGTTTTAGAAGGACACAATCTGACTTTAATCGGTGGGAGTATCATCAATACGGCTACATTGAGCGCACCCGGCGGCAATATCACTCTTGCAGCAGTGCCGGGGACAAACCTGATTCGGATCTCTCAAGCGGGAAACCTGCTGAGTTTAGAGCTAGAACTGCCAAGAAATACAACAGACCAACACCAAGCAATTAACCCTCTGGATTTGCCAACGCTGTTAACCCAAGGGGCTAAGGGACTAAATCTTGGTGTGATCGCAAATTTAGATGCGGGCACAGTGCAGTTAACAAATGGTACAACTATCCCAACTGCCGCAGGAACTACGATCGCTTCTGGAACCCTAGATGTTTCCAATACAGGAGTTATGCAGACAGGCGGTACAGTAAACGTCTTGGGCGATCGCGTCGGATTGATTGGTGCTAATATCAATGCCTCTGGGACAACTGGTGGCGGCATCGTTCGGATTGGGGGAGATTACAAAGGTCAAGGTATCTTGCCCAATGCCTCACAGACGTTTGTTAGCAGTGATTCGGTAATTAATGCTAACGCGCTACTAAACGGTGATGGCGGTCGGGCGATCGTTTGGTCAGATAATAACACTCAGTTCTTTGGTAAGATCGACGCCATCGGAGGGCTTAACACTGGGAATGGCGGGTTAGTAGAAGTATCTAGCAAAGGATTGCTCTTATTTCAAGGCTTGGTTGATTTGCGATCGCGTAGCGTGTCCGCAGGACTCTCGCCTGCGGGTGAAGTCGGCACGCTCCTGCTAGATCCGACTGATATCACCATCAGCAGCGCGATGGATACCGCCAGTATGACCTTCGGTAGGGGGATATTTGCTGACACCACCACAACCTCTTCTAATCTCAACTCGACTACGCTACAAAATCAACTAGCTTTAAGTAATGTTACCATTTCGACAACATCGGGTTTGGCTGGTAAAGGAGATATTACAGTCAGCAATCCGATTTCATGGAGCAGTGGTTCTTCCTTGAAATTAGCTGCCGATCGCAATCTCAACATCCATGCCAATATCGGCACAACGGGTACTGCCAATACAAATCTAACGCTAGAAGCTAATAACAGTATTTTTATCAACTCAAATGCCAAGCTAACAGCCAGTGGCGCAGGAAAGTTGGATGTCACCCTCAATGCAGATCGAGACGGGATCAATGGAGGAGCGATCGCCCTCAAAAGCGGTGCTGCGATCAATTCTAATGGAGGCAATATAGTTCTGGGTGGTAGTAGTAACCCCTTAAACGAGCCAGCACAAGGAACAGCAGCAAATCCTATTGAAGTCAGCCTTGATAGAGCTACTCTCAATTCTGGTACTGGCAATATTTCAATTAAAGGTCAGGGAAACAATGCTGATGCTAACGAGCAGAAGGGCATTTGGCTGAATAATAGCAGCATCATGGCTATAAATGGAGATATCAGCTTAACAGGCATAGGCTACGGGAATGGAAACAACAACAACGGGATTCAGTTTAACAATAGCCTGGTGAGTTCCAGTGGCACTGGGAGGATTACACTCCAAGGTACTAGTAATGCCAGGGGAGGTAGGGACAACGACGGCATTGAAGTAAACAGTAGCATCATCACCGCGACTAAAACGGGGACAATTAATCTAGAGGGGATTGCCGGAGTCGGGACTGATATTAGTGAGGGGATATATATCGGTCGCAATTCCAGAGTCCGTTCAGCCAATGGAAATATCAGCCTCATGGGTACTGGTGGTAATGGAGAGGGAAATCGTAACTTCGGTATTTTACTGGAAGACGGCGCAGAGATGGAATCGACGGGAACAGGAAATATAACCTTAGAAGGCGCTAGTAGTAACAGTACAGAAGGAATTAGCATTAAGAACAGTTTGATTAACCCCACTGGAACAGGTAGTGGTACGATCGCCCTCACTGCTGATGAAATGAACTTCCTTGGCTCTACCCAAATCAAAGGTACTGGTATCCTTCAGTTGCAGCCTCGTACTTCTAGCTTAGACATTACCTTGGGTGGCAACATTAACGATGCCCGTTTAAATCTAAATGCCAGTAAATTAAACACCTGGCAAAATGGCTTTTCTCAAATATTGATCGGGCGAGATAACAGCAGCGGTGCAATTACCTTAGCTGGTGATGTGACTTTCAATGACCCGGTTACTTTGCGATCGCTCTTTGGCTCAGGTTCCATCAACACTAGTGGATTTCAACTCACTGGAGCTGACAATGCCACCCTTAACCTGCAAGCCAACCAAAACATTACCACTGGCGATGTGGTAAATCAAGGTCGAGAGATTAGAATAACCAGCACCAGTGGCAATATCAATACCAGTGCGGGAACTCTCAACACTAGTTCTACAACTGGGAATGGGGGAGCGATCGCTCTAGAAAGCGGCGATGCCATTTCCACGGGCAACCTTAACAGCTCAGGAGTTAACGGTGGTGCCATCATCGCCAAAGCTGCCACCAATATTACCACTGGCGCAATTGATTCCAGCAGTAGTTTCGGCAACGGTGGCAATGTCACCCTTGACTCCAGCCGTGACATTCAAGCTACCCAGATTAACGCCCAAGGTGGGAAAAACGGTAGAGGTGGTGACATAGATATCACCGCTAGACAATTTTTCCGAGTAACAGACACCTTCACCGACAGCAACAGCGGTCTGGCTAGCATTTCCAGCCTTGGCGGTAACAGTGGCGGAGACATCACGATCCGGCATGGAGGAGGCAGCTTAAATCCATTTCAGATTGGCAATGCCTCCGTAAATGGTACAGCTGGTGCGATCGTTGGCGGGAAAATCTCTATTATCCCCTCTCCACCTCCAACTGAGACTCCACTTATTAATTTTAATCCCGTTGATCTCACCAATCCCTTTGCTCTTACCCAGCAACCAGAAGTAACCTTCGCCTCCACAAAAGCAACTGACACTAATATGCCAGAACTGGAGGAAGTCTTCACCAAGACCTTTGAGAATCATTTGGGTATCAGCAATGTCCGCATCAAAACCTTAAAAGAAGCCCAGGCTATACTGCGCCGAATTGAACAAGCCACTGGCGTTAAACCTGCCTTGATTTATGTCTTGTTTCAACCCCAAACCGAGCAAGACTCCAAATCTCAACAAGATGAGACTGCCAAGCAACCGAAACCTATTTGGGAATTCCATTCTCAAGGTTTGGAGCAGCGCCGACAGCAAGTACAATCCACTCAGCAACAAGCTCAAGATAACTACCAGATCGAACTAGTGATGGTCACTTCCTCTGGAACACCAATCAGACGGCAGATTAAGGGAGCGACACGAGAGCAAGTCCTCAAAAACGCTCAAGAATTCCAAGCAGCTATCACTAACATTCAACGCTCTCCCCCTTACCTGCCTTTGGCTCAAAAGCTCTATAAATGGCTGCTTGAACCTTTGGAGAAGGATTTACAAGCTCAAAAAATCACGAATCTCAGCTTTTTGATGGACGCAGGTTTACGCTCCCTGCCGATCGCCGCTCTGCATGACGGGCAAGGGTTTATTGTGGAAAGATACAGCGTTGGTCTCATGCCCAGCCTATCACTGACTGACACTCGCTATGCGGATGTGAGAAATCAGCAAGTCTTAGCAATGGGAGCCGATCGCTTCCCCGATCAAAAGCCCTTACCAGCAGCTTCAGTAGAGTTATCTTTAATCGTTAGTCAATTGTGGTCTGGCAAGTCTTTCCTCAACGAAAACTTCACCGTGGAAAAGCTTAAACAAGCCCGCGCTTTACAGACGTTTGGTATTGTCCATTTCTCTACCCATGCCAACTTTCAGCCTGGTAATATCAATAAATCCTATATTGAGTTTTGGTATAGCAAATTACTAATTAGCCAATTGCAGCAGTTGAAGTTAAGTCAGCCACCAGTGGAACTATTGGTTTTGAGTGCCTGTCGTACAGCATTAGGGAACCCAGAAGCGGAGTTGGGATTTGCAGGCTTGGCGGTGTTAGCAGGAGTGAAATCAGCGATGGGCAGTCTATGGTCTGTCAACGATGAAAGCACAATGGGACTAATGACAAGTTTCTACGAGAAATTGAAAGAAACTCCGATTAAAGCCGAGGCTCTCCGGCAAGCACAGGTAGCGATGCTCAAGGGTCAGGTGCGACTAGAGAAGGGTCGGTTGGTAACAGCGAGTAAGAGTTTTCCTTTACCGCCGGAGTTAGCACAGATAGGAGACAAAGAATTTGCTCATCCTTATTATTGGAGTGGTTTCACGATCGTCGGCAATCCCTGGTAAGAGACTTCCAGAAAATAAATTATCCAATTTGCTGGAATCATATTTTTCTGTCTCCCCCCTGCACTCTGCCTACACAGCAACGGGATATTCTTTAATTGGAAGTCCCTAAGAGAGTGCATTTTTCAGATACTTCTGAAAAGACTGATTTACTCCTTCAAAGATTTACATTCAATAGAAGTCCTTACGCGGATCATGAATTTACCAAAATCTTTTCTGTTTTTAGCGATCCTTGTTAGCGCACTTTCTCCCACCATTGTCACTTTTGCTAGCTTGCCATCACAGCGATCGCCATCGGACTTGGAGTGGAAAGTTAGTCTCAAATTCCCACCTGTAGATGACCGAGGAGCGCCCTCTCAAACATTGGGTGGAGGAACGCGTGGCTCTTCTTGTATCGATGGCAGCGGAATACCGATAACGCCTTTGATGCCGTCAAAAAATAATTTTGGGAAAACGGTTGCAGCCAATCCAACGCTATATTGGTACATTCCTCAAAATACTGCCCAATCTGGAGAATTGGCTTTGACAGATGAAGCCGGAAATCAGGTTTATCTGACAACTTTTAAACTGCCTAGTACTCCTGGCATCATTAAACTGGACTTACCAGCAAATATTTCTCTCCAAATTGGCAAGTATTATCGATGGTACTTCACAA
Source organism: Nostoc sp. JL31 (assembly GCF_017114965.1). Taxonomy (NCBI): domain Bacteria; kingdom Bacillati; phylum Cyanobacteriota; class Cyanophyceae; order Nostocales; family Nostocaceae; genus Nostoc; species Nostoc sp. JL31. The sequence continues at coordinate 60,371 of NZ_JABXKO010000029.1, forward strand.
TGATTTGCGATTTTCAAGATCGCGCTCAGGATCAATCTGTCAAGGGATTACTCCAGCGTACCGAAGTAAGTTCATCCCTGAAAAGTCAGCTAGCTGGGGTAGGACTTCTAGAACAGGCAAAAATTTATGCAGAGTCTCAAATTTGGCAAGAAGCACTGAATACCGTTGCTCAATTGCGCCGCGAGAAGCCAACTGAATGGGAAGAACTTTTACAATCAGTCGGTCTAGAGGCGATCGCCAAAGAACCTTTCCTTGACTGCTGCACGAGCGATCGCTAACCTCAGTACAGTTAAATATCGGCAAAGTTAAAACGGCTACTTTGCTACCCTGAAAAATTAATTTTGGTGCAAAAAAGATGATGTGGAAAAAGCTGCTGTGGCAATGGCGCGGTGTTTTGATTACTACTCCTAGTGTGGCTGGTGTAGTCATCTTATTACGCTTTGCTGGTTTAATGCAGCCTTGGGATCTGGCGATTTTTGATCAATATATGCGTCTGCGACCCCAAGAAGCACCTGATGACCGGATTGTCATTGTGGGAGTAAATCTTGCAGACATGAAAAAAATTCGTCAGCCAATCGTTCCAGATGGTCTGTATGCTCAATTGTTGCAAAAATTAAAAGCCAGGAAACCACGAGCTATTGGTTTAGATATCTACCGCGATTTACCTGTAGAACCAGGACATCAAGAATTAACCAAAGTATTTGCATCTACCCCCAATTTAGTCGGGATTCAAAGAGTGGTAGGAGATAACCAACGCGAGCCAATTGACCCGCCACCAGCACTCAAAGATAAAGGGCAAGTAGGTGCAAATGATTTGGTTTTGGACCCAGATAAAAAGGTAAGACGGAGTTTGCTTTACTTAACAGATAAAAATGGAGAGACTATTTACAGTTTTGCATTATATTTAGCTTTACTTTATCTTGATGCCGAAGGTATTGCACCGGAAACTTTTGGACAAACAAAAAATTGGCAGTTAGGAAAGACAAGATTTATCCCCTTTGCCGCTAATGATGGTGGCTATGTGCGAGCTGATGACCGTGGCTACCAAATTTTAATTAATTACAGGGGACCAGCTAGACGCTTTTCTACAGTCACGATGACAGATATTTTGGAAGACAAGATACCACCAGAATGGGGACGCGATCGCATTATTTTGATTGGTAACGTCAGCGAGAGTTTTGAGGATTTATTCTTCACTCCCTATAGTAGTGGTTTGTTGACTTCCCCAGAACCTATGCCTGGGGTAGAGATTCACGCGAATATTGCTAGTCAAATTATCAGTGCAGCTACAGTAGATCGCCCACTAATTAAGAGTTGGTCGCAACCAGTAGAAATAGGATGGATTTTTCTGTGGTCTTTTGTGGGTGCAAGTCTAACTTGGCAGTGGCGATATGCAGGCGGGGTAAAATTTTTGTCCCTCCAGAAAATAACTAGCCCAATTTTGGCAGCAGGTGTGCTATTGGCTACTACATATACAGCCTTTATCGCCAGTTGGTGGATACCTGTAGTACCACCATTATTAGCTCTGTTGGGATCTGCGATCGCTATTACAGTCCACATCGCCCGTACTGCTGGAGAAATTCGTTATACATTTGGGCGTTACTTAAGCAAAGAAGTAGTCACTACCTTATTAGAAAGCCCAAAAGGTTTACAGCTTGGGGGCGAACGGCGCAAAATCACCATACTCGTCTCCGATTTAAGAGGATTTACCAGTATTTCTGAACAATTACCCCCGGAAAAGGTTGTTCAAGTTCTCAACTTTTATTTATCATCAATGGCAGATATCATTACCCAGTATCAAGGAACCATTGATGAATTTACAGGCGATGGTATTTTAGTGTTGTTTGGTGCCCCTACTGCCAAAGAAGACGACACTACAAGGGCTATTGCTTGTGCGATCGCTATGCAGTTAGCAATGACGAGTATAAATGAAAAGATGCAGCAGTGGAATCTGCCGCCATTAGAAATGGGAATAGCTGCCAACACAGGCGAAGTTGTTGTTGGAAATATTGGTTCTTATATCCGAACAAAATATGGTGTAGTCGGTAGTCAGGTGAATCTCACCTATCGTATTGAATCCTATACAATTGGAGGACAAATTGTTATTTCAGAATCGACATTTAGAGAAGTAGAGTCAATTGTGAAAGTCTGTGGACAAAAGCAAGTACAAGTAAAAGGAATCAAACTACCGATAAATATTTATGAAGTTAGGGGGATTATTGGAGAATACAATCTCTTTCTAACTCAAGAAGAAGAAAGATTACTAGCCTTAGCTGAAGCAATACCAATAGAATATACAATTCTAGATGAAAAGCACATTGAAAAAACCCTTTTTCAAGGCAGTTTAGTTAAACTTTCCACGAAGGGAGCCGAGGTACGTCCCAAGGATATAGAAAAGGATATTATCCCTTCGTTATTCAGTAATATTAAATTAGTTTTATCACCAAATTCTACAAAAGAATTAAGCGTTGATATTTATGCTAAAGTTTTAGAAAAACCAATAGAAGATGGGGTATTTTATATCTGTTTTACTACTAAAAGTTCTGAGATAAAAGTAATTCTTAGTAAGATTTATGGGGAGTATCCCACTTTTTAAAATTTCCAAATATAAAAATAATCTCAATACCAGAGTCTTACTATATATGTCCTCTAGCTATATTTTATTCTGAAAAATAATAAAAACTGGGATGCACCCCAAGGCAATTCCCAATTCAAAATCTAAAATCCAAAATCTAAAATGGTATAAGGTGGCAAAAAAAAGCTAAACTCCGATCAAAAAGCCACTTTTTTTGAAGTATGCAAAGTAGATATTGAGTAATTTGGTGTTTATAGTTGGATAAATAATATTGGTGTCAGCAAGTCCAGTCAATGTATTTTGGCAATCAAATGCTGGTAACTGCACGTTCTTTAATAATTGTTCGTCTAACAATGGTAAGAAGGCATGTAAAGCATTTGGAATATTGTGTTCCGCATTGTGTAGCAATTTAGCATACCACTCATGGTAAGAAACTTGCTCTAGCGAATAGCCCAAAGACCGAACTAAGTCACACCAATTACGCCAAGACAGAGATTGGGGAGAAACAAGGTGAAATGCCTTGCCAAACAAGTCAGGGTTTTGAGAGAGGTGGACGATCGCCCTGCTACCATAATCAACGGGGGTCAAATCGAGGGGGAATTCCAAATCCGGGACCATACCTAGTTGGATACAGCCTTTAGTCAGGCTGCAAAAGAAGTCATCTACATTGGCGATTCCCGTTTGGCTGTGTCCGGAGATTGCACCTGGTCTGTAGATGCATACAGGAAGTCCGCGATCGCGTGCTTGCATGACCAGCTTTTCTGCCACCCATTTACTCTGTAAATAACCCCCTTGCAACCCTTGAAATTCTGCCAATTCATCGGATTCTTGAATGTAGTTAGCATTTGCATAAGCAGGAGCAGAAAAGATGCCCAGCGTCGAAACAAAATGCACGGGTTTGACTTTCGTTTGAGCTGCTAGCCTCAAAATCGCCTGAGTTCCCAGGACATTGGCTGCTTTGAGTTTGGCGTAGGGATAAAGAAAATTGACGACAGCACCATTGTGATAGATGACATCAATTTGATGGCTAAGTTGATGGAATTGTGACTCGTTCAAACCTAAGTTAGGTAACGCCAAATCGCCAATGACTGGAATAATGCGAGAGCGAAATTCTTCTTGCCAAAGTCCGTATGCTTGCAAATTCCTTTGGATACGTTGGATTCCCTGTTCTAGATTCTGCGCTCGCACTAAGCAATAAACATTAGCCGTGGTCTGTTGCAGGAGTGCGTCTACTAAATACGCACCGAGAAAACCGGTTGCTCCAGTTAAGAAAATTGCCTGGGGTTGGGCGATAAAATTGAATGCTGTCGTTGGACGAATTGCCGGATCTAAGACAGCTTCTGCTGCCAAATCGATCGCTAAATTGGCAGCCACTCCTGTCTGAGCGATCGCTTCAATCACTTGAGCCACTCCCGCAATTGTTGGGACTTCCAATAATTGATGAATGGGTATAGTTACTTGGAAGTTTTCTCGCAACCGAGACAGCAGTTGCACTGCTAACAAAGAATTGCCTCCCAAATCGAAGAAGTTATCGTAGATGCTGAGTGGGGATCTGTGAAGTAAGTTTTGCCACAGGTCAGCTAAGTGTTTCTCGGTTTCGGTGTGGGGTGCAACAAATGTCTGATGCTGTTGGTATTGAACTTGAGACTCCTCCATATACTGGAGAATCTGCTCTGATGTATGCCAATCTGAAGCAATTTTTTGGAATAAGGCGGTGTAATTGGCAGATTGCTGGGATATTGCCCGATCGCTTTGCGTTAAATTCCCTTCAGATGCCGAATGTTTTGCTTTTTTGTCTAATCGTTCAGAAGCAATAGCGATCGCTCGACAAACATCTGCTGATAACTTATAGCAATAGCTTTCTGCTAAACGTTCCTTGTCAATTGCTACCAACTGTTCGAGAAAATCCCCAATAGGCTGGTTTTTAGAACTGGGTTTGTAAATAATATCGATCTGCTTCAGCCCCCGTGCCAGGGCAATTTTACCCAGGAAATTGAGCATTTGATACTCAACTCCTCTGCCCAACACTCGACAACTGAGTAACAGCGTGTCTACCACCAGTGCAGACGCTGTGGCCTGTACCATCATCATTCCCACCAAACCATAATTCCCAAAGCGGTCTTTTACATCCACAACATAGCAAGTATGAGTATCTAACAGGCAAAAGGCTTTGATTTCAGCCGACGTTCTGCGTAAGGTGGTGGTGTTAAATTGATTTGTTCGCTGCGTTAGTTGAGCAACACGATCTACCTGGGAGGGCTGCATTTCCATAATATCCACTTGCAGATTGAGGCTATTGAGGAAATCTCGCAACGTGAGAGATTCGTTTGCCGCTTGCTGACGTTGGCGATTTTGCTGGTAAACAATCGTTCGCTGTCGATCCTCTACAGTGATGTTTAGACGATCAAATGCCCAGATATGAGCCAGGAATTGGGGAATTTCAGTGGCATTTGTCGGCAATTGCAAGGTTAAGACTTCTGGACAGTGATGCCGGACTTCAGCGCATTCGATGGGGTTGTCATCAATAAAGATGAAGCTATCTAAACTCAGCCCTAGTTCTTGAGACAGTAATTTTAAGTTTTCTGATTTAGTCTGCCAATTAATTCGCCAAGCTGCCAAATGGTGACGCTTTAGCCGCATATCGGAACGTTGCTCTAATACAGCAAAGACATCTGCTTGATTATTTTTACTGCACAGACATAGCAACATTCCGCGATCGCACTGCTGAATCATAAATTCTTGCAATGCTTGATAGGATGAATCTATGACAATACCCTCAACTCCATCCTCGCCACAAACACCTTGCCATAAGGTTTGATCGCAGTCTAAGACAATTACTTTATAAGGCGGTCTATGTAGGCAGTGAATTTTTCTCGCCAACATTGTTCCTAATGCTGTGAAAAATGCTGGCGTAAATGGAATATGCCCGATTTTATCGCTATAAGAATCATAAAAGTTAGTTACTGGGTAGCTTGTTGCTAACTCGTGATAATTAATAATATGTACTCCAATAATATCGGCAAGTTCTGTTAATAAATTTTCTTCCCCTTGTTGCAAAAAATTTGCCATTTCTGCATTAGCAATTCTTGAATTACTTGGCAACAAACAAAGTAAATGGGGAATTTGAGTCCGTTCGCAGGATTGACGTAATGCTGTAACTAAATCCTTAGCATTGCGCTCAATGGAATTCTTTTGTTCGTTACTAGATAACTCTTGTGAATCCTCAGACCTAACCCAATCTTCTAACCTCACTAGAACAATATTGACTCCCGTTTCATTTTGCGATAACAGACTATCAGGAGTCAGCAATTGTTGGAAAACCTGGTTATAGGGAGCAAAGGTAATTTCTGAGGGTAAATTGAGTTGCTGCATCCAGAAATTTAGAGAATCTGCAACTAAATCGGCGGTAAAAGTAGCTGCGATCGCCAGCTTTTGTTTTTGGTATCGACTCCTGGCTAATTTTGCTTTTCTATCAAGGTCTGTTGGTAGTCTAAATTCATTGAGGCGAATATCTTTTGACTTCATCCATTGTTCTAAAATTTGGAATAAAGTATTACCAAAAGCGTCGATTGTTTCACTTTCAAATATGTCAGTGTTATATGCAATTACTATTTGTAAATCTGCTCCGACTTCGTAAATATAGGTATATAAATCTAAATCAGTAGGCCCCCAAATCCCTTCGTCAATTAATGAAAACGTCAGATTGGGTAAATTTGTCAAGTCGCTCGGTAATTGACTGTTAACATAGCTTAATCCGGTGCGGAATGTTTGAAAAAAGGGAGTATCTTGTGCAACCCGACTCGACCCCATGACTTCAACGACTTTACCAAAGGGGACATTTTGGTGAGCATAGGCAGATAACAACACCGATCGCACTCGGCTGAGTACTTCCGCAAAAGTGGGATTGCCAGACAAATCTGTACGCAGCAACAAAGGGTAGCCAAAAAAACCAATTAACGACTCCACTTGCGGATGAACTCGACCAGAGGCGGTAAAGCCAATTAAAATATCTTCCTGCTGAGAACACAGGTAAATCAAAGCTTTAAACACCGCTACGAAAGTCATTGACTGGCATCGACTCGCTCCACAGAACAACCCAACACTTTGGCAATCTTTTCTTTCAGGTAAATGGTTAAAATCTGCAAGCGATCGCCAAAGTCATGAGTTTGCAATTGTTGCTGAATTTCCATCGGCGGTGGTGATAGCGATTGAGCAATCCCCACCTGAGAAAACTCTGCCAAATATGCCGGACAAGTCCCCGGTGAGAATTGCTGCATAAATGTCAGCCAATTGAGCGGCATCACACCTACTTGAGCAACCTCCCAAGAAAAGCTCTGCTCCAAAGCCTGTAAACCTTGGGATGGCGACATCATTTCCATTCCCTGATGTTGGAGTTGCTTACCGAACTGACGCTCGGCGGCTGCACCAATTTCTGCCCAAGCCCCCCAGTTAATACTCAATCCCGATAACCCCAATTGATGACGATAATGTGCTAGAGCGTCTAAAAATGCATTGGCTGCGCAGTGGTTAGCTTGACCGGCAGAACCCAAAACAGAAGCAGCAGAAGAAAACAAGATGAAGAAATCGAGCGGTAAGGTTTGGGTTAATGTGTGCAGATTCCAAGCACCTTGTACTTTCGGCGCCATGACTCGATGAAAGCGCTCCCAAGTTTGCTGGAGTAAAACACCGTCATCCAAAACTCCAGCTGCATGGATAATACCGTGTAGAGGCGGGTGGCTGCGGCCAATTTCTGCCAATACCTCCGCCACTTGTGACTGCACAGACGCGTCAGCTTGCATTACCATCACCGATATACCTTGTGCCTGAAGTTGCTGAATCTGGCGATCGCTCTGTTCGTTTGTCCCCCTGCGTCCCATGAGAACTAAGTGCTTTGCCCCACGTTCTACTAACCAATGGGCAATTAGCAGTCCCAGTCCCCCTAATCCACCAGTAATTAAGTAGGTACTATCTGGGTGGATGGGGATATCTGCTTGATTGGGATTTTGTTTTCCACGGTAAGGAACCAGTCTTGCCACCTGACGCATCCCATTACGGAATGCAATTTGATTCTCTTGATCTGGTGATGTCAACTCTGTAAATAATGCATCAAGGGGATTTTGACTTAGCCGATAATTTTCTTGGAGGTCTAAATCTATCAAACGCAGGTGTAATTCTGGGTGTTCTCTGACGATTGCCTTCCCCATTCCCCATAGGGGCGATTGAACTAATCCAGTTCCATCGGCAACTGCTCCTCTAGTTATTACCCATAACTGAGGTGGCGTTATACCCATCTTTTTAACTAGCGCTTGCACCAAGTACAGAGTACTGCCACAGCCAATACGGGTTGCTGTTTGCAAGTCTTCGACGCTTAAGGTTGGTGCGGTTTCTCCAGTCTCCAGGCTCCACAAATGTACCACCCCTGAGAGACGCGATCGCTTGCTAAGTATGTGCGAAAGCAACCGCTGAAAATCTTCCGGTTTCTGAGGATTAATTCTAAACTCGAACTCACTCAACAGTTCGTATTCCTGTCCGGGAAAAACTAGAGTACAGGTATCTCCTCGTTCTTGAAACCGTCGAGCAAGTTTCTGACTGATACCTTGACTATCTGCTAGAATTAGCCAGTTTTGTTGTACGTGGTTCTCAGTTCCTTTTTGGGCAACAATCACAGCCTGAGCCAGGGAACCGATGACTTGATTTTTAGGTGCGATCGCCACCGCCGACGTAAATCCATTAGCTTGCAACACATTTTGCCACTCGGCACTACTTAAGAGCGGGTAATTCGGTCGCAACCAGCGATCGGCAAACAACCACCAACCTGGGGTCAAACCGAAGCTCAAATCTAGCCAACAATGGCGATCGGTGACTTCTAACAACACCAGAATTCCGCCTGGTGCTAATAAGCTGTGGACATGGGCCAATGTTTGTTGTAAATCTGGTGTAGCATGTAACACATTTGCTGCCAGAATCACGTCATATTTTTGGCCTTCCAAGCCTTGAGTCGCTGGATCTTGGCTGATATCTAAAGGCTGATAGCGAACAAATGGGTAATCCCGAAACTTCTCCCGTGCTTTAGCTGCAAACAGCGGTGAAATGTCTGTGAAGGTGTATTCAGCTTGGTAATTATTCAATTGCGGCAGAATGTAAGCGGTTGTGCTGCCAGTTCCTGCCCCAATTTCTAGCAAGCGGATCTTGCTTCCCTGTGGTACTCGCAGTAGTGCTGCGGAAACTGCCTTTTGCACCAATGTATTCATCACTCTAGCAGCTGGGGCATCTTGATACAGTTGCGTCAGCAGGGTGAAATCACCATTGGGAAACAGTAATTGTAGCGGATCAAGTTTTCCCTGAAGTACCTCTGGTAAGCTAGCACCACAGCGTTCTACTAGGGCGATCTCAGTGTCTCCGTTAGGGAATTGGACTAACAGTCGGTCTGGTTGCGGCGTTTGGCGATCGAGGGCGCTAATTACTTCCCAATGATGCCTGCCGTTGGCACAATCAAGAGGTCTGAGCCACCCTGCTTCAGTCAAAATATCCAGAAACCGATGTAGCAGTTGGTGATACTGGCTAATCACCCCCAACTGTTCTGCTATTTCTGTAAAGGAGAACTGCAATCCGAGTTGAAAGTCCCATCCTAGTTGTTGTACGGCACTGATTACATAAGACACACTGAGGGCTTCAAGTTGGGGTAAAAATTCGTCGTTTGATGAGGTTGTTGTTAGGAGTTCAGCCAATTGAGGAATCAGGTTTTGGCTGATGTCCTTGGGATTGAGCAGGTAATCCGGTGAGAGCGATCGCCCCATTCGGGCTTCAGGTCGCCACTCGATTTGATACAACCAGTCTGGCGGAACTTGAGGAGAGACTGTCAATGTTGCCGAAGCGACCCTTTGAAGTTGCAGACCTTCAACAACGGCTAGAATCTCACCATCATCTGTAACTAATTGCAAATCGCTAATGAGTGTTTTGTTACTGTTCTGACTAGGATGTAATTTGGCATAACTCCATAGTCGGTTGCTGGGGCGATCGCAAACTTGCAATCGCTTGATGGCGATCGGCACATAAGCCTCTTTGCTACCATCTTGTGGGAACGTAGCTTGTAAAACTTGAAAACAGGCATCCAATAATGCTGGATGAAACTGATAGGCGTCTGTTTCTAAAACGCATATTTGGGGTAACTCAATTTCCCCTGTCACTACTTCTGAATCCAACCACAAGTTTTTAACTCCCCGAAAACTAGCACCATAATCAACTCCCCGCTGAAGAAACTGTTGATAATGTTCGGCTTGGCTGTGGGAAGCTACTTCTTTGGGGAGCCAGTGCGTTGCAGAAAGTTCCATCGATGGTTTGAGATTGGATGCGATGACATTTCCAGAAACATGCAGCATCCAAGAGGGTGAAGAATCTTCCTCATCTAGTTGACAACTAAAAATTTCAAAGGAATATCCCTGTTGTTCCGTTGGGTAAAGAATTAGCTGGAGTGTTTTAACTTCATTTTCTGATAAAACTAATGCCCGTTTATATAGGACATTTTCTAAAATTAAATTTTTGGATTTCAAAACCTTCGCTGCTGCCCCTAAAACCATCTCTAGATAGGCCGTTCCTGGCACGATTACTTTTCCGTAAACGCGATGGTCAGCTAAAAAAGCGGGGAAATTAGAATTGATTTGCGTCTGGAAACGAATCTCTTTCGAGTCTGCCAAGTGCAATCTAGAACCGAGCAGAGGATGAGAAGATTTAAGATTTGCAGAGGAGAGTTGAACATTTTTTTGGCTACTATCTTTGTTTGGTTCAAGCCAAAAACGCGATCGCTCAAAGGGATAATTCGGCAACACCACGCGCCGATGCTCAGATCCCCGATGAAACTCCGACCAATTCACCGATATTCCCTGCTCATACAACGCCGCTAAACTGCTTAACATCTGCTGCCAATCGGATTCCTGGGATTTGAGGCTCCCTAGCCACAGATGCCCCGATTCTGGGATGCACTGATGACCCATGCTTACTAAAATTGGGTGTGGCCCCACTTCCAAACAAGCCAAATTTCCTAACGCTGACAGGCTGACAATACTGTTGGCAAATTGCACTGGCTGCAAAATATGCTGCACCCAATATTCAGGCGTGCTAATCTCCACTCCTGCCAATTGCCCTGTGATATTGGAAATGAAGCGAATATTCGGGTTTGGTGTACGGTAGCTCACTTGCTGGGCAATCTGCCCAAACTCTGCCACCATTGGTTGCATCAACGGCGAATGAAAAGCATGGGAAACTTTCAGTGACTTTGTTTGCACTCCTCTGGCTTCTAAGATAGCCACAGCCGATGCGATCGCCGCAGCTGCACCAGAGATCGCGATTTGCCTTGGTGCGTTGATTCCAGCTATCGCCACCTCCGGCAATGAATCGATCACCGCACAAACTTGCGCCAAATCAGTAAATACCGCTACCATCGCCCCTGTCTGCGGTAGTGCTTGCATCAATTTACCCCGTGCGGCGATGAGTTTCAATCCATCTTCCAGACTGAATACACCTGCAACAGTTGCAGCAACATATTCGCCCACACTATGACCCATAACAACACTAGGCTTGATACCCCAAGATTGCCATAGCTCAGACAATGCATATTCCAAGGCAAATAAGACAGGTTGGGTATAGCCAGTCTCATCTAGAATGTGATGCCCTAAGTTCTTTTCCCTTTCCCCGAACTCTGGATACAGCACTTCTAACAATGGTTGCTCTAATAAGGAGTCCAGAATTTCAGCACAGCGTTCTATGGCTTGCCGAAAAACAGGTTGGGTTTCGTAAAGTTCTCGTCCCATGCCGATATACTGCGAACCTTGTCCGGTGAACAGGAAAGCTACCCCTGGAGCCTGAGAGCGAGTGCGCTGATTTTCGGCAATAAATGTTGTGAGTTGATGTCTGAGTTGTGCGGGTGAATCGGCAACCAAGGCCAGCCGATAGTCAAAATGTGATCGCCCCACATTACTCGTATAGCAAATATCCGTCAAAGATACTTCTGAATGAGACTCCAAAAACCCCACATATCGCCCAGCTAATTCCCGTAACGCTATTTCACTTTTTGCCGAAAGCGTCAACAGCGATTTGAGTTGGAAATTTACTTCTTTGCTCCCCTGCTCCCCTGCTCCCCTGCCCCTCTGCCCCCCTGCCCCCCTGCTCCCCTACTCTCCCCCGGCGCTTCCTCCAAAATGACATGGACATTGGTACCGCCAACACCCAAAGAAGTTACGCCAGCCCGCCGAGGCGTTTGGTCTGGTTGCCACTCTGATAGAGTTGTATTTACATAAAATGGACTGTTAGCAAAATCAATCTTGGGATTGGGATGTTTAAAATTTAGGCTAGGCGGTAGCAATCGGTGTTTGAGTGCCAAAACTGTTTTAATCAATCCTGCTATGCCTGAAGCTGTATCTAAATGTCCGATGTTAGTCTTCACAGAACCGATGGCGCAAAATTGTTGCTTCTGTGTTTTGCTACGAAATGCTTGGGTTAAAGCTGCAATTTCAATCGGATCGCCGAGAGTCGTTCCGGTTCCGTGAGTTTCGATGTAAGTAATAGTTTCTGGATTAATATTTGCGATCGCTTGGGCTTGAGCAATCATTGCTGCCTGTCTCTGAACGCTGGGAGCCGTATAGCTGATTTTTTGGGAGCCATCGTTATTAATCGCAGAACCCTTAATGACGGCGTAAATATTATCTCCATCGGCGATCGCATCTGCCAATCGTTTCAACATCACAATGCCAACGCCATTTCCGCCAACGGTTCCTTGGGAGTTAGCGTCAAATGCTCGGCAGTGACCATCGGGTGAAAGAATCATTCCTGGCTGATACCGATAACCAGATTTTTGGGGTACTGCGATGGCAGCAGCACCAGCCAGAGCCATATCGCATTCTCCCTGAATCAAACTCCGACACGCTTGATGGACTGCAACTAAGGAAGTTGAGCAAGCGGTTTGCACGTTGACGCTGGGCCCTTGCAAGTTGAATTTGTATGAAACCCGCGTGGGGAGAAAATCCACACCATTGGCGATCGCCAGTTGCGAGTCATCAACGTGTTCTAGTCGCTCCCGATTTGGGTAAAGATTGTGATTCCAGTAGGTTCGACCTGCATAAAGATTCATCCCCATGCCTGCATAAACCCCGATTAACCCTGTATAAGTTGCAGGGTCGTAACCAGCATTTTCGAGTGTTTCCCAAGCACACTCTAGGAATAGGCGATGCTGCGGGTCGATGATTTGGGCTTCTTTGGGAGAGATATCGAAAAACGCGGCATCAAATAAATCAATGTCAGATAAGATACCACTAGCTTTCACATAATTGGCATCATTAAAGGATGAGGGATCGATTCCGGCTAACTCCAGTTCTTCATCACTGAAAAATGAAATCGATTCCACGCCATTACAGCAGTTTTGCCAGAATTCATCGAGGGTTTTGGCTCCTGGAAAACGCCCTGACATACCGATGATGGCAATTTCTAATTGCTGGATACTTTTCATTTCACCCAAGCGATGGGATGGCGATAATTGCGATCGCTCCGGCAATGGCATTTGAGCTTGATTCAGAAACTCTGCTAGCGTCTGAATAGTTGGATATTGGAATAAGTCAATCAGTGACAGATGTTGCCCAAATTGTTTTTGTAACCGATCGTGAACCCGAACCAAGGTGAGCGAACTGCCACCTAGTTCAAAAAAGTTGCGATCGATACTCACTGAAGAAATGCCCAGCACGTCTTGCCATATTTGAGCTATCTGGCGTTGAATGTCAGTTTGGGGCAAAACGACTTGCCAAGGTTGGTTGTGCTTCTGATTGCTGCCAATAATTTTGGTAATGTCTATCGTACCCGTTTGTGTTAGGGGCATTTCCGCAAGCTGTACAATTTCACAATGGCTGAGAGTTCCAAAGCGATCGCCAACCCTCAAAGTTTGCTCCCAACCATGCACCTCTGCACCATCTAGAGTGGTAATATAAGCGGTTAATTTCTGGGCATTATCGGCTTCTGTCTTCAAATATCGACGAATATGGGGATTGCTGCCATCTAAACCGACAATCAGCTGCGGTTGATGACGCGATAAACCTGCCAGTAAGGAACGCCAACCCTGTTCCTGAGTAATACTCTGATACCCCAAGCGATGAGCTGCTTCCCGGCTGTGGATGGGGTTTCCCTCGCTCATACCAACATCATCCCACTGGCTCCAGTCAAAGCAGTAAGTATCAGGATGGTAATGGTATTGCTGATACTGACAACAACCATCTAAAAAACTGTTGGCAGCAGCATAGGCACTAAAGGTTGCTCCCCCAAACACACTATTTACAGAAGAAAAGCCGATGAAAAGGGCATCTGGTCGATTCTGAATCAGTTGAAAAAGCGTCCAAGTGCCCTGAACTTTCGGGCGCAGCATGGTACGAAAGCTTTCTAATGTAGCCACCGCTATCCAGTGATTTTCCATCACCGTCCAGTGGTGTTTGAGATCGCCTTCACCTGCGAGATGAATAATTCCTGCCAAGGGTTGATTCCATCTCAACTCTGCCTCAGTGACAGCCTGCTGCAAGCAAGTTAGATCGCAGATATCAACAGCTTTGTATAAGAAATCACCTCCTGTTGCCATGAGCGATCGATAATTTTTCAATCGCTTGGCGATCGCTGTATTCTGATCGAGATGCTGCGACCATTCTGTTTCTGGTGGCAAGTTTGTTCTGCCAACAATTAGCAATCGCACACCAAATTGCTTAAGTAAATATTGGCAAACGGAAGTCCCAATTCCACCCAATCCGCCTGTTACCAGATAGGTCTGACCTGGTTTAATTGGTATTTCTTGGGTTGGACTAGCAAGCATATCGACTTTGGCGAGTGACGAGACTAGCCGTTGACCTTGACGATAAGCAATTTCACTATCACCTTTAGTAATATTTAGTTCTTTAAAAACATACTTGGCATTTGTTTCCAGTGACCCAACTTCCAAGTCAATGTGTCGACAGTGCAACCAAGATAGTTCTAAAGGAATTGTTTTCAGTAATCCGATAAGTGTGGATTTTTCATAAGCGATCGCATCATCGCTGCTAGTTAACTGGACGTTGTTAGAAATGACTTGTAACTGAATGTCTATATCTAGTAGTTGGTGTTTTTCCTTGGCATTTGTTAAGGCTTGCACTAAAAATAGAATGCTATATAACCCTAAGTATTGGGCATCTTCTAGTTCCTCTAGACTAGACACTTGACCCCTAAACTCGTTATATGTCCACAAATGCAAAATCTGAGTGGGAATATCCGATGCCAAAGACTCTAGCAACCGCCGATAGTGATCGGGATTTTCGGGATTGATAGTAAAGCGATCGCCCCGCTCAGATTTGATGAAATCCGTACCTGCTGTAACGCAGATATAAGATTGATTATTGGGTTCGAGTTTTGTACACAGGTAATTTCCTAAACCTAAACCATCGAGAAACACGAGGAATTTCTGAGTCGGAAGTTTAACTGGCTCCAGATGTTTGTGACTTAACTGCTTAACACACCAAATTCGATGATAAAACCAGTCAGGTATTGTGTTGGCATTGCCACTGAGGATATCAAACTGACGGAGGATAGGTTTAAATTCACCTGATTCAAAGCGTTTAACCAGTTGCGATCACTGGATCTTGCCAATGGCCGTTTTCGGAATCACAGCTTTCTCAACTGGAATCACATAGCTAGGATTGATGCCACAACGTTGGACAACTTTTTGGCGAATGGTTTGCATCAACGTTGAAATTTGCATTTCATTCGCGCCACCTGTATGGAAGAAGATAGCTAGTTGTTCTGAAGTTTCTCCATCATGTACGGCCACTGCGGCAGTGTAGGAAACAACTACGCCTGCAATTTCTTCCACAACTGCTTCGATTTCATGACTATAGTAATTCAGGCCATTGACGATAATAACGTCTTTCTCTCTGCCTGTAATTGTTAAACGTCCTTGTCGTAAGAAAGCTAAATCTCCCGTCTTCAACCAGCCATCTTCTGTAAACATCTCCGAATTCAGTTTCGGTTGACCAAAATAACCTGATGTTACTGTCAATCCTTTGACTTGCAGTCGTCCGATGGCTTCTTCCTCAACGAGCTGGTCTTGAGCATCAACTATCCGCAGAGAAAATCCGGGGATGGGCGCTCCAACTTCTACAAATGCATCTTCATCAGTAGTTGATTCTTCAGAAAAGTTGTGAGAGTAAGTCACTCCCGAACAAGTTTCAGCCATTCCCCAAGCCGGATGTATTGCCGTAGTCGGGAGTCCGTGCGCTGTCAGCAATTCTAGAAATCTTCTCGCAGTTTTGCCAACAATGGCTTCGGCTCCGTTGAAGATGTATCGCACTGATGATAAATCCCAATGCCCCTGAGAAAGTTCTGCTTCGGCGGCGTTGATTAGCCCATACGCAAAATTCGGTGCAAAGGTAACACTCACGCGATAATCAGACATCCAATCAAGCCATTTCAGGGGTTGTTGCAACACCCAATCGGTGACGGCATGAATTTGTTGACAACCTACATACACATCCCGAATATGGAAATACACTAATCCAGCAACGTGATCGAGTGGCATCCAGTTTAAGGAAACATCTTCTTGAGTAAACCCGTTCATTTGGACACTCGCAACCGACCGACAGATGAGACTGCGATGGCTTTGCATAACTGCTTTCGGCGTACCTGTACTGCCCGAAGTGAGAAACAGTACTGCCAAATCATCTGGGGCAGCAACATACCAGTTAGGATCGGGATGGTGAGATTGCAACTCATTGAGGGTAGCGATCGCCAAATTGTCAAGTGGTAAATCTGCCAAGGAACGTCTCAGTTCAGGTGCTAATCCCTCGCTAGTCAGTATTAAGCTTGGTTCTAGTCTTTGCCAGATTTGAGCTAATTTATTAACGAAACCATCAGAGCGATCGTAACTCTGAGGAACGGATAAAGGAATTGGGATAAATCCGCCCAAAATACAGCCCCAGAAGGCAGGAATGAAATCTTGAGGTTGGTCAAATTGAAAGAGAATTCTATCTTGAGGCACAAGCCCCAACTTTCTTAAACCCGCCAAAATGCGTTGAGCTGCGTCTAATAAATTTTCATAGGATTGGTTTTGGTAAGTATCATCGGATTGGATGTAACTAATTCCTTTTGAGCTTTGTAACGCTGCTTTTTGAAGTAGTTTCGCTAAGTTAGTCGTTGCGTCTATTTCCAGTTGTAGAGGTTCGCCATGACTAATTGCTTTGGCTTTTGGGTGAGAAATCTGAAATTTTGAACACTCAAATTGTTGATTTACGCCATCTGATTTTAGTTTTTCTCCAGAATCCTCTAATTGAAAATTGAGTTTTGTTGCTTGTGGATTCCCTAGCAAATCCCAAACGTGTAATGGTGGTAGTTGTTTCGTCTGGTCTTGTACGATAACTGCGACTTGGTTAATCGAGGGGAGCGATCGCAAAGACGACTCCCATCGATTAACCAGATCGATATCGATCGCCACCAAATCAGTTAGACGGTGATCGTCAATCAGTCCCTCACTGGTAAGCGGCAATCTGGATAACCAAACGTAGGATTGAGGCAGGATAGTGTTTGGCAAATGAACCTGCAAATATGCATTTAGTTGTGCCAACGAACATTTTCCTGATGCAATTATGTAGGCAACTAACCACATATCTGCGGTTTCTGTTTCTCGGATTAATACCCGACACTCTTCAATTTCTGGATGGGTCAGGAGTGCAGTTTCCAGTGCTGCTTGCAGAGCTGCTTGGTCTGCTAAGTTTGCCTGAAAACCATTGAGGGTACTAATTTTCTCCAACATTCATAAGCTCCAAACTAACTTAGACACGTTTGCTGTTGCGGGATGTCTTTACTTCTACAAGCAACCCTATTAGTTGGTGGTTTTATATAACAGGCAACAGCTAATAGGCAACAGGCTTAAAAGTCCTTGGTGTCGGGGTTTGACGATCGGTTGAAAAAGAGGCAGGGGAGCAGGGAGCAGGAAGCAAGGGGGATAATTCAGGTAGGGATTCAACCCCACTAGTGGTTCTTGCTTCCCCGTAGGGGTACAAGAACCACTGGTGGAGAAGTGGGGGACTCAGACCCATGTTCCGCTCCGCTACACGGTAGGAGTCAGGGGTCATTTCCCCCTGCCCCCTGCCCCCTTCCCCCTGCCTCTTCGTTGATGTCCTAACCTACGAAGGCAACTGCTACTATATATGCGTTTTTTGGCCGTTTTTGACATATTTGCTATTTAAGGTCGCTACCTTGTGAATATTGAGAATACATGAAATTTTTTCGTAGTTACTAACTTCGTGACCATTTGTAACAAGTGACGTAAAAAGAGAATCTGGAAGGATTGAACTGAAAGCTTTGTAAATATTTGCTAGCAAGTTTTAGGAAGATTTTTGGACAAAATTCACTCGGTTTTAAGTGCAACGGTGTCGAAAAACAAAACTATGTAAATAAAAATAAATTAACTTGTAACTCTTGTTGTTGTATCCTGTTAAATTCATTATTCTTTGTTTTTAATAATTAATATTCCTGCGAATTTACTTAACTGGTTCCCAATCCGTCGTCACGATTTACAATTAAAATATTACAATTTTGGTTTCCGTCTTGTTTGTAAATAAACCGATCTACGCTGTTAAGAGCTAAATAAACTCCCAAACCGCCAATCTGTCGTTGCTGTAGCGACTTGTTCAAATCATCTGGAGTTAACTTCTGGGTAGGATTGAAGGGAACACCAGTATCTTTAATCGCAATAGTCAAGGAGTGATCGTCAAGATCGGCTTTTAAAATCAATATGCCTTCGCGATTTGCTGCCTTATAACCGTAATTAATGATGTTTGTAGCAATTTCATCGACCGCCAAACGCAGTCTGTAGGAGGTTTTTTTATTCAAACCTGCTACCATTGCTGCTGCCATCACATATTCTGCGATCGCCTTTAAAGAGTCCAGTGTTCCAGGCACAGTTAAAGGTTCCATATTTTACGGATTGGGGTGAGTGAAAGGATGAAATTTTAGTCTGATGCCTTTCTCTGCACAATCAGCATTGTGATGTCATCATACTGAGGTGCGTTGCTGATGTGAGCAAACAAATCAGTTGTAATGCGCTCTAGCAGGGGAGATGGCAAAAGTGCAGATTGATCTAGGAGCGATCGCAGTCGCTTTTCAGTAAAAAACTTACCGTTGGGGCTGCGTGCCTCAGTTACCCCATCGGTATAGCCAATTAAGATATCGCCTGGTTCCAACTGTACTTGTTGAATTTTAAATTTCATATTAGGCATCATCCCTACTGCTGGCCCGGTTGAGTTGAGACTGGCTTTGATACCAGTGTCGCCGACAACAAACAGAGTTTCGTGTCCACCATTGATGTAGGTGAGAATGCCAGTTGCCGGATCTAGCACGCCAAAAAACAGCGTGGCAAACATACTCATCTGGGCGTGCTGCTGGGCGATATAGTTATTCGTGAGCGCTACCGCTTTCAGGGGGTTAATTTGGTATAAATTAGTTGCCATCTCTGACTCAAGCAAAATCGATAATTCCGCCTCATTGGCAATAATAGAGAGTCCGCCCAAACTAATTTGTCCCGAAAAAATACGGATTAAGCTCCGAAACAAAGCCATAAATAACGCAGCGCCAACACCTTTGTCGGCGACATCAGCAATAACTAGCCCCAAGTAGTCGCCAGGTAGGAGGAAAACGTCGTAGAAGTCGCCAGCTACTTGACGGGCAGGAGAGAAAAACGTGGCAATCTCTAAATTAGGTAACTGTGGGATTTCGTTGGGTAGAAAATCTCTCTGGATTTGCCGCCCTTTTTCTAATTCGTAGTTGAGCGCTTTGGAATAGGTTTCAATTTTCCCATAGAGCTGGGCATTTTCTAAAACTATAGCGATTTGGTCAGCAGTGAGCTGCATCAGATGGGCAATTTCTGGGCTAAAGTGCCCCGGTTCTTGGTGTAGCAAGGTAAGAATGCCTAACACCTCTTCATTCCTGAGAATGGGAACAGCTAATGCTGAACGTACAGTGTAAGGCTGATTGGGCAATTGCAACCAACGATCGTCGGTCTCAGTGTCTACGATTAATCCGATCTGGCGCTGTCTGTATACCCAACCAGCAAGCCCCTGTGCTAAAACACAACCAATCAGGCGATCGCGCTCCTTGAGTGCTGTCTCCCTTTGCGTGAGAATACTATCGGTGACAGCACCCTGGCGATCGAGTAAAAACAGACTGCCTTTCTGGGCACCAGTAAGCTGACTACAAACATCTAACGTGTCTTGTAAAGTAGCTTTCAACATCTCTTCTTCGGGTGAAGCGCGGATGATTGTCGCTACTGAATGCTCCAGCAGCTTTTTTTGAGCTTGGAAAGCAGCTTTTTCTGTTTTTAATTCAGCTACCTCTCGCCGCAGGGACTTCAGTTCCTCAATTAGCTGTTGATTCTCTGCTATGCCATTCTCTTCATAAGATTTTTGGATCATAAATAGACCTGTCGCTTTATTATAGGGGTAAGATTCAGCATGGCAATCCTTAACTGATTGAATGCATCTGCTAATTAGATAGAAATTCCACAAGTCTCCCGCGATAACTATTAAGTTATTTTGATATAAAAGTCATCCCTTAAACAGTTGAGAATTTATAAAATTTGTGCGTGAAGAGTGAAATCTTGGTATTCTAAACAATACCAAGATTTTCTCGGAGAACACCAAAATTTATTAAACTGATGGCTTCATCAGTCTGATAAATCTTTAATACCTTCATTTACTCGCAGATGTTGGCTTTGCTTGTCAATGTGCTAGAGATTAGCGGTCTGAACAATTTCCAGGTTTTAGGAGTAGCCATGCATGGAAAAACAACATACTAGTGAGACGCTAGTAGACGTATTGCGCTACAGAGCTATTCAGCAACCTCAGACGCTAGGCTATACCTTTTTGGTGGATGGTGAATCTGAGGGAAGTAAACTCACGTATGGAGCATTGGACAAACTGGCAAGAGCGATCGCTACCTACTTGCAAACATTTGCAAAGCCAGGCGATCGCGTACTCCTGCTCTACCCACCTGGTTTAGAATTTATTACTGCCTTTTTCGGCTGCTTATATGCTGGTTTGATCGCGATTCCTGTTTATCCGCCTCGGCAAAATCAGTCGATTGCTAGGTTGGGTGCGATCGTTTCCGACGCCCAAGCAACTGCCATCCTGACAACAACAGCACTATTGCCAATCGTTAAGAACTACTTTGCAGACAATCCAGAACTAGCATCTCTAAAAGTCTTAGCCAGCGATGTGATTTCTGATGCGATGTCTACGACGGGCGTTGATGCAGCACAGGAATGGAAAACACCTAATATCAATGCAAAGACTTTAGCCTTTCTGCAATATACCTCCGGTTCCACGGGAACGCCCAAAGGGGTGATGGTAAGTCACAGTAATCTGTTGCACAATTTAGCCTATCTGGATCGCGGCTGGGAACACACATCTGATAGCGTGATGGTGACGTGGATTCCATTCTTTCACGATATGGGGCTGATTTATGGAGTACTCCAACCCTTGTACAAGGGATTCCCTTGTTACATCATGCCACCTGTAGCCTTTATTGGGCGTCCAATTCGCTGGCTCCAAGCTATTTCTCACTATCAAGCAACACATACTAGTGCGCCAAACTTCGCCTACGATCTGTGCATCCGTAAAATTACCCCAGAACAACGTGCCAGCTTGAATCTCAGTCGTTGGCAGATGGCTTTAAATGCTGCTGAACCAGTCAAAGCAGAAACGTTGGAACGGTTTGCCAAAGCATTTGCTTGTTGTGGGTTTCAAGCAACTGCTTTCTGTCCGGGTTACGGACTAGCTGAGGCAACACTGAAAGTAACTGCCGTGCAAACACAAGCCGAGCCAATTATTAGCAAGGTTGAGGCAACCGCGCTGGCACAAAATCGAGTAGTGCCAGCAACAGCAGACCATCCCAATGTGCGGCTTTTGGTTGGATGTGGCAATCACAGGCAAGGCGATACACAAATAGCGATCGTTCATCCTGAATTGTTGACGCGATGTTTACCGGATGAAGTCGGCGAAATTTGGGTCGCAGGAGCAAGTATCACCCAAGGCTATTGGCAGCGACCAGAGGAAACAAAACATACATTTGCAGCTTATTTAGCTGACACTGGGGAAGGGCCGTTTCTCCGCACGGGAGACTTAGGCTTTTTGCAAAATGACGAGCTATTTATCACCGGACGACTTAAGGATTTAATTATTATTCGAGGACACAATCATTATCCTCAAGACATTGAACTCACAGTTACAAATAGTCATTCGGCTTTGGGAACGCAGGGAGTAGCCGCATTTACTATTGAAGTAGACGGTGAAGAACAACTCGTTGTGGCGTGTGAAGTCGAGCGAACTGCTGTGCGGAAGCTTGATGCAAGTGAGGTAATTGGCTCCATCCGACAAGCAGTCACAACACAGCACGAATTAGAACTGTATGCCATCTTGCTGTTGAAGCCAGCCAGTATCCCCAAGACTTCCAGTGGGAAGATTCAGCGTTATGCCACCCGCGCAGGATTTTTGGCGGGGACTTTGGAGGTGGTGGGACAGTGGAGGAAGGCAGAGGAGCAGAGGAGCAGGGGAGCAGAGGAGCAGGGGAGGAGGGGAGGAGGGGAGCAGGGAGAATTGAGAAGTCGCAAGTCTGGAGAAAAGGGACGGGCGGAAATTCAAGCTTGGTTGATACATAAGATTGCTCAACGACAAAACATTGCACCGCATTCGATAGATCCGCGTGAATCATTTGCCTACTACGGGTTAGATTCCATTGCCACAGTCAGCCTGTCGGCAGATTTAGAGGATTGGTTAGGTTGTCAGTTGCTGCCTACTTTGGCTTACGATTACCCGACGATCGCAACTCTATCAGCCTATCTCACAGAAACATTATCCCAACGGCGAGAATCTCCAGAACCCAGACAAAACCTCAAATCTGTCGAGGCGATCGCAATTATTGGTCTTGACTGCCGCTTTCCCGGAGCTAATAACCCAGAAGCCTTTTGGCAATTACTACGAAATGGTAAAAGTGCCATAGACCAAATTCCAGGCAATCGTTGGGATTCTCATCTTTTCTATAACCCCATCCCCGCCCAACCAGGGAAAATGAGTACTCGTTGGGGTGGATTTATTGAGCAAGTTGACCAATTCGACCCCCAATTTTTCCGCATTTCTCCTCGTGAAGCCGAGCGGATGGACCCGCAGCAAAGGCTGTTACTAGAAGTGAGTTGGCAGGCGTTAGAAAATGCTGGATTAGCAAGCGATCGCTTGACAGGAAGCAACAGTGGTGTATTTATCGGCATCAGTACCAATGACTATGCTCGCTTCCAGTTTGATCGCTTATCTGATATTGATGTCTATGCCAGCACAGGCAACGCTCTGAGCATTGCTGCTAACCGCCTATCCTATCAGTTCGATTGGCACGGACCCAGTTGGGCAGTCGATACTGCCTGTTCTTCATCTCTGGTTGCAGTTCACCAGGCTTGTCAGAGTTTACGGTTAGGTGAATGTGACTTGGCTTTGGCAGGTGGTGTTAATTTAATTATCACCCCCCAAATGACAATTGCCCTCTCCCAAGCAAGATTCATGTCAGGGGATGGTCGCTGCAAAACCTTTGATGCGGATGCAGATGGTTATGTCCGGGGAGAAGGTTGTGGAATCGTAGTGCTGAAGCGTTTTACTGATGCTATCAAAGATGGAGATAACATCCTGGCGCTGATTCGCGGCTCGGCAGTCAATCAGGATGGTCACAGCAATGGGTTGACTGCTCCTAGAGGAATTGCTCAACAAGCCGTTATCAATCAGGCGCTTGTGAATGCTGGAGTCGCACCCGCAGCCATTAGCTATGTTGAGGCTCATGGTACAGGTACAGCCTTGGGCGACCCGATTGAAGTTAATTCCTTGCAATCAGTGCTGATGTCAGGTCGTTCCCCAAACCAACCTTGTGCGATCGGTTCAGTAAAGACTAATATGGGTCATTTAGAATCAGCAGCCGGAATTGCAGGGTTAATTAAAGTTGTACTGGCTTTGCAACATCAAGAGATTCCCGGTACGCTTCATCTCAAGGAGCTAAATCCGAAGATTACCATCCAAGACACGCCTTTTTCAATTCCCAGCGAAACTCAAAAGTGGTCTGCTGTTGGCAAGCAACGTTTTGCAGGAGTAAGTTCCTTTGGCTTCGGCGGTACGAATGCCCATGTTGTTCTGGAGGAAGCACCAGAAGAGAGTAGGGGGGCAGAGGAGCAGGGGAGCAGGGGGGCAGGGAAGCAGGGGGTAAGTTTCCACCTCAAATCTGTGCTGACGCTTTCGGCAAAAAGTGAAATAGCGTTACGGGAATTAGCTCGGCGGTATGTGGCATTTTTGGAGTTTCATTCAGAAGTATCTCTAGGGGATATTTGTTATACAAGCAATGTGGGGCGATCGCATTTTGACCATCGACTAGCTCTGGTTGCAGAATCCTCTGAGGAATTTTGCGAACAACTAGCAGCGTTCATTTATAACTCACCTTCTAGAATAGGCGATCGTTGTCAGGGGGTTGCTTTCCTGTTCACCGGTCAAGGTTCGCAATATATTGGTATGGGGCGGGAACTTTACAACACGCAACCCGTTTTCCGGCAAGCCATAGAACGCTGCGCTGAAATCTTACAGCAATACTTAAATCAACCTCTGTTAGAGGTTCTATATCCAAGTATTGAGTTAGACAACCCAACTCAAGCCTCTATTAATGAAACTGCTTATACCCAACCTGCTTTATTTGCATTGGAATATGCATTGTCTGAGCTATGGCAGTCCTGGGGAATCAAACCGAGTGTGGTGATGGGACACAGTATCGGCGAGTATGTTGCCGCCTGTGTAGCAGGAGTGTTCAGTCTGGAAGATGGACTGAAGTTGATTGCTGCACGGGGGAAACTGATGCAAGCGTTACCGTCTGTGGGAGCAATGGTAGCGGTATTTGCCCAGTCGCAAGAAGTATCGACCATCATTGATGAATATTCAGATGTGGCGATCGCAGCAATGAACGGCGCACATCTGATCATCTCAGGTGGATCTCAATCTATTACATCGGCTGTGGCTAGGTTAGAAGCAAAGGGAGTGAAGATAAAAGCACTTGAGGTTTCCCATGCTTTTCATTCGCCATTGATGCAACCCATGCTGGCGGAGTTTGAGCAAATTGTCCAGCAAGTAAACTACTGTCCGCCAAACCCCGATATTCGCTTTATTTCTAATCTCACAGGTCAACTGGCAAAAGCAGAGATTGCCACGCCTGAATATTGGGTGCAACATGTGACGCAGCCAGTCCGGTTTGCTGATGGAATGGCAACTCTAGCAAAACTAGGAGCCTTAGCGTATTTGGAAGTAGGGCCGCAACCGATTTTATTGGGAATGGGTCGCCAGTGCTTATCGGGTAACGAGTATGTGTGGCTTCTCAGCCTCAAAAAGGAATCAAATTCACAGCAGATGTTGTCCAGTTTGGCAACTTTGTACGAGTCTGGAATATCCATCGATTGGGTAGGCTTTCATCATGGCTCTCAACATCGTCGGGTCATATTGCCCAATTATCCCTTTGAGCGATCGCGCTTCTGGATGGAAACTACATCTAGTGACATGACTGCTAGAGAATCGCTCTGCTCGCCAGCAGAAATCAAGCGTTTGCTCGTACCACAGTTGGCTGAATTGACAGCCCAACTCAGTCTCAAACATTATGGGGAAGCCCTAAGTACTTTGGAATCCCTAAGTATCCTTTATGTGGTGGCGGCATTCCGGCAGATGGGGTGGAATTTGCAGCTAGGCGATCGCTATTCCATCCCCCAACTCACCAAACTAGGAGTCATCGAGCAACATCATAAACTCGCTTTGCGCCTGTTGGAAATGCTGGTTGAAGAAGGGATTCTTCAGCGAATTGGTAATCAGTGGGAAGTAACTCGAATATTAGAGTTACCCACACCAGAAACGCAACTGCATAAACTGCGATCACAATATCCTCAAGCAAATGCAGAACTGACACTGCTAGAGCGTTGCGGTTCGCACCTGGCTCAAGTACTCCAAGGTGAAACTCGCCCACTGGAGTTGCTATTTCCCCAAGGCGATTTGACAGCATTAACCCAGCTTTATCAGGATTCTCCTGGCGCAAAGGTGATGAACGCGCTAGTCCAAAAGGCAATCTCAACCGCGATTTCCACCGCTACAGTCAGCATTTTGGAAATTGGAGCCGGAACTGGCGGCACAACTGCTTACCTCCTACCTCATCTCCCAGCAGATCGAACTGAATATGTGTTCACAGATTTAGGAACGTGGTTTACTTCCAAGGCTCAAGAGAAATTTCGGGATTACCCATTTATCCGCTATCAGTCTTTAGACATTGAACAAGACCCCCAATCTCAGGGATTTACTAACCATCAATACGACATCATTGTGGCAGCAAATGTCCTGCACGCAACCGAGGATTTACAGCAAACCTTACGTCACGTTCGCAGCCTATTAGCACCAGGAGGATTATTAGTGTTGCTAGAGGGAACAAGTCCCCGACGTTGGTTAGATTTGGTCTTTGGATTAACGCCAGGGTGGTGGAAATTCTCAGACTACGAGCTGCGACCATTCTACCCTTTGTTAGCAGTGACTGACTGGCTGGAATTGTTGTCTGATTGTGGGTTTCAAGAGGCTGTGCATCTTGCGCCTGATTCCCAAGCGATCAGCGATTCATTCCAACAGGTTGTCATCCTAGCTCAGAGCATCAGTACCAATAACCCAGTTAACCACAATCATCTTCCATCACCCATTGCTGCCACCATCAACACGGCACAATCAACATTTCTCCAATCGCTAGTAACCAAGCCTGTACGAGTGCGACAGGAGGAATTAGTCGCTTATGTCCGCTCATTAGTAGCCAAAGTTTTAGGCTTAAAGCAACCACAGTCCATCGGTTTGCAGCAAGGTTTCTTTGAATTAGGGATGGATTCATTAACTGCTACGGAGTTGAAAGAGCAATTGCAAAATAGTTTAGGCTGTTCCCTTTCCCCAACCACACTATTTGATTATCCGACGGTAGCAGCGTTGGCGAATTATCTGGAAACGCAAGTGTTGTCGCTCTTAGATCCACAAGAATCAGCCCAGGAGGCTAACTCTAATTCTGAGACTTTCCAGCAACAAGCCTTACTGGAAGAATCATCATTAGAAAAGAGAGTGAAATTGTCATCACCCGACCAATCGCTTGACGAAATTGCAGATTTGCTGGCTGCAAAACTAGCATCAATCAGAGAGGGAAAACTGCTATGAGTCGTCCTTCAGAAACCAGAGATTATGGACAATTGATGCAGAACGCATTGCTGGAGCTATCAGCCCTACAAGCAAAGCTCAATACCCTCGAACATGCTGCAACTGAACCCATTGCAGTCATCGGTATTGGTTGCCGCTTTCCTGGAGGAGTTAACTCTCCAGAGGAGTTATGGCTGTTATGCAAAAATGGTGGTGATGCGATCGCAGAAGTCCCTAGCGATCGCTGGGATGTAGATGCTTACTACGATCCTGATTTAAGTAGTTATGACAAAACTAACACCCGTTGGGGTGGCTTTTTAGCAAATATCAATCAATTCGATCCCGGCTTTTTCGGAATTTCCACGAGCGAAGCAGCTACTATTGACCCCCAGCAACGGCTGCTATTGGAAGTAAGTTGGGAGGCATTAGAAAACGCTGGATACGACCCCTTACAATTGGCTGGTTCTCAGACTGGCGTGTTTGTGGGAATTGCCACTTGTGATTATTACAAAGCCATGACCGCAATTCCCACGAGAGCCGGCACCGGTATTGCCAATAGTATGGCGGCAAATCGCCTGTCCTACTTCTTAGATGTGCGAGGACCTAGCGTCACAATCGATACTGCTTGTTCGTCGTCCCTGGTTGCCATTCATACCGCTTGCCAAAGTCTGCGGCATCGAGAGTCAAATCTCGCATTGGTAGGCGGCGTGAATATTATGTTGTTACCGGAGGTGAATATTACCTTTTCCCAGGCTGGCATGATGTCATCTGATGGACGTTGCAAAAGCTTTGATGCTACAGCCGATGGCTACGTCCGAGGAGAAGGATGTGGGATAGTTATCCTGAAGCGTCTTTCAGATGCAGTCAAAGATGGCGATCGCATTTTAGCGTTACTGCGGGGAACCGCCGTAAATCATAACGGCCGCAGTGTTGGACTAACTGCACCAAATGGATTGGCTCAACAAGCAGTGATTCGGCAAGCACTGACAAATGCCAGGGTAGCACCCCATGAAATTGACTATGTTGAGGCACATGGTACGGGTACTCCAATGGGGGATGCCATCGAGCTACAAGCAATATTGGGAGTACTAGGGCAGGGGCGAATGCTCGACCGGTCCTGCGGACTCGGTTCTGTGAAAACTAATATTGGCAATCTAGAAGCAGCTGGGGGAATTGCCGCATTCATCAAAACTGTCCTGTGTTTGCAACACGGAGAAATTCCCCCGCATCCCCATTTCAAAACCATCAATCCCCATATTGACATCAAGTCAACACCATTCTTGATTCCTACAATAGATCGTCCGATAAATATCAAGCCTCGGTTTGCTGGCGTTAATTCCTTTGGCTTTGGCGGCACCAATGCTCATGTAGTACTGGAAGCAGCAGAGGAGAGCGGAGGGGCAGGGGGGCAGGGAGTAGCTTCACATATCAAATCGCTGTTGACGCTTTCGGCAAAAACTGAGACAGCGTTACGGGAACTAGCAAGTTGCTATGCAGATAGTTTAGAAAACCATGCAGCTCCATCCATTCCCGATATCTGTTTCACAACTAATATCGGTCGGTCACATTTTAACCATCGTCATGCCATCATTTCATCAGGCGATTTACCTGATTTAATCGACCAACTGAGGACATTCGCCACTAGCAAACAGACAACAGGACGACTACAGCCGGATAATCGCCCGAAGATTGCATTTTTGTTTGCTGGACAGGGTTCGCAATACGTTGGTATGGGATGGGAACTTTACAACAGCCAACCTATTTTCCGTGCCGCCTTAGACGATTGCGATCGCATCTTACGCTCTTATTTGGATCGGCCACTGCTGGAAGTACTGTATCCATTAGGGGAAAGGGAAAAGGGGAAAGGGAAAAGGGGAAAGGGGAAAGGGAAAGAAACTCAGCGCCTTATCTTCTAGATGAAACTGCCTACGCCCAACCTGCTCTATTTGCCGTAGAGTATGCCTTAGTGAAATTGTGGCAGTCATGGGGCATTGAACCTGATGCGGTGATGGGTCATAGCGTCGGAGAGTATGTAGCTGCTTGCGTGACAGGTGTATTCAGCTTGGAGGAAGGACTGTACTTGAGCGCCGAACCGGGACGACTGATGGCAACGCAGCACAGAGAAGGGCAAATGGTGGCGGTGTTTGCAGCTAAGGAGATTGTAGAAGAGGCGATCGCATCTTACCAGGATGCTGTTGCTATTGCTGCCTTTAACGGCCCTACCCAAACTGTGATTGCGGGCGATAGACAAGCGGTTGCAGCAGCGATCGCCCGTCTGGAATCGGATTTCATTATGACTCGCGAGTTGAATGTTGCCCACGCGTTTCACTCACCCTTAGTAGACCCCATCCAAAATGCCTTTGAACAGACTTTGAGGAAAATGCAGTTTCATCGCCCTTGTCTACCGTTTATCTCTCATCTTTCGGGAGAATTCGAGGCAGGGATATTAGATGCTAACTACTGGCGCTCTCAACTGCGATCGCCTGTGCGTTTCGATGGAGGTATCCAGACCTTAGCAGAGGCAGGGTATGAGATTTTCCTGGAAATTGGGCCAACAGATACTCTGGCAAGTATGGGTAAGCGCTGCCTACCTAAAAACACTGCTACTTGGTTGTCTTCTTTAAGACAAGGGCACGATGACTGGCGATCGCTCCTAGACAGCCTAGCTACCTTATACATGAAGGGTATAAACATTGATTGGTCAGAATTTCATAGAGATTCTCCCAGACAACGAGTTGCTCTGCCCACTTATCCTTTCCAGCGCCAACGCTGTTGGATTGACTCCCTTTGAGGGAATCCCAAATAAAAAATATTCCACTGTTCCCTGTCAGCAATTAGCCAACACTTTATGCCTATAGGAATCGAGAAACTCAATCTGTACTCAGGGCAGTTCTATCTAGATATTGCCGATCTTGCCGCAGCGCGTGGTAAAAACTTCCAGCAGATTGCCGATAGTTTAATGTGCAAAACGCGATCGGTTTATCCGGTCTATGAAGATGCTATTACTCTGGCGGTGAATGCAGCCAAACAACTCTTATCACCTCAAGACCTGGAAGACATTGAACTACTAATTGTTGGTACAGAATCTGCGGTTGATTGTGGCAAATCCCTGTCCACCTGGGTACATCGGTTTTGTAATTTGTCTCCTAATTGCCGTAATTTCGAGGTGAAACATGCTTGTTACGGTGGCACTGCGGCATTCAAAATGGCCGCTTCCTGGGTAGCTTCAGGGGCGAGACCTGGGAAAAAAGCATTGGTAATTAACACGGACTTCAGCAGCGTCACGCTCAATACCGACCAGGAGTTTATCTGCGGAGGTGGTGCAGTGGCGATGCTCGTTAGCACTAATCCACAAATTCTCGAAATTGAACTGGATAAGGCGGGTTACTGGACAAAGGAGATTTCTGACTACCTGCGCCCCACTTTCAACACCGAAGTGATCAAAAGTGAAACGAGTCTTTACTCTTATTTAGATGCTTTGGAGGGAGCATTCAGTCACTACGAGCAAATCGTGGGTTCTGTAGACTATGATGCTGATTTCAAAAAACACATTTATCATGCGCCCTTTCCAGCAATGACGTTTCAGGCACATCGCACCATACTCAACCGATTTGAGGCGGTAGGGAAAGCGGCTGCTAAGTTAAGTTTTCAATCAAAAGTTGCAGAGAGTATACATTTTGCTCAACAAATTGGTAGTTCGTATGGAGGTTCCAATTTTATTTGTTTGTTAAGTCTTTTGAATTATGCCAAGGATCTGAGTCCAGGCGATCGCATTTCCCTGTTTGCTTATGGTGGTGGCTGCCAAGCAGAATTCTACAGCGCCACCATTGGAAAGGCTGCAACTGAAATTGTCCGATCGCTCAACATTGACGAACACCTCAATCAGCGACTTCGTTTGTCTGTTGCAGATTATGAAGCTAGTGAATTGACGCGTGAAAAATATAGCGATCGCCGAGACTTTAACTTAGAAAACTATTTAGATGAACGCTATGAAAAACGCTATCGAGACCGAGGTTTACTTGTATTAAGTAATGTTGAAAATTACTATAGGCAATATAAATGGAGTTAATAGTAGAGGCCGTCCGCTATAAAATCGATTCAGGAGTTGCCCAGATTGCCTTGGTGCAGCCCCAAACAGGTAATGCGCTCAATCCATCTTTAATTAATCAACTTAGTCAAGCGTTACAAGCTGCGATCGCCAATTCATCTTGTCGGGCGATCGTGCTTCGGGCTGAGGGAACTGACTTCTGCAAAGGACTTGACTTGGAATGGATATTACAGCAGGGAGGAAAACCTCAAATAGAACTGTTTCAAGCCTTTATAAATTGTCTGCAATTAATTTGTCATTCCCACTTGCCTGTAATCGTCTGCGTTGAAGGTAATGTTACAGGTGGAGGACTAGGTTTAGTTGCGGCTTGCGATCTCGTCATTGCCAACGAGAACACAAAATTTATGTTGCCAGAAGTCATCATTGGCATGATTCCGGCTCTGATTGCACCCTTCTTACTGCGTCGTTTGACCATAGCACAACTCAAGTATTTAACCCTCAGCAGTCGGGGAATTGACAGCCTAGAAGCCAAGACCTTTGGGTTAGTGGATGAAGTTGCAACTGAGGGTATGGCTACCACCTTGAACCGACAATTACAACGGCTGTTTCGCTCTTCTCCAGAAGCGATCGCTGCCAGTAAACAATATTTTGAACAACTCTATGGGTCAGATTTACAGCGACAAACCAATATTGCCCTTAATCAACTTGTTTCATGGTTAGCCCAACCGGAGGTCTTAGAAGGAATTCAAAGTTTCACCGAGGGATTCTCGCCACCTTGGTTTCAAAAGTACAGGGGAAAAACCCATGTCTAAAATTTTGCTCGCCAACCTAGAAGACGGCATCTTCCAACTGCAAATCGATGACCCTGAAAACGAAAATCGTTTGAGCGAAGAACTGTGTGATGAATTAATGACAGCCCTGACTCATCTAGCAACAGAACCGAGCCTGAAAGTCTTAATTTTAAGTGGGCGAGCGGATGTCTTCTGTGCCGGAGCAAGCTTGGACACCATCAAACAAGTTGTGAGTGGCAATGCAGATGTCAAAGATTTATCACTGCCCAACCAACTACTTAGCTTTCCCGTACCAATTATTGCAGCTTTGCAGGGTCATGCTGTGGGAGGTGGCATAGCGTTAGCGCTCTACTGCGATATTCTGATCGCATCCGAAAACAGTCGGTACGGACTTAATTTTACAGATTTGGGATTTACTCCGGGAATGGGTATCTTATCTGTCTTACCAGCAATGGTTGGACATCACTTTGCTAGCGAGATGCTCCTCACCGCCAAGCTCTACAAAGGCAAAGAACTCAAGGGACGAGGTTTATTTAACTACATAGTTCCAGCTGAGGAAGTTATGACTTTAGCCTTGGATATGGCAAGAAGAATCGCTGAAAAACCCAGACATGTTTTGGAGATGGTAAAAGACACCTTGTCATTACCCCGGCGTCAAGCTCTCCAAGCAGCATTGTCCCGCGAACACCTAATGCACAAAATCTGTTTTGGGGTTCCAGGGACATTAGCACACATAGAAGCGGCTTATTTAGCCTAGATTTTGTTTTTTGATTTTCAATATAGGAGACAAGACATCATGGATCGAGAGCAAGTATTAAATGTCGTAATTAAACATATCAAGCTCAACGTAGATGGACTGGAAAATGTTGAAATAGATCCGCATAAAACCATCGGAGAATATGGAGCCAGTAGTCTTGACGGCGTAGAAATTGTTTCTGCTTGTATGCGAGAACTCAAAATAAAAATTCCCAGAACAGAAGTTTCTAGCTTTAAGACAATCAATGACTTGGTGGAATTGTTCGCCAAGTTTAAAGACGAAGCTTTTCAAGAAGTTAAAGTTACGCAATAAAAGGGCGATCGGTGAAGGAGTCAGGAGGCATTCGACTACGCTCAACAACCAGGCAGAAGGCAGGAGGAACCCACGCTTAAAAACGTGGGATTGAAGCAAGGACGATTTTCTGCTCTTTACAAAGTCCCCAATCCTTTTTATAAAAGTAGGTGGAAATGGTTACTCAAGTTGTCGAGTCCGATGTCCAAGATTCATTAATTGAATACTTGGAAGATCCGTTTTTAAATCACCTTTTTAAACAAATCAGAAAAGCTGAACAAATTAGAGGGATATCAGTTGATTTAACCCATGCGTGCAATCTTCGGTGTCAGGGATGCTATTTCTTTTTAGATGAATTGGATCAATTCAAAGCACCCAAAGATGAAGCCGAATTTGATACATTTATTGCCCACGAAAAGAGCAGAGGAACAAATTTTATTACAGTGGTTGGGGGAGAACCCAGCCTGATGCTAGAGCGATTGCAGAAGCTTTACCAGAATTTTCGGTTAATGGTTGTTACCAACGCCCTGATCAAAATCCCTTATGAGGGGTTTGAAACAATGCCGATCGCTATTTCTCTTTGGGGCGATCGTGAAACTGACAAGACACTCCGAGGGGGTGGTAAACTTGATGTTTTCAGCAAAGCTTTAAAAAATTACAAAGACGATCCGCGTGCTATTTGGCATTACACTACCACACCGGGTAACGCCCATGAAATCGCTAGCGTTGTCGAGCAGTGTGTAGCCAATGGTAATCGCGTTTTGTTTAACTTTTACAGCGATCGCATTGACTTAGGAGGAGTTTACGATCACAATCTGGGATTTGCAGATGTGCGGCGTGAGATTGATAAAGCGATCGCGCGTTACCCTGACAAAATTTTAATGACTTCGTACATGAGCAACGTGTTTACCACACGGCAACTTTACGATGAAACCTGGGGTTATTAAGTTTGCACCAGCCTCACTGTAGATCATGAAATTAATCAAAACCGGATTAAAAATGGTAAACGTTATAACCCCCATTATCGCGCTTACAATCCCGATCTGAAATCAACTCGGCGTTGTTGCACAGGTGATAATCAAGATTGCTCAACCTGTTACCAAACTTGGGCGCAGGTTGGTTGGATCATGATCAATTTGGAACGACACCTCGGTTCCAAACAAGAATTTATTAACTGGCTGACTACGACATACCTGTTTTACCTGATGTGCCGCATGGTTGACTTTGAATCCGGTGTGCAACTTTTGCCGGAAATTCATCAACGAGTAAATTGTTAATCATCATTGCTCGGTTTTTCGCAAAGGAAATAAATTGTTATGGCTACTCAGGTAATAGAAACCGAGGTACAAGATCCCTTAATGGAGTATTTAGAAGACCCCTTTCTACATCACCTGTTCACCCAGGTTAGAAAAGCGGGTGCTATTAAAGGAATCTCTGTAGACTTAACTCATCTATGTAATCTGCGGTGTGAGGGTTGTTGTTTTTTCACCGACGACCTGGATCAAAATGCAGCACCCAAAGATGATGCTGAATTTGAGGCATTAATTGCACAAGAAAAAGCTAGAGGCACTAACTACATTACAGCAGTTGGAGGTGAGCCTACCCTAATGCTGGATCGATTGCGAAAGCTGGCGCAAAATTTTTGGATGATTGTCGTCACAAACGGGATGATCAAAATCCCTTATGAGGGGTTTGAAAATATAACAATCAGTGTTTCTCTTTGGGGCGATCGCGAAACCGATAAAAAGCTACGCGGAGGAGGGAAGTTAGATGTTTTCAGCAAGGCTCTCAAAAATTACAAAGACGATCGCCGAGTCTTTTGGTACTACACTACCACTGCTGGTAACGCCCATGAAATAGAACGGGTTGTTGAACAATGTGTCGAGAATGGCAACTTTGTAATATTTAACTTTTACGGGGATAAGGCGGGGTTAGGGGGTGTTTATGATGACGATCGCGGGTTTGCAGATGTGCGTCATGAAATCGACCGGATGATTGCCCGCTATCCCGATCGCATCTTGATGACCTCATACATGAATCAAGTGTTTACTACAGGGCAAATGTATGATGAAACCTGGTGTTATGATGTCTGTCCTTGCATCAGTGAAAATCGCCTAGAGAATGCAGCCCGATTCCAAAATGGTAAACCCTATAATCTTCACTTTCGTGCTTACAATCCTGATGCCAAATCAACCAGGACATGCTGCACCAGCGAACATCCCGATTGCTCAACCTGTTACCAAACCTGGTCGCAGATTGGTTGGATTATGCTGAATATGGAGCGGCACTTAGGTTCTAAGCAGGAGTTTACCAACTGGCTGACAACAATGTATATGTTTTACCTGACTGCCAGAGCTATTGACTTTGAAGCCGGCGTTCAGGTTTTACCTGAGATTCACAGAAGAGTGAACAGCATATGATTCCAGAACCCATTGCAATTGTTGGTATTGGTTGTCGCTTTCCTGGTGGTGTCCACAGTCCAGTTAGCTTCTGGGACCTGTTGCAAAATAGCAGGGATGCAATTACAGAAATCCCTTGCGATCGCTGGAATGTCAACAAATTTTATCATCCCGATCCAGTAGAACCAGGTAAAATGTACAGCCGTTGGGGTGGGTTTCTCGACCGAATAGACCAGTTTGATGCCA
Organism: Nostoc sp. JL31; assembly: GCF_017114965.1. Lineage (NCBI taxonomy): Bacteria > Bacillati > Cyanobacteriota > Cyanophyceae > Nostocales > Nostocaceae > Nostoc > Nostoc sp. JL31. The sequence continues at coordinate 95,735 of NZ_JABXKO010000029.1, forward strand.
AATTCTTTGGGATTTCCAGTGCGGAAGCGGCTCGGATTGACCCTCAACAACGACTCTTGTTAGAAACGGCGTGGGAGTCACTGGAGGATGCGGGACTTGTGCCGGAACATCTGGCTGGCAGCGATACCGGGGTTTTTATTGGGGTACTTAACCGAGATTACAGTTACATTCAAATGGATGAGCGCAATCGCGATGCCATTAATGCCCATACCATAGTTAGCTCAAACCTCAACTTGGTACCAAATCGCATTTCCTACTGCTTTGACTTCACAGGCCCCAGTCTACCGATTGACGCTGGCTGTGCCTCGTCATTAGTCGCCGTTCACTTTGCTTGCTCTAGTCTCTGGAATGGTGAATGTAGCCTTGCCCTAGCAGGTGGGGTCAATGTCATCTTCAAACCAGAAATCAGCATCGCCATGAGTAAGGCATTTTTGCTGTCTGCGGATGGTCGTTGCAAGAGTTTTGATGCAGCAGCAGATGGTTTTGTTCGGGCTGAAGGAGTAGGGGTTGTGGTTCTGAAGCCGCTATCCCATGCCCTCGCTGACGGTGATGCTATTTATGCAACGATCCGCAGCAGTGCTGTCAGCCAGAATGGTCGCGGCAGCAGTTTTACAGCCCCCGAAGCTTTGGCGCAGCAGACAGTCATGCAAAAAGCCTATCAGCGGGCAGGAATTCTCCCTCAGCAGGTGCAGTATGTAGAAACTCAAGGCTCCGGTTCGCCGATGGGGGATGAGATTGAAGCTAAAGCGATCGGGGCTATCATCGGCAGCGATCGCTCTTTGGGCAATGATTGCCCGATCGGATCTGTAAAAACAAATATTGGACACATGGAAGCGGCTGCCGGCATTGGCGGACTCATTAAAGCAGCGCTAGTAGTCTGCCATCGTCAAATTCCACCCAATCTGCATTTTCAAACCCCCAATCCCAAAATTCCTTGGGAGGAACTGCGGTTGCGCGTGCCACAATCTTTGGAACCACTGACAAATAAGGATAATCAACCACCGATCGTGAGTGTGAATGGTTTTGGACTGGGGGGCACGAATGTTCATGTGATTCTGCAAGGTGTAGAATCCTTGCCAATTGATGCGGCGATCGCTAACCAACCACAAATTTTTTTAATGTCAGCTCGTAGCCCAGAGGCTCTCAAAGCCTTTGCTAAAGCTTATATTGAGTTTTTTACTGCCCAGGATAACGCGGCAATTTCATTGGCAGACATTTGCTATACAACTAGTCTGCGCCGCAGCCATCATTCCTACCGTTTGGCAATGGTGGTTGATTCTAAGAAACAACTCGTCGAGCATTTAGTGGCTTTTCTCGCACAAGAAAGCCGTCCCTCAATGTTTTCAGGCTATGTAGAGCAACACAAAAACAGTAGAGTAGAGGAAAATCCTGGTACTGAATGCGCTCAAATGTTGAATTCCTTAGCAGAGCGCTATACCCTAGAAGATTCCATTGATTGGAACGCTATTTATCCTCATGGTGGTTGTTTTGTGCGTTTGCCGTCCTATCCGTGGCAACGACAGCGTTACTGGCAGGAATCAGAAGCCTCACGGCAAGATAGATTAGGAGAATTTAATAATGTTGAAGCCTCTAGTGTGGTTATATCCAACGGCTCTCAGATTGATATTATAAAGCAATGGTCAGTAGCGGCAAATAGCCAACGCACCGATTTATTAAGCACTTACATTCAAGCACAAATTGTCCAAGCCTTAGAGTGTGAAGCTGTTCAAGTTGATGTCCAAAAGCCACTTAATAGTATGGGCATCGATTCTCTGATGGCTGTGAGTCTGAGAAATCACATTGTCACCAATTTAAAGATTGAACTGCCAATCGAACAGTTTATTGCTAGTCCTAGCATTGCGGAATTAGCTCAAGCTTGCCACGAACAATTAATTTTGAAAAATTTGATACCAACTATTCAGATTGCTAATGTTGTTGAGGAAATAGAGGAGTTAACACTTTAGCCTCAGTTGATAATTGAGACGGGTAAAAAAACAGAAGCACGATCGGGTTTTGGAGAGGGCTAATACCGTTTCACTTTAAAAATGATACAGATGGGCAAGCAGAGGGAGCAGAGGAAGCAGAGGAAGCAGAGGAAGTGATTTGTATCAGTGATTTCGTGAATTGGTATAAATATGGTATTCAATGAATTGTTAACATCCAGTTTGTCAGTCAAAAATTTAGTAGAACTGACGCGTTATCGCGCCGAACAACAGCCCGATCGCCTCGCCTATAGTTTTGTGCTAGATGGAGAAAAGGAAGTAATTAGTCTCACATATCGAGAACTCGATCTATCGGCACGAGCGATCGCGGTGCAACTGCAAACTGTCAGTGCCAAGCATGAGCGTGTCCTGCTTCTCTACCCGCCTGGTCTCGATTTCATTACCGCCTTCTTTGGCTGCTTATATGCTGGTGCCATCGCCGTTCCTGCTTATCCGCCTCGACAAAATCAGTCCATCTCTAGGCTGATGGCAATTATGGCAGATGCCCAGGCTAGGGTTGCCCTAACTACAACCTCCCTACTCACTACCATCGCTACTCAGTTTACGCATCATCCAGAACTGGCTACAAAACAGATTTTAACTACAGACACCATCGCTAATCAGCAAGCAGAGTTATGGCACGAACCCGTAATCGATCCAAACGCGATCGCATTTCTGCAATACACCTCTGGCTCAACCGGGACACCCAAGGGGGTTATGGTCAGTCATGGCAACTTACTACACAATTTAGAACTGATTCATCAGTTTTTCCAAACTGCTCCCAACCAATTAGACGTATCCTGGCTGCCCCCTTATCATGATATGGGCTTAATCGGTGGCATCCTCCAACCTCTCTACGTTGGCTCCTCAATAATTTTGATGTCGCCCGTTGCGTTTTTGCAGAAGCCTTATCGTTGGTTAGAAGCAATTTCCCACTATCAAGCGACGATTAGCGGCGGGCCGAATTTTGCCTATGACTTGTGTGTGCAGAAGATTCAGCCAGAACAATTAGTAGGTCTTGATCTGAGCAGTTGGAAAGTTGCTTTCAATGGTGCCGAACCAGTTCGTGCCCAGACCCTAGAGCGATTTGTTACCAAGTTTGAGCCTTACGGCTTTCGCCCTGAAGCTTTTTATCCTTGCTATGGGATGGCTGAAGGCACATTGTTGATTTCCGGGGGGATAAAAGAGTGCTACCCAACGGTGTGTAATGTAGAAAGTTCTGCTCTCAAACAAAACCAAGTTGTGCTGTGTGCAGAGCAACAGCAGAATAGTATAAAGATTGTGGGGCAGGGTAGGACGGGGTTAGGTCAAACAATTGCGATCGCCAATCCACAATCTTTCAAGAGATGTCCAGATGGTACAGTCGGAGAAATTTGGGTAACAGGAGCGAGTATTGCTCAAGGGTACTGGCAGAAACCCCAAGAGACGCAAGAAACATTCTATGCCTGTTTAGACGATACAGACGGGGGTTCGTTTCTGCGAACGGGCGACCTGGGATTTCTGCATAATGGTGAATTATTTGTTACCGGGCGACTCAAGGATTTAATTGTGATTCGAGGTCGCAACTACTATCCTCAAGACATTGAACTGACGGTGCAGGAAAGTCATTCAGCTCTCCGGCACGGCTGTGGAGCAGTGTTTGCCATTGAGATAGAAGGGGAAGAAAGAATCGTCGTTGCTCAAGAAATCGAGCGAACCTACTTAAGAAAGCTTAATGCAGATGAAGCGATCGCGGCTATTCGCCAAGCAGTGTCACAGGTTCATGAGTTATCAGTTTATGCAATATTGCTGCTCAAGACTGCCAGCATTCCCAAAACTTCCAGTGGTAAGATTTCCCGTACTGCTTGCCGCAATGGATTTCAAACAGAGAGTTTGGACATCATTGCTGCTGACATCTTGCCCCAATGGGATGGCAGAGATAGCGAATATAAACTCACAGTAGCAGAACTGTTAGCGATCGCTCCCACAGAAAGACAGCAGCACTTAGAGTCTTACATTCAAGCAAAACTCGCAAGGGGACTGAAAGTTAACTTGGCGAAACTCCATCCCCAACAACCCTTGCATCAGCTAGGCCTCGATTCCTTGACGGCAATCGAGATTAAACATCAAATCGAAGTCGATCTAGAAGTGAATGTTCCTGTGGTCAAGTTTCTCGAAGGTGTGACGATCGCAAATCTCGCTGCTCAAATTCTCAGACAATTGACTGGAGTAAATTCTCAGCAGCAAGGCGAAAAGCTACCCTTTTTCTGCATTCATCCGGTGATGGGTGTCGCTTCCGTTTATTCCGACCTGGCAGAGTTATTGGGTCAAGAACAACCTTTCTATGGGCTACAATCTGCGGGGATTACTGGCGAAGGCAAATCAAAAGATTGTATAGAAGACATTGCTGCTGAGTACATCCACGGTATCCAACAGGTGCAGCCAGAAGGTCCCTATTGTCTAGGAGGTTGGTCTTTTGGTGCGCTGGTGGCATTTGAAATGGCCCAACAGCTACAGCAAGCAGGACAGACCATTGTATTACTGGCACTAATTGATACTCCCGCCTTTTGCGACAATCGCACTCAGAATTTCTTCCAGATGGCTAAATTTCTGGTGAATTCCGTGCTTCGCAATCTTGGCCCTTATCTGGATGAAACAGTGGATCATTTTCTGACTGCTGTCGAAGAACGACAACTCACCCAACAGATTGGAACTAAGACCTCGAAGCCATTGCATTTTTTGGTTGAGCCAGGAAGCATAGCTAAGGTTGTCGCCCACCAGTCTAAACTGAGTAAGCTTTTCCAACCAACTGCGCGACGGCTATTTCAAGTCATACAAGCTAACAACTCAGCCCTCCTCAAATACAAGCCACAGCCTTATCCAGGTAAAGTTACTCTCTTTCGGACGAGCAAACAAACTGGAAAAAATCCCCAAGATGCAACCCTTGGCTGGGGCGATCTAGCAATCGGCGGAGTTGAGATTCATCAAATTCCAGGAAACCATCTGAATTTAGTTCTCCCACCTCATGTAGAGGTACTTGCCGAAAAGCTAAAAGCTTGTCTCGATCGCGTGCAGGTTCAAAAGATGGAGGTGTTGTAGATTTACCCTTTTCTAGGAGGGTTGTATTAGCTTGATAAGACTATAAGGAGATTTATAAAAATAAATAATAACCAAAATGTTCGCTTTGATTACTGATAGTTATAAAACAGCACTAACTGATATTATCCTATCAAGTCCCCATCTATATTCAGAGGATAAAAGTCAAACATAAGTAGAACGACTTCAAAAAACCAAACTATGTAAAGAAAAATGAAATAGGCTTAAACCCTTTTTCCTTCTGCTTTCTGCTTTATCCCAATAATCAATATTCACACCGACCTACTTTTTATGAGTATACCTTTAAAGCTTCGCAGTGGTTTTAGCTTTGACGAAGCGATTTTAATGGCTAAGTTCTCCAAACGGAGTTATGAGATATTTCAAGTTGGAGGAGGCTCTGTTGAGGATGCCGAAGTCCAAGATATTTATAACTCTCTGTATAAGAATGAGGGCTGGAAATTAGTTCATAGCTTGCAGAATAATGAAACTAATATCCGAGGTTTCATTTTTAAACGAGAAGGAAGTAATCAATTTGCGGTGATTTTTCGAGGCTCTATTGTTACCGATCGCGGTCAAATTGAATTAACGGATATTTTGACCGATCTCAATTGGTCATTAATTAACTATGGTTCTTTACCAGATACGCGAGTCAAAGTCGCACGGGGATTTTTTGAAGGATTTGAAGCCGTCAAAGATGAACTGGCTGCCTTTTTTCAGGTTCTCTTAGGTCAAATTAATGCTCAAGATTTTGAGATATTTCAAACCTTGAATTCTGGCAAACAAATTGCTATTGCCCATGCCATTGCGGCAGCTGGAGGAATCCGATTCGGACTGGCCTTTGAGCGCCGATTAAAAAAACTAATTTCGGAAGTCTTCTCTTATGATGCGATCGGCAACCTGAATCGAGCCTGGAGTTTTGCGCGCGATGAACTCTTGAACTTTGAAGACATCTCTAGAGAAATGAGTGAGTTATCGAATAGTCGCAGGGCTGGTGCTAGCTTAAATTCTATATCTAAGATACCTAAAAATACCAGCAGTCTTGAGGTTTACCTAGGGGGCCATAGTTTGGGCGGTGGTTTAGCTCAACTCGGCGCTCTGTTCTTAAAACGCCGTTTTAGTTCTTTAGGAGAGTCAGCTTTACGAGTCAAAGTATACACCTTTGGATCTGTGAAAGTTGGCAATCGGCATTTTGCCAATTACTACAACGAACAATTAGGAGAAGGATTTAGTTACCGTATTGAAAATCAACTGGATCTGTTTACCCTGGTACCCTTTAGCCTTCCTTTCCCTTTAAGTATGGTTGCTGGCAATGGCTTGAGATTGGGGGAACTTTACTTAGGCAATTACGAACATGCGGGAGAAGTTCATCACGTAATTGGACTGGGAAATCACGGTGTCTCTCTGAATTTTGGGGGAGCGGCAGAATTTATGGGAGGTGTTCCTTTCCCTCACAGCTTCGATACCTACATTCAACTGCTAGAAGAAGACAAAAAACGGTGGCATCAGTTGTGGCAACCGATTAGAGGAATTCTCAGCATCTTTTTACAAGAAATGCTTCAGGAACAGGAAGCTGGGATTGTGATGACTACCGAAGAACAAATACGGGGAGTTCAAGAACAGACATCTGAAGAAATTCGTAGTCTCAAACAATCTCTAGACGAACTTAAAAGTGAAATTCAGCGATCGGGGCTGAACTTGAAGAACGAATAAGAACTAGTACCGCAAGGCGGAATTAAAAATTAAAAATTAAAAATTAAAAATGAATACAACATAAGGGTTTTGTTGATTTGGAATGATTGGTTTATTTCCGCCGTGTTGTACTAGTAACTTTTACTACTTATGATGACCCCTAATGTTACTGCTCGCAATCTTAGTATCTTTGCTGGTCTACTTGCCTTAAGTATCGGGGCTGGATACGTTTTCCTGTTTAAAGTATCTAGCCCGTCACCCGCCAACAACGCCTCACCATCTTCGTTATCGTTGCCGCCTGAAAAAACAAAAGTCCTGGCATTGGGGCGGTTGGAACCAGAGGGGGAGATTAGCAAGGTTGCAGTTCCAGTGGGGGCACAGATTGATGAATTAAAAGTTTCTGAGGGTGATTGGGTAAAAACAGGGCAAGTTTTGGCTTATCTAAAAAGTCACCAAGAAATACTGGCTAAACGAAATTTGGTTGCTAGCCAGGTAAAGGAGGTGCAAAAACAGATACAAACAGATAGCTCCGTTAATCAGATTGAGATTAGTCAGGCACAAGCACAGATTAGTCAGATTTCTACTCCTCGTTTGCAAGAAATTAGCTCTCAAGAGGCTGCTGTTCGCCGATCGCAAGCAGAATTACAACAGGCAATTATCATACGCGATCGCTATGCAAAACTTTATGCTGAAGGTGCAGTTCCTAAAGAAGATTATGAGATTAGGAAGTTACTGGTTGTACAAACCCAGGAGAATTTAAGTCAAGCCAGAGCAAAGTTACAGCAATTAACCAACACCCGTCAAGCAGATATCAAAGTAGCTCAAGAGAACCTCAAACGCTCAGAGATGAATTTAAAGCGAGTCGCTAGCCATAGTGGGTTGATTTCAGCCATCCAAAATTTAAAACTGGCCCAAGCACAGTTAGAGCAAACTATTATCCGTGCGCCCAAAAATGGCCAAGTCCTGAAGATTTATACCCAGGCTGGGGAAGTGATTTCCGATCGCGGGCTTCTGGCTCTGGGCAACACACGTAATATGTATGTAGTGACAGAGGTGTTTGAAACAGACGTTAAGTTGATTAAGGTCGGACAGCGAGCAACAATTAGCAGTCCGGTTTTTTCAGAAAAAATGACTGGCACTGTCACCAAAATTGGTCAATTGGTGTTCAAAAACGACATTATTGGGGACGATCCGACAGCAAAATCAGATGTCCGAGTGGTAGAAGTGAAAATCCGCTTAGATCGAAGCGAACTTGTCTCCGATCTAAGTAATCTGCAAGTAGATACCGAGATTGATTTAAATTAATTCGCTAAACGTTTTTGAAATGGGAATAGGGAACTTGGACTTTAACAATTTTTAAAGGTATCTAAACTGAATGGCACTAAGAAAAGATACAGCCCTTGCTCTGACTGGTTCCCAGCCTAGAGACTGGGAACCCATTCTGGGAGGGCTGCCGCCCTCCAGTAGCTTGACAAGAGGCAGAAGCCCACTTTAAATACATTTCCAGCCTCCAGGCTGGGAACAAGACGATACAAGCCTTTGGGCTTTTCTTAGGTATCGAAATCACATAGAACCCGCCCCAATACTCTGGGAAGAAGACGACACAAGCCTTTGGGCTTTTCTTAGTGCCATTCGTATCTAAATTATCAGGAGTTAGGGAATGTGACTAACCGTCAGCACCGCAAACACTGGAAAGGACCCCCATTAGCATGGCAAAACTTAATTCAGAGTAAAGCTCGCTTAGGCGCGGGAGTATCAGCCATCAGCTTTGCGGTTTCCTTAGTATTTATGCAACTTGGACTTTTTAGCGGAGTGATGAAGGGAGCAACGCTGCTCTACGACAGCCTCAATTTTGACATTGTATTGATTTCATCCAAGTCGCCGGAGTCCACCTATGTTCCACCTTTTTCTCGGCGTTATTTGTATCAGGCAGGAGGGACGAATGGCGTTGCTGCTGCCAGACCACTTTACCTGGCGTTTCGCTCGTGGCGTAATGTAGAAACAAGGCGAATACGAGCGCTTTTGCTTTTGGGGTTTAATTATCGAGATCCTGTGTTGCGCGTGCCAGAAGTTTATCAGTCTTTAAAAGCCCTACAACGCCAAGATACCTTGTTAATGAATAGCCTCTCACGCTCTGAATTTGGCCCGAGAGAAGTGGGTCTAAAAACTGAACTGAACAGGCGAGAAGTTAAGATTGTGGGTCTGTTTAGCTTAAATAACACTATCCGTGCTGATGGCACTGCAATTGTTAGCGATCAAAATTTTATTCGTCTGAATCCGGGGCGATCGCTGGATGATATAAGTCTGGGGTTGATTACAGTTGAGCCTGGTGTAAAGGTTGATGAAGTGGTGCAAAACTTACGCCAAATCATGCCAGCAACGATTAAAGTATTCAGTCGTCAGGAAGCGATGTCCAGAGATCGGGAATATTGGGTTAAGTCTACTTCGCTCGGTTATATCATTGGTGTTGCTGTGATCATGGCTTTTCTAGTGGCGACTGTGATTGTGTATCAAGTCCTGAGTTCTGATGTCAATGAACGCTTGCATGAGTACGCAACCTTAAAAGCCATTGGATATACTAATTTGCGTTTGTTGACGGTCGTTATCCAAGAAGCGCTCGTGCTGGCGACGCTGGGGTTTATTCCTGGTTGCCTTCTGGCTTTGGGGATGTACCATGCCATTTTTATTGCCACAAGACTACCGGTCGCTATGACTGTTAGTCGGATGTTATTAGTATTCGGTCTGACGATTTTGACATGTAGTGCATCTGGATTTGTTGTTGCTCGCAAAGTTTTAGTTGCAGATCCCGCTGATGTTTTCTAGCAAAAAGGTTCGAGTTGCCCTCTTTAAGTTTTCCCTTGCCTGGCGTAACCTGCTCCAGCAACGATCGCAGTTTTTCACAGCATTAGCTGCGATCGCGTTTGCAGTTTTTCTCATGTTTTCCCAACTCGGATTTCAGAATGCAATGTTGAATAGTAACGTTGCGTTTATTCAGGCATTCAATGCTGATTTAATCATGCTCAGTCAGCGACGCTATGTTACCGTTATTGACGAAACTTTTAATCGGAGTCGATTATATCAAGTTAGACAATTTGAAGGCGTTGCAGCAGCTTATCCACTTTATATCACTCTTGGTAGTTGGAGACGTTATGGAACTGCCGAGGAAAGGTCTATCCGAGTGTTTGCATTTAATCTAGACGATCCTGTTTTTCTCTTACCTGAGATCCAAGCGGCTGAATTAGCCCTCCAAATGCCCAACACTCTATTGGCCGATAGCAGGTCTCGCAAAGATTATGGTTCTATGCAACCGGGTGTGACAACTGAGCTTTCTGGTGTCCAAGTCAAAGTAATTGGAACCTTTGAACTGGGTGCTGACTTTGTAACTGATGGTAATTTAATTGTCAGCGATCTTAATTTTCTGAGAATCTTTGCAACTAGACCTTCTGGTATTGATTCCAAGCTTCGTTCATCGCTCAACGACGTTGATATTGGTCTAATCAAAGTGACTCCAGGAACGAATAGCGATCGCCTAGAAAAGTTTTTGAATCAATCTTTACCATCTGATATAGTTGTTTATACGAAACAACATTTTATTGCCAAAGAACTAGATTATTGGACGCAATCATCTGGAATTGGGGCTATTTTTGGACTAGGAACAATCATCGGTTTTGTGGTTGGTATTGTCGTAGTTTACAACATTATCTATAGTAATGTTGCAGATAATCTACCTCAATATGGCACTTTGAAAGCTATTGGCCATTCTAATTTTTATCTTGTCGGTATTGTTTTTCTCCAATCCATCATTCTTTCATTTTTTGGTTTTTTTCCGGGTTTTTGCTTAAGCTTTCTTTTTTATCAGTTAATTTCTACGGCTACAGGGCTGCAATTAGAGATGAATTTTAACGTTATCAGCTTCGTGCTATGTTTAACAGTTTTAATGTGTGTTGTTTCTGGACTGATAGCAACCAGAAAGCTACAAAAGATAGATCCTGCTGATATTTATTAATAAAATTTTTAAATAGATGTTGATTTAAACTGATGTCTACCAAACCAATTATTCAAATCGAAAACATCAATCACTATTATGGAAAGGGTCAATTACGCAAACAAATATTATTTGATATTTCTTTGAAGATTTATCCTGGAGAAATTGTGATTATGTCCGGCCCCTCCGGATCTGGGAAGACAACACTGCTGACTTTAATTGGGGGATTGCGTTCTGTTCAGGAAGGTAGCCTTCAAGTACTAGGACACGAGTTAAGCGGAGTGAGTAATCGGTTGCTGGAAAATGTCCGCAAGCAGATAGGGTTCATTTTTCAAGCTCATAATTTGTTAGGTTCCCTAACCGCAAACCAAAATGTCCAAATGTCTTTGGTGCTGAATGATGCGATCGCAATGGAAGAAGCGCAAGAGCGATCGCAAGCAATATTAGAGCAAGTGGGACTGCAAAAGCGGATTCATTCTTATCCGCACCAGTTATCGGGTGGACAAAAACAACGAGTGGCGATCGCACGGGCTTTGGTAAATCGACCCCAACTGATTTTGGCAGATGAACCAACAGCAGCGCTAGACAAAGCCAGTGGTCGAGATGTGGTGGAATTGATGCAAAAACTGGCAAAGCAGCAGAATTGTACAATTTTGCTAGTAACCCATGACAATCGGATTTTAGATATTGCCGATCGGATTGTTCATCTAGAAGATGGCCGTTTAGCATCGCCTACAGAGCAAGCAATTCTAGACATTGAGAGTACAACGACCTCATTAGTTAAAGCAAAGAAAGAGGAATTGAGCCGCAAGATCCAAGAATTAACCATCCCTCAATTTTTGAGTTTGCTTCAAAAGCTCAAAGAAGAATTTGAACAAGTTTTGCAAGCAATGGATATTCTCAGCGAGCAAATGCTAGAAGCAAATATTGAGGAAGTGATTAGGGCTTTAGCCTTGAAAATCGCCCAAATTATGGCTGCGGATCGAGCTACGATCTTTGTCGTTGATGAGGTAAAAAATCAGCTCTGGGCTAAGGTTGTCCCCAATGAAAACGAAGAAGCATTAGAAATTTTCCTACCGATGAATGGTAGCATTACTGGTTATGTTGCCACAAAGGGTGAAAGTATGAATGTAACTGATGCTCAGAACGATCCTCGGTTCTATCGAGAAATCGATCGAGTCACTGGATATCATACTCGTAATATCCTTTGCTTACCGATGTTCAATAGCAAAAATCGAGTGTTTGCAGTGGTGCTTTTAACCAATAAATTAGGAGATACTTCCTTTGATGCTAATGACGAAAGTCAGTTCTGCGAACTAACTACACCCCTAAGTGTCATATTAGAAGGCAGTCTTTCAGTGCTGGAACAATATCGATCGCGAGTGATTCAGAATTTGCAGTTGTAGAATTGATATAAGGAAAAGATTATGGCTTTCAGTGCCACACTAAAAATTAGCAATGATGTCGCTAAAATCACTTTGTCTGGAGAATTGGATGCCATGACTGCACCGATTTTCAAGATAGAGGTAGAGAAAGCAGTAGCTGAACATCCAAAACACCTCGTGTTGTTGATGGAAGACTTAGAATATATGGCCAGTGGGGGTCTGCGGGTACTTATTTTTGCCAAACAAACAATAGATGCGGCTGCGGATATTTACATAGTTGCTCCCCAGGAAATGGTATTAGAAACACTCAAAAAAACTGGATTCGATCAAAGCGTGCTTATAGTCGATGAATATGTCGCTTCGCTCTAATTCAAAAGACATCTCCGAAAACAGTCAAAGCCTTTGTATGGCTCTCAAGTCAAACCCATGCCCGATTCAGAAGACCCAAAGCAAGTCTCCAGCAACGACTTACGCAATTCCCAGTTTGGCGGTGGGTTGATTAACACTGACACAGTGAATGCTGGGCAAATTGGCGGCGACATCTACAACATTCACCTTGGGCAGCAGACGGCGGTATCAGGTAATTCAGTCCAATCCCAGAATCAACGCCAGCGATCGCTTTCTGAAAGAGACTCACTCGAAAAAGCCTACACCCTTCAAAGCCAGAAAGTTGCAAATCGACAAACAGCGTTGGTTATTGAAACCGATGTATCCCGCAAGTTTCAATACGAACAACAGCTTCAGGCAGAGGAACGCACACTGGGGGAGCTTGGTGACAAGTTGGATGCAACGAAGCCATGTGCTTGTTCATTTTGAATCAGCAAAGATTCAACTTGATGTATAGCTGATTGCACAAAATTTCATCCTTTTTAGATTTAAAGTTAGCTAGGCAATGGAGATGATTGTGTGATTTTTAGTGCCTCCGCATGAGTATAGAAAACTCGATCAGTTCTTTTTCCTGGTTGGATAGTTCAGCATGGGGAAAAGCGACCCCTTGCAGATATCTTGAAGCGATCGCCCATATTCAAGTTAGTAGTTAGGGGTTGCTCCTTTGTTACATATTGGGACAGGTTGGCATATCATCTCCAACGAGTAGCCTTGCGAGACTGGGCAACGCCTCACCGTAAGTTGGGTGAATGTGAACCGATTGTTCGAGTACCTGCCACGTTGCTTTAGCTTCCATCAGCGACAAAAAGACATGCACGAGTTCAGCCGTTTCGTATCCAACCAGCGTTGCTCCTAAAATCAAATTTGTATCGGTGTCGATGACCATGCGGTAGAAACCCAGATCGTGCCCCCACTCAATGCTACGGGCGATGTAAGCCATTGGTAGGGTGACTTCGCGGGCAGCAATGCCCTGTTTGTGAGCCTGCTCTAGCGTCATCCCTACCCGGCCCACTTGTGGCTCTGTGTAAACGGCATAGCCTAACACCCGATCGTTGCGTGTCCGATGTTCGCCACACAGAATGGCTTTCAAGCGACGATAGTCCTCCCAAGAAACATGGGTAAAAGCAGGCTGCTTGGCAGCGTCCCCGATCGCATAAATCCCAGCGCAAGTCGTTTGAAACTGATCATCGATTTTAATAAAACCCTGTGCATCTAATTCAACGCCTGTCACCGCAGAATTTAATGCCTGAGTATTCGGTTTGCGCCCAGTCGCAATCAGTAATGCTTCTCCATCGAGTACTTGACCATTGTTCAGTGTTAGGGTAAACACACCGTTGGTATAAGCAACTTGCTGAACCGTCACATTGAAATGCAGTCCAATTCCGTCTTGCTCAAAGGCATCAGCAAGCACAGCACTGACATCGGATTCTTCTTGAGCCAGCAGCCGATCGCCCCGCACAATCAATTCGGTTTGGCTCCCTAAACGCGCCATTCCTTGCCCTAACTCTAGGGCAATATAGCCACCGCCGACCACGAGCAAGCGGGGCGGAATCTGCTGCAAATCAAAGAAATTTCGGTTGGTCAGATAAGGCGTTCCAGCTAAACCAGGAATATCAGGAATAGTAGAGGATGTTCCTGTGTTGATAACAATGATCGGAGCCTCCACAGCCACACCTCCTCCGCTTACAGTTCGCTCTCCGGTGAAAGCAGCTTCAGCGCAGACAACTCTAACTCCTGCACTGTCTAGTCGCCGTTTGACACCCTGGTTAAACTGGCTGCGAATGCTACGCACACGCTCCATCACTGTAGAAAAATTGACTTCAAGGAGCGCGTGTATGCCTAGCTTTGCGGCTTGTCGAGCGCGACCTGCGGCGTGGGCAGCAGCTAGAAAGGCTTTAGAAGGTGTACAGCCATAGTTGATGCAACTGCCGCCCAACACATCGCGCTCAAACAGAACGACGTTCTTCCCTGCTTTGGCAAAGTCAGCTGCGAGGGGAACTCCGCCCTGACCGCTGCCAATCACAATCACATCTGCTGTTTCCATTGTTACCTCGGTTGATAGTTGGTCATTACAGTTTGTCGAGTACGACTGGCTTTAATTAAATCGGCTTCTCTCTCCACACTAACGCAGTGACCTGAATGCCACGCGGATCTCTTCGGCAAAGAGTTTCGGCTATTCCCAGTCCGCAAAGTGACCGCCCTTGCAAGGCGCGATCGCAGCCTTGAGATCATCCGGATCAGATAGCGTGTTGGCATCAATCATGATCGGGTCGGACGGATTGGAACCCGTGAGGCGCAAGCGACCTCGGTTTTTGGGATGGGCGACTGCCCCGAATAACGTCCAGCCTGCATCGGGTAAGCCAAACCGGGCGACATTCTCGGCATTGGATTTTGGCACTTCAGCCTGACAGACAAATAGATTTGGACTGTCCAGCCCGGACTGGTCGCCCTTGAAAAAGATGGCTTCGGACAGGTTGTTTCGGGGTGCGATCGCTTCCTGATATTCCCAAACACAATCAAATGCCACATGGTCTTGAAAATTTTGCCCCACACCGGGAAGGTGCTGCACGACCGGAATTCCCAAACGCTGCAACTCAGCCTCATTGCCAATGCCAGATTGCATCAGCACCTTCGGCGTATAGATCGCACCGAGCGACAGTACGACTTCGACTGCCGCACCAATGCGATAGAGTGTGCCACGGTAAGAAATCTCCACGCCAGTCGCCCGCTTACCCTGGAACATCAGCCGCGTCACCAGTACATGAGTGAGAACCGTCAGATTGGGTCGCATTAATAGTGGAATGGCTGAAGCGGATAGAAATAGCCAAACATATCGACCAAAAAATGAAGAAACCGCACGGAAACCACCAACAGAAGTTCTTGATATTCATTTGTCTCAACAGCAAGAAGAAGTTTCTGCTGAAGGCATTGGTTTTGAAGTTGAGTTGGGTAAGTTTTGGCTCAACCCAGAAACGAATAAATGGGTACACTGGCACGAACGCTATTTGGTCATACGTTCCCACAAGCTTGCCCTTTCTGCAATTGACTCTCAAAACAAGCGCATCAATCAAGCTCAACTTGCCTTGGAAAAATTAGCCAATAAACCGGGAACTGAAATAGATGTGCTTGGGCATAAGGTTGAGAATAGATGGAGTTTGTCGTCAGACAGATACTTCAACAAGCCCAAGATTCTTTGCCAGGTTTTTATGATGGCAATCCCAAGCGCAAAACGGATCGTCCTTCTGCCGAACAAATACTTAAGGCTTTTTGTCACATAACTCTTTATTTACTCCCTGATTCTACGGTCTTCATTACACCTCTCAACCAGCTTCAAAAACAGATTCTTTCCGCCATGAAAATCCCTGAATCCCTTTATGACCCCGAACTTAAGCTGTGTAAGACATAATTCCCCCTCACTGGGTCAAAATGAGCGAACGCAGAGTAATTGTCAACTACATCGCCATATTCTCAATAAAAACAGGTTTATTTCGTCGCGATCGCATCCCGAAATACCCTATTTCCGTTCTTGATTTTAGCACCTCACAAAATCGCATTGCTCCCGTCTGTTACCCACTTTAAAGAATTATGTCGAGACACTCCGTGCCAGACATAAAACGTCCTTGTGACAAGCCCCCGACTTCAGTCAGGGTAAACTTGCGATAGCGTTAACCAAATTCGGCGCTTTTTTGTCCCCGGCTTCTAAGAACCTATCCCACTAATACCGAAATATGGTAATCTACTTCTCGTATGAGAGGGGTGTATCTGTGTATGGCTGGG
>NZ_JABXKO010000095.1:0-109873 GCF_017114965.1 Nostoc sp. JL31
TCAAGTTTTATTACTTCAGCAAACCTGATGCAAGTTATTAGTTTTGCTTATTTAAAAGCAAACAACGAGGCAGGAATACGCCGAAGTTATCTTTATATGTGACATCACATATCTGGTTATATGCCTCTTTAGAATCGGTGTCTGATTTTATATCTACGATTGCTGAATGGGAGTAACCCTCTATTCGCGCAGCCTTTCGTAGAAAAGGGAACAAGAAATTCTGATGTTGGAGGCTACAAGTATTATTTGCTTACTTCTCTGGGAATAATAAGTTTGTATATTACCGCTATTCTAAAAAATTAACCCTCAGTGGTAAGCTGAGGGCTTTTTTTGTTTGGCAAAATGGCATATCTGTAAATTAGAGGGTTGCTATGGTATTTGAGTAGGATACATTCCATGCGAAAAGTACTGACTTGCATTACCCCTGGTAGTTAGCCAGGGGTTTTATTTTTATTTAAAATGAGAGCGATCGCTCTTAAATATTCTGCTGAGAAATTTATTTTTAACGATTTTGAGATAAGTAATTTTAGAATTCCCTGCTTTTGGGAATTAATTAGGGATAGCGATTTTAATTCAACCAGGGAATTGACAATAAATATAAGCTTATATCAAGTGGAAAAATCAAGTACAACGAATTAACGATGACAGACGCTAAAAATGTAATCGATGGAAACCTAGAGGTTTGCTGTACTTCTCCCATGACTGGGTTTCACCGCGACGGTTTTTGTCGTACAGGTGGTCAAGATTTTGGGTCGCATGTCGTATGTGCCGAAGTGACATCAGAATTCCTGGAGTTCACCAAATCGCAGGGTAACGACCTCAGCACAGCAGTTCCTGATTTTAATTTTCCTGGATTGAAGCCTGGCGATCGCTGGTGTTTGTGTGCTTCTCGCTGGCAAGAAGCTCTAGAAGCTGGCGTTGCTCCACCCGTCATACTTTCAGCAACCCATGCTAGAGCTTTGGAAGTAGTTTCTCTAGACGAACTCAAAAAACATGCTTTAACTTTGTCTTAATTAGGGATTGGACATAAGAGGTAGACGAGCAGAGGGGAAAAACTTAGTGCAATTTCTCCCCTGCTCCCTTGCTTCCCTCCTCCGACTCCCAGTCCAAATCAACTCACTGGAACTTCAATAGACAGTTCTAATACATTGACAACCGCAGAAATCAACTTATTGGGGTCTATCGGCTTAGATAAATGCTTCTGAAACCCTGCTCGTAGCGCTTCCAAGCGGTCTTCCTCTCGTGTGTATGCTGTTAAAGCGATCGCGGGGATGCGTCCACCTTTTTCTGGTTCTAGAGAGCGCAGTTTCCTAATTAGTGTATAACCATCTTGCTCTGACATACCGATGTCGCTAATCAGGATATCTGGTTTTGCTTGTTCAAGTACTGCAAGTGCTTCATCAACCGATGCTACCGCAGTGGCAAAAGCCCCATACTCCTCAAACATAAAACTCAGAAAGTTACGGGTATCTGCTTCATCATCTACAACTAACACCCTTAATCCAGCAAGAGGCGTAGAAGCAATAGGAGAAGAACTTTTTCCTGTTGCTTCTCTATTGCCTCTATTGTCTTGTAAGAGTGGTAATCTCACAGTAAAGGTTGCTCCTTGTCCACTACCTGAACTTTGGGCAAAAATTGTCCCCTTGTGTAGTTCCACTAGATGACGGACGATCGCTAATCCTAGTCCTAATCCATTGTGCGATCGCGTTGTGGTGCTGTCTGCTTGCCGAAAACGCTCAAATACTTTGGGTAAAAACTCGGAACTGATACCAATGCCTGTATCGATAACTTGAATTTGGGCGTACTGAGATTTTGAATTTTGAGATTTTGCGGAAAGTTTAAGACTCGGCTCCTGACCATCAGAATTTTCCAAGACGGATTTTAGATTATTGCTTTCTTCAGTGTTTGAAGAGTCTAAATTTTCACTATGAGATTCAAATCCAAAATTGTTCGACTGGGTTGTACTGAGGCTTGTGGAAGTAGCGCTCACACCGTTCGCGTAGCGTTCTGCAGGAAAGTCTGAAATCGGCAATCCAAAATGCTTTGACAACCTGACTTCGACCCTACCACCTTTAGGGGTAAACTTTATTGCATTAGTTAGTAGGTTCCAGACAATTTGCTGTAAACGGGCTGGATCGCCATAGACTGAACCGATCGAAGTATCCAGCACAGTACTTAATTGAATATCTTTTGGCTCTGCTAGGGGACGCACTGCCTCTAAAGCTGCCTCCATCACCGAGATTAGATTCACTGCCGATACGTTTAATCGCAACTGACCACGGATAATTCGGGATACGTCCAAAATATCCTCAATTAGTTGCATCTGAGATATAGCGTTGCGTTCAATCGCCTCCAATGCGCGGGAAGTGGCTTTTTCGTCAAGTTTCTTGGTGCGGAGAATTTTTGACCAGCCGAGCATTGAGGTTAGAGGCGTGCGGAGTTCGTGGGAGAGAACAGCTAGAAACTCATCTTTCATCCGATTCGCAGCTTCTGCTTCCTGTCTTGCTGTTTGTTCGCGAATCACTTGAGCGCGGACTTCTTCTGCTTGCTTGCGTTCGGTAATATCTTCAAGAGTGCCTACATAACCCAACAAGTCTCCTTGACTGGAAAGCATCGGTGATGAGCGGACTTGAACCCAACGAATGTTACCGTGAGCAGCTTGAAAGCGAAATTCTTCTGAGTATTCCCGACCTTCACAAATGTAAGCAGACCAACTAGCGATCGCTCGTTCTTTGTCTTCTGGATGAACAGATTCCAGCCATTTCTTTTCTAAACTCTCTGACGCTTTCAAGCCACAAATTGTCTGATAGCGGGGATTAGTATATTTACAGTCGCCTTCTGTATCAGTTTCAAAAATACCAACAGGTGAGCAGGTACTTAGCGATCGGAATCGTTCTTCACTTTGCCTGAGTTCGGTATTTACAGCTACCAACTGCGCTGTTTGTTGCTTGACGGCTTCTGTTTTCTTAAATAGTTCTACGAATACTGTGACTTTAGAAGTCAAAATATTGGGGTCTAGTGGTTTGAGCAGATAATCAACAGCACCCAAGGCATAACCTTTAAACAGCATTTGGTCGCTGGTGCTAAAAGCGGTAAGAAAGATAATTGGAGTATGACGCGATCGCCCTCGATTGCGAATTAAGGTAGCAGTTTCAAAGCCATCCATCCCTGGCATTTGCACATCCAGCAAAATCACCGCAAAGTCTTGATGTAGCAGACACCTCAAAGCTTCTTCCCCGGAAGTAGCTCTCACGAGATTCTCCCCTAATTTTTCTAGGATTGCCTCTAGTGCCAGCAAATTTTCTAGTTTATCATCTACTAGGAGGATGTTGACTTTGCGTTCCATCTGCATCGGTTTATTTCTGTGATAATTGACAAAGCTTGACCATCTGGGAAGCAATGTTTGAGAGTGTCAAAATCCAGTCTACTGTAACAGCAGAAATTGCTGCCTCTGGCATAATGTCGCTCTCTGCTGTGGCAGGTTCTTGTACAATAGTAATTCCTCCCCGCGCTTTTATTTTCTTAAGACCTTGCATACCATCTTGGTTTGCTCCTGTCAATATTACACCAATAACTTCCTCTGTGTAGACATCGGCTGCCGACTCAAACAGCACATCAATAGATGGTCTAGCATAAGAAACAGGCTCATCAGTCGAAAGAGCAAAGTGACCTGGTTCAACCAGTAAATGATAATCTGCTGGGGCTATGTAGATATGTCCTGGTAGTATTTCGTCCTTGTCTTCCACTTCTCGAATTTTCAACAAACTGGATTCTTGTAATAAATCCTGGAGTGTGTTGCTAGATTCTTTATGACGGTGTTGCACGATCGCGATCGGTACGGGGAAGTCTGCTGGTAAATTGCCCAGGATAATTTTCAATGCTGATAATCCGCCTAAAGAAGTACCAATTACCACAATTTTAAACGACACTTGTTTCGCCCTCACACCTGTGGAATGGGGGTTACGTAAATAGCAAAGGGTATTTCATACTGAATCAGTCAGTGTTTTCTTGCTTCTTTGCTCTTACCAGTAACCCATGTTTAGGTGCAAAAATCATTGCTATGACAAACAACAAGGTTTGCAACACAACTATGCAACCCCCTGTTGCACCATCGATATGATAGCTGATGTAAGTCCCCATAACACTAGAAAATACTCCAGATGCCATTGCAATTAGTATCATGTGGTCGAAACGATCGGTTAATAAATAAGCCGTTGCTCCCGGAGTAACTAACATAGCGACAACCAGAATAATTCCCACTGTCTGAAGTCCGGCGACAGCAGTTAGTGATAGTAATGATAATAAAATATAGTGAAGCGCTCCTGTGTTCAAGCCGATGGAACGTGCATGAGTGGGGTCAAAACAAAATAATAGTAGGTCTTTGCGTAAAATAGCTATTGTTGCTAAAGTAATTACGCTAATAATCACCGTTTGGATGATGTCTTCATTAGAAATACCCAAGACATTCCCAAACAAAATGTGCGTCAAGTCTACGCTGCTTGGAGTTTTGGAAACTAGTACTAAACCCAGAGCAAAAAATCCTGTAAATACAAGTCCAATGACAGTATCTTCTTTAATTCTCGTCTTTGCTTTGATATAACCGATCGCAATCACTGAACCCACTCCAAAGACGAAAGCGCCCACAGCAAAAGGAATATTTAAAACATAAGCAATTACTACCCCAGGCATTACCGCATGGGAAACAGCATCTCCCATTAATGCCCAACCCTTGAGGGTCATAAAACAAGATAAAACAGAACAGACCACACCAACTAAGGCACTTACACAAATTGCCTTCACCATGAATTCATGCTGTAGAGGTGTGGTGAACCAGTCTAAGAATGCGAGAGTATTCATATTTTTATAACTCTAATCCAAGCAATATCAATTAAAAATTATCCATCAATCCGATTCAATTTTATTTCCACGAATTATCTGACTTTTGCTGAAAGATAAATCTCCCAGAGAACCACCAAAAGTCCGTGAGAGATTTTCTTCTGTGAAAACTTCTGATGTATCACCATAAGCTAAAATAGTACGATTAATGAGTACTACTTGGTCACAGAAAGTAGTGATAGAAGCTAAATCATGGGTAGAAATCAAAATTGTATGACCTTCTTCTCGCAATTCCAGCAATAAGTCAATCATCGCTTTTTCTGTTTTGATGTCTACCCCAGTGAAAGGTTCATCTAATAGTAAAACTGTTCCCTGTTGTGCCAAAGCACGGGCGAGAAAGGCACGTTTTTTCTGTCCACCTGAAAGTTCTCCAATTTGGCGATCGCGCATTGACCACATTTGCACCCTTTCCAAACTCTCTTTCACCACTCTTTGATCGTTCGCCGATGGAATTCGCAGTATATTCATGTATCCGTAGCGTCCCATCATCACAACATCATGGACACTTACTGGAAAATTCCAGTCTACTTCTTCCGACTGGGGTACATAAGCGACCAAGCTTTTTTTCTGTACAGTCTTTATCGGTAAGCCATTAATTAAAACCCGTCCTGTAACTGGCTTCAAAAACCCCATAATTGCCTTAAACAGGGTTGATTTACCGCTACCATTCATCCCCACTAAACCACTGATTGAACCTGCTTGAATTTGCAAATAAGCACCATGTAAAGCAACTTTGCCGTGGTAAGCAACTGTCAAATTTTCAACATCAATACTAATAGATTTCACTAAAAAGCACCTCTAAAATTAATCAGTATTTTGTAGTAAGCGGCTCTATCCCCATTTGCAAATACTTAACGTTTTTCAGAGAATAAATAGGACTAAAGTCCTTACTAAAAGCCAATTTTCAATAATTAGATTTATTCTGGCATACTTGCTCACTTTTCCTCTAATCCCTGAGTTAGAGTATTAATATTAAGTTCTAGCAACTTGAGATAAGTTGGCGCTGGCCCATTGGCTGGAGACAGGGAATCAACGTAAAACACTCCACCAAACCTTGCTCCTGATTCTCTAGCTACCTGACGTTGCGCTCCATCGTTGACTGTACTTTCACAGAAAACTACAGGTATTTTATTTTTTTTAACTGTATCAATGACTTTTTCTAGCTGTTTGGGAGTAGCTTGTTGTTCAGAGTTGACCGCCCAGAGATAAGCTTCTTTCAAGCCATAATCGCGGGTAACGTATGAAAATGCGCCTTCACAGCTTACCATGTAGCGCTTATCTGCTGGAACTACCGACACGGCTTTTCGCAGTTTCTCATCAACTTCCTTAATCTTTTGGCTGTATGCTTTGGCATTGGTGTTATAAGTCTCTGCATTTTCTGAGTCTAAATCAACTAATGCCTTGCGAATATTATCTACGTAGATCAAGGCGTTTTGTGGTGACATCCAAGCATGGGGATTAGGCTTACCTTTGTAGGCATCCTCCGTAATTTCTACAGGTTTAATTCCCTCACTTAGGGTAACGTGAGGTACTTTAGGAACGCTGTTATACAATTTCTGTGCCCAACGCTCTAAATTTAGACCATTATTCAAAATTAGGTCTGCTTTTTGCGCCCTCACCAAATCGCTAGGAGTTGGTTCGTAACCATGAATTTCTGCCCCTGGTTTGGTCAAAGATTCAACAATCGCCTTGTCTCCCGCCACGTTTTGTGCCATATCTGCAATGACTGTAAAGGTGGTAAGAACCACTTTTTTACCTTTTTTATCTAGGTTGCTGGTGGTAGTTGTGCCTGGGTTTGGAGTTAACTGTGATTGAGAATTGGAGGTTGACGGGCTACACCCACTCAAACACAGTCCCAATAGCAGCACAGACGCTACAACCAATTTTTGTCCGTGCTGCGGTAGTTGCATCTGAAAGTTATTGATATTAAATATCATTATAGCAATCTCATAATCTTCTCACTTTTGTCTCACTTTAGCAGAAGTAAGTTAAAAATGAAAGAATTATGAAAATAATATTCAGAGAAAAAAGCCAACCTGTTGCAATAAACTATATTTCTGAGTTCTGACTCAACCATGATTTCTTACTTTTCTTTTTTTAAGGGGCTTTTTGAGTAGTTCAAATATTTTTGTTATTTCCATCACAAACCAATATTTTCTTATTGTGAAATACCTTACAGACAAATATTCTATTTCGAGTTTTTTATATTTAAAAAAGTGCAAAAATAAATACATTGTGAAAATAGTTTTTTGTTTATAGACTAACTTTTTAAAGTTTAATATTTATTGTTTTGACAATTCATAAAAATTTACTTAAGCTAAAGGATAGGTTAAGCAAATCAACAAACGACAGCGATTTGATTTAGCTCCATCAAGAATTGCTGTTGCAGACTATTGGCATAAGGAAATGAATCAAAACCCAAATTATTCCATGTAGGCAATTTAACCAAATTTAGCTACAAAAAGCTAAGACATGATTAAGCGTATTGAACCGCGCAGATATTGAACAGAATTCGGTCAATTATGGATGGATACTTGTGGTGATGTTAGTGAGTGTCCATCAATTATTGAAGCTTGACTAGCGATTTTAGATTTTTGATTAGGGTCTTCTAGTTTATATCTCGTCTGGGACGGAATAAATCTAAAAGACGCTCGCTAAGACTGCGCGATCGCCAATCCAAAATCCAAAATTTATTGACCAAAGTGCGGTAGATATGTCCAGGAGAAGACGATGATTGAGTATTTGACATCTTTGAACGACCACAATTTGCCCTATCCAGATACGATTCATCCCATCGTTGTCCACTTCGTAATTGCGATGGTGTTGTTTTCCTTCTTCTGCGATGTAATTGGCTATTTTACTAGTAAATCCGGTCTTTTTGAGGTGAGTTGGTGGAATATGTTAGTTGCCACGATCGCCATCTTCGTCGCGATTATTTTTGGTCAGTTTGAAGCGGGATTAGCACAGCCTTACAGCCTAGCGAAATCAGTGCTGAATTTGCATACGCTAATTGGTTGGTCGCTTTCAGGAATTATCACAGCGATTACAGCTTGGCGCTATGTAATTCGTGCCCGCAATCCTAAAAAAATACCGATTTATTATTTGGGAGCGGGGCTAGTTTTAACCTTAATAGTTGGCTTACAAGTATATCTCGGAGATGAACTTGTTTGGGTATATGGATTGCATACCGTACCAGTTGTGGAAGCAGTAAAGGATGGTGTGTTGCGATGAACTCAGAATTGATTAACCAATTAACCGACTCTCTAGGCCCAAACGGATTACCTTACACAATTCCGATTCATCCCAATTTAGTCCATTTGACAATAGGTTTGTTCATCATTGCGATGACTTTTGATATTGTTGGTGTTCTGTTCCCCTTTGAAAAATGGGTGTTCAAATTTTTGGCAATTACTGTCGAACGCGACAACTTATTTGCTGTTGGCTGGTACAACATGTTAGCTGCCAGCATCATCACATTTTTCACAGTGGGAGCAGGCTTTTACGAAATGCTGTTGGCAGCACCACCAGCTGATATGAAGAGTGCCTGGGGATTGCAGGCAATGGAAACTATGCTCTGGCATGGTGTGGGTGGTGTGTTCTTATTAGCGCTGATTGTTGGCATGACCATCTGGAGAGCATGGCAGCGCTTCGTTTGGGGCAAACAAGAATATAAACAGACAGATAGAGAAGTGCAATGGATCTATCTGTTCGCAGGCATAGCAATCATGTTCATTCTGTACATCCACGGCACACTAGGAGCGCAACTAGCCGCCGAATTTGGCGTACACAATACAGCAGATAATTTGCTGCGATCGCACCAAGACCTCAACACAACACTCAAGTAAATCATTTGTTATTTGTCCTTAGTCCTTAGTCATTTGTCCTTTGACTAATACCCAATGCCCCATGCCCAATACTTCGGCTTCTCTACGAGACGCTACGCGAACGCTCAGTACAAGTGCCCAATGCCCCATGCCCAATGCCCAATAACCAAAGACCATGAAAATCCAGAAGATTTTAAATATTTTAACGCTGCTTACAGGCGCGATCGCAGTGACTTCTATGAGTCTCTGGATCGGCAAGCAGTCTTATTCTTGGCTTCCTCCCCAAGCAGCAGCCGAATCCCTACTCATTGATGATTTGATTAGCTTTTTAGTAACCCTCGGTGCCTTCATCTTCTTGGGAGTAACAAGTACTCTGATGTATTCTGTCATCTTCCATCGGGCAGTCAAAGATGACTTCACTGACGGCCCCCCGATTGAAGGTAACGTCGCCTTGGAAGTTGTCTGGACAGCAATCCCAATTCTCTTGGTATTTTGGATTGCAAGCTACAGCTACCAAGTTTACGAACAAATGGGAATTCAAGGCCCATCAGAACTAGTTCATCTGCATAATCCGCTGGCAATGGAATCAGCTTATGCAGCACCAGCTAAAGCCTTAGCAGAACCCGTTGAAAAAATCGACGTACTAGCTAAACAGTGGGCGTGGGTTTTTCATTACCCAGAAAGAGATATTACCAGTACTGAATTGCATTTACCAAGCGATCGCCGGATACGTTTAGCGCTGAAATCGCAAGACGTTCTCCACGGCTTCTATATACCTGCATTTCGACTCAAGCAGGATATTATCCCTAACCACGCGATCGACTTTGAATTTACTCCCATCCGTCCCGGACAATACCGATTAACCGATTCTCAATACAGCGGCACATACTTTGCGACGATGCAAGCGAATGTAGTCGTTGAATCTCCTGAAGATTATCAGCAGTGGCTTGCCCAAGCTGCAACTCAAAAGCCATCCCCAGCAAAGAATCAAGCGGCTTCTGAGTATGCTCAAACATCCAATCAATCAGTCCAAACTGGTTGGGTTACAGTTCCACCTGCTGCACCTCCTCTAGTCAATTCACCTGGTTGAAAGGAAAGTAACCATGACTAATGTTCCTATTGAAGGTATCCTTCTCCCTGATGAGAAGCCTAACCACGAATCTCCGAGTAGCTGGAAAGAATACTTCAGCTTTAGTACTGACCACAAGGTAATTGGTATCCAGTATCTCGTTACCTCATTTTTCTTCTTTCTCGTCGGCGGTATCTTTGCGATGGTGATGCGGGGAGAACTGATGACACCCGAATCAGATTTAGTCGATCGCACCGTCTACAACGGTATGTTCACCATGCATGGCACTGTGATGCTGTTCTTGTGGACATTTCCCTCACTCGTTGGTTTTGCCAACTATCTAGTGCCTCTGATGATTGGGGCGCGAGATATGGCATTTCCCCGCCTGAATGCCGTCGCCTTTTGGATGGTACCAGTAGTTGGGATTTTGATGATGGGTAGCTTCTTTGTACCTGGAGGCCCTGCCCAAGCCGGCTGGTGGTCTTATCCGCCAGTTAGTCTCCAGAATCCCACAGGTAACTTGATTAATGGTCAAGTTCTCTGGCTGCTAGCGGTGGCAATATCCGGCGTATCCTCAATTATGGGGGCAGTGAACTTTGTCACTACAATTGTGAAGATGCGGGCCCCAGGAATGGGCTTCTTCAAAATGCCGTTGTTTGTCTGGGCAGTATTTAGCGCCCAAATCATCCAACTATTTGGACTTCCAGCACTGACAGCTGGTGCGGTGATGTTGCTACTTGACCTCACAGCTGGCACCGCCTTTTTTGACCCCGCCAAAGGTGGGAATCCAGTGATGTTTCAGCATTACTTCTGGTTTTACTCCCACCCTGCCGTTTACGTGATTATTTTGCCTGTCTTCGGCATTTTCTCAGAAATCTTCCCAGTTTATTCACGTAAACCCCTATTTGGTTACAAAGTAGTTGCCATTTCATCCATCTTGATTGCCGTAGTTAGCGGCATTGTTTGGGTACACCACATGTACGTCAGCGGGACTCCTGGCTGGATGCGGTTGATTTTCATGCTGACAACGATGTGCGTGTCTGTCCCCACAGGAATTAAAGTATTTGCTTGGGTAGCAACTATTTGGGGCGGGAAACTGCGGCTAAATACCGCCATGCTGTTTGCCTTGGGTGCATTAGTGATGTTTGTCTTCGCCGGAATCACAGGCATTATGCTTTCCTCCGTGCCCGTTGATGTCCACGTTAACAATACCTACTTTGTAGTCGGACACTTCCACTACGTCCTCTACGGCACCGTGACGATGGGCTTATTTGCAGCCATCTATCACTGGTTCCCCAAAATGACCGGGCGGATGTACTCCGAAAGCTGGGGTAAAATCCACTTTTGGTTAGCCTTTATCGGCACCAACCTCAACTTTTTACCCATGCACCCCTTGGGATTGCAAGGAATGTTACGGCGAGTTGCTTCCTACGCCCCAGAGTATCAATTCTGGAATATCATTGCTAGCCTCGGTGGATTCCTATTAGGAATGTCCACCTTGCCCTTCATATTCAACATGGTGATTTCTTGGATGCAAGGGGAGAAAGCACCCGCTAACCCTTGGCGAGCAATCGGACTAGAGTGGTTAGTTTCTTCACCCCCCCCAGTAGAAAACTTTGAAGAAACTCCCATCATCATCTCCGAACCCTACGGCTACGGCAAATCAGAACCCTTAACAGCCAACCTCCCAGAATAAACGCAAACAATCGGGAAGACGCAAAAACCCTCCGCGTCCCTCTGCGCTTCCCTCCGCGTTCCTATCCTGCGGGAAGGCAAAGTGCCTATGCGTTTCAAATTCATTCCTCAAAAAGCAAAATGGACAGCTATATCAATTCCGAAGAATTGCCCCATCCAAGCGCAGAACACAGCCACGACGAAGAAGGCAACAAAATGTTTGGCTTCATTGTCTTCCTACTGTCAGAAAGCGTCATTTTCTTGAGTTTTTTCGTCGGATATGCCATCTACAAAACATCAACGCCTAATTGGCTACCAGCAGGTGTTTCTGGATTAGAAATCAAAGAACCGGCAATCAACACAGTAATTCTTGTCGCTAGTAGCTTTGTAATTTACTTAGCAGAACGCGCCCTTCAACGCCACGACTTAGTGAAATTTCGCCTGTTTCTCTTGGCAACAATGGCGATGGGAACTTACTTTTTAGTTGGACAGGCGATTGAATGGAACGGCCTCGCCTTTGGTTTCACCTCCGGGGTATTTGGTGGAACCTTCTATCTGCTTACAGGCTTCCACGGTTTGCACGTTTTCACAGGTATTCTGTTGCAGTTGATAATTTTGGTACGTTCTTTCCTACCTGGCAATTACGATACAGGTCACTTCGGGGTGAATGCAACTTCATTGTTTTGGCACTTCGTCGATGTGATCTGGATTATTTTGTTTGTCCTTATCTATGTTTGGCAGTAAAGATTGATGGGAAGGAAAACCCAGATAATTTCTCTGGGTTGGTGTATGTGGCATTGTTAATTACTTTTATGCCCCATACACCATTCACTGTAATAACTATACTTGGGTCAAGTCTCATCCTTTCAAATTCACCTTCTCCTCAAACTTTGAACCATCTTGATGAGATAAAAATTTATCACTATTGTGATAACTTCTTCGCCATTGTTCGAGCTTATCTATAGATATTGATTTAGATGTGACATTCACACCATTTCCTCGCCAAGCAACTTCTGCATCTGTTGTGAAAACCCCGCACTCTAATTGATCTAGCCTCATATTCCAATATTCGCTAAATCGACCTTTTAAAGTAATAACTTGCTCAAATACCTTGTTTCTATGTTTATTTCTTCTTTTTCGTTCTGTTGCTCCAGTTGCTTCTGTATCAATAAACTTAGTTTCTATTAAAAATAGACTACCTTTAAAGGTTAGGAAGACAAAATCACACTTTCCTAAATCTGTATAATCTGAAATTGGAGACTTTTCAAATAACAGCAATTCAGCGCACGAGGGAAACAATTCTGTAATATTCAGAAATAAATAAGCTTGCAATAGAAGTTCCTTATCATAAGGAAATAATATCACTCCTTCAAAAAATTTTTGAATGTCCTCGTGAGTTTGGGGTTGAATTTTTTTACAGTATGAAACAAATCTATGTAGCTCGTTGACAATCATCAAGTTATAACTCCTTCCCCCGGTCGCAGCCTTAAGGGTATTAGCATCAAAAGATACCACTCCCTCAAGGAAATTATCATCCGCATAAGTAACTAAAAAAACGATTAAAATCCTGAATACTTAAGGCAATTTACTGTTGACAGTCCAATAAAACTAATTCTTAATTTGCTTTTCAGTATTGGTGGATTTGTCACTCCTGGCGTCAGCTACCAGTCAGCGATTTTATATGAGCAGGAAAACTAGCGTTTTGCAAAGCTTGAACAGTTATTCTAGAATCCTGTACACAAAATTGCCAACCTAAGCGGACAAGTTTACGAGAAGTTTCAGTTTGGATAATTCCAATCACTGGCATTTTTGCCTTTTCTTTGTCTACTGAATGGTCTTGCAAAATTGTTTTCAAGCGATGTAAATCTTCCATATTACCGGCTTGCTGAGGATTTAATTCCACCATCACCATTTGTACTGTTTCCACTGGTTCTGCATCTTCAAGAATAAATTGAGTTTGCTCATCGCGTCGATCTACTTTTCCCCAAATAATTAATCTAGTATCAACTTGGAGTAGGGAACTAATGCGTTCATAGGTTTTAGGAAAAACTACAGCTTCTGATTGTGTAGTTAAGTCTTCTATTTGCAGAATTGCCATCTGATCGCCTTTTTTAGTCACCACTTTTTTGACGTTATTTAACATGACAACTGCACAAAGCCTTGTATCTTCTCTTTGTTCTCCCAGTTGTGAAAGGTTAATAGGTGTCAAAAGTGGTGTTATTTGCCGTAAGGATTTCAGTGGATGATCTGATACATAAAAACCTAATAATTCTTTCTCCATCTGCAATTTTTTCTGTGGGGGTAAATCAGTCACGGGTTTAGATTTGGGAGCAGTCTCAAAGGCATTGTTTGCTCTTTTATTCTGAGTCGAAGAAAAACCATCGCCCAATAAATCAAATAGATTCCCTTGACCACTGGCTCTGTCTTTAGCGCGAGATTGTGCCCAATCGTACACCAATTCTGAGTCGTTAATTAACTGTTGGCGGTTGGGTTCAATTTTGTCAAAGGCTCCACAATAAATCAGCGACTCTAGAGTTCGGCGGTTAACAGCGCGTAAATCGACGCGATCGCAAAAATCAGCAAGAGTCTTGAACTCTCCTGTCTCATTTCTCGCTTCCAAAATACAAGCGATCGCATTTTGTCCCACGTTACGCACCGCCGAAAATCCAAACAGAATCTTGCCTGCCGTTGGCGTAAAATCAACACCAGAACGATTTATATCTGGCGGATCTATGGATATCCCCATATTTGTACAGTTGGTAATGTATCGCTGTACCTTATCGGTATCGCCGCTGTTAGCTGTTAACAGAGCCGCCATATATTCCAATGGGTAATTAGCTTTTAAATATGCTGTTTGATAAGTTACATAACCATAGGCAGTTGAATGGGATTTATTGAAACAATTGGAAGCTATAAAGCCATTTTTTATTGTAAAATTATGGTAGCGTTCAACCCCAATGTCATAAACATTTTGTTTGCCTAAATATCTACGCGTGGCTATTTTTATCATCCTACCTTACCTCGAAAAATTTTGTGGAATTGAATAAAATTATGAAGTTTGTAGTATTAATAATGTTGTAATACAAAATTATATCATTAGAAAACACTGCTATACTCTTACACAAAAGTAGCCAATATAGATGAAAACTTTGGCAAACTATTCAATAGATGGTTGATAACCATGTATTTGCTGTTTTTAAAACCTTATTAAACACATTTCAATACATATTAATCCGCTTAGTCAGATGAATGGGGAATGGCAAGCAGAGGAGAATAAGCAATGCCCAAAGCCCAATAACCAATACCCAATTTTGACCAATATGTACTAGAATCAATGACTTGAGTCATCAAAGAGAGCAATCATGGCATCCATCCGCGAGTTGCACCACCAGCTGGTTAAAAAAGAACGTTCTGCCGTTGAAATTACCCAAGAAGCTTTAGAGCGCATTCAAGCGTTAGAGCCGAAATTGCACAGCTTTTTATGTGTGACGGCAGATCGGGCATTAGAGCAGGCGGATGCTGTGGATGCCAAAATTGCCGCAGGAGAAGAAATTGGGCTGCTAGCGGGCATTCCTGTGGGTATCAAAGACAATATGTGTACCAAGGGGATTCCTACCACCTGTGCCTCTCGGATTTTAGAAAATTTTGTGCCGCCTTATGAATCAACAGCGACGCAAAAACTGGCAGATGCTGGGGCGGTAATGGTAGGCAAAACCAACTTGGATGAGTTTGCAATGGGTAGTTCCACTGAAAACTCTGCCTATCAAGTCACGGCTAATCCTTGGGATTTGTCACGAGTTCCAGGCGGTTCTTCTGGAGGTTCGGCGGCAGCGGTGGCGGCTCAAGAATGTGTAGTTGCGCTCGGTTCTGATACTGGCGGTTCGATTCGCCAACCTGCGTCTTTCTGCGGTGTTGTGGGGATGAAACCCACTTATGGTTTGGTTTCTCGTTATGGTTTGGTGGCTTACGCTTCGTCTTTGGATCAAATTGGGCCATTTGGAAATACGGTAGAAGATGCGGCAATCTTATTAAGTGCGATCGCAGGTTACGATCCCAAAGACTCTACCAGCCTAAAAGTTGCCATTCCCAACTATGCTGCTAGCTTAAAACCAAACTTCAAACCCAGAGGTCAGCTGAGAATTGGTATCATTAAAGAAACTTTTGGTGAAGGTTTAGACCCTGTAGTGGAACAAGCTGTTACCAAAGCAGTAGATCAACTACAAAGCTTGGGGGCGGAAATTCATATAATTTCCTGTCCCCGCTTTCGCTATGGCTTACCCACCTACTACATTATCGCCCCATCGGAAGCATCAGCAAACCTGGCTCGTTACGATGGCGTGAAATATGGGTATCGCGCTCCTGATGCCGATAATCTGCTATCAATGTACACTCGTACCCGTGCCGCTGGTTTCGGTACAGAAGTCAAACGCCGGATTATGATTGGCACTTACGCCCTTTCGGCTGGCTATTATGACGCTTACTACCTGAAAGCGCAAAAAGTCCGTACTTTGATTAAGCAAGACTTTGAAAAGGCTTTTGGTGCAGTTGATGTGTTAGTTTGTCCCACATCTCCCACTACAGCATTCAAAGCAGGGGAAAAAACTACTGACCCCTTGAGTATGTATTTAACTGACTTGATGACTATTCCTGTAAATCTTGCTGGTTTACCCAGTTTAAGTTTGCCATGTGGTTTTGACGCTCAGGGGCTACCGATAGGATTACAGCTAATTGGCAATGTGCTGCGAGAAGACCTACTGTTTCAGGTAGCTTATGCTTATGAGCAATCCACTACTTGGCATCTGCGTAAACCGCAAATATCTTGAAAATTGTCATTGGTCATTTGTCATTGGTTCTTAATTCTTCTTCTCTACTGAGTAGAGACGCGATTAATCGCGTCTCTCCACTCTTTCTGCTTTTTTGGTCATTTGTTAGTCTGGTTACTGACTATTGACTGTTGATTATTGTCTCCTGGGATCAGAGATTCAGCTGTAAGCTGTGGATTAAGTATATGAAGAAGACCAGCAGATGCACCGACCAATAATAAAATATAGGTCAGAACAAGAGGAATATATGTATTTTGTTTGTTGTCTGAATTATGATGAGTATTTTTAGAATCTTGACAGACAACATTGGTTATAAGGCTGTATGATAAAGCATTTCCATCCAGGCCTAAAGCATCTCCATAACGACGGATGAATCCTTGAAGAAAAATCGGCTCAGGCAATTCTTCAAATCGATCTTCTTCTAAAGCTTGCAAAATACCTGCTCGAATCATTGTTTGAGAGGCTATTTCTTCTATGCGGATAGATTTTTCTTGTCTTACTTGTCGCAAGCGTGTGGTTATTTCCTTTAGTTGCTCTAATTGAGCTTCATTTAAGAGCGTCACAGTCTTCTCCTCTATGGCCTAATTCTACTATTCATTGAGAAGACTTCAATTCGCATACGTAAATTTACTGAATATTTGATTTTAGGATAAATTTTTTTGATAATGGCTTAATCCTGCATTTTAAAATGCTAGCTCAACTAATTTTAAGTATAATTTATGTTCTTGTTTATACTTTAAATACAAAAGATTGGACGAGTAAATTAAGAAACCGTAGTTTTTAATATAAGTATGTCACCAACGGCTACTCTAGACTGAGATAATTGCAGCGATCGCTAATGTTTTGCTCAATAACGATTAGTCATCATTCTTGATTGTGCCAACTCCTTGGTTATTATTAAATGTGGCATTTGCTGCACCATAGATATTGACAAAAAATGTTTCATTGGGTTCAACTTTATTATCACCTCTGACGCCAATACTAATAACTTTGCTGGTTTCGCCATAGTCAAAAATAATTGTCCCCAGCCCAAAATTGTAATCCGAGTCAGATTCTTTGGCAGTACCATCACTCGTACTGTAATTTACAATCACCCGTTGATAAAATTCATTCGAGAGAGTGACGACAAAATTGGCATTAGTTATCATCCCTGTTGTGCCTTCTTTGACTAATACATCTGCAATGCTAATGGTGGAGGGATCATCATCATTTGTGATAGTAGCCACTCCCAGGCTATCAGTAATTGTGGTGTTTGTAGCACCGAAGAGATTAACAGAAAATGTCTCGTTGGTTTCAGCTTTGCTATCACCTATGACACCAATACCAAGAGTTTTGGTGGTTTCGCCAGGATTGAAAACGATTGTCCCGGAAGCAGCGTTGTAATCAGAGTCAGAAGTTTTCGCAGTGCCATCACTCGTGTTGTAATTTACAGTAACCTGCTGTAAACTCGGTGCGGAGAGAGTGACGATAAAGTTAGCATTAGTTGTTGTGCCTGTGTTACCTTCAGCAATTGAGACATCCGAGATACTGACAGTTGTTGGGTTGTCATCATCAATGATGGTAGCGATTCCTAAACTATCTGCGATCGCAGCGTTTGTCGCGCCTGAAAGATTGACAGAAAATGTCTCGTTGGCTTCACTTTGGTTATCGCCTATGACGCCAATGCTAATAACTTTGCTAGTTTCACCAGGAGCGAAAATAATCGTTCCTGAATCAGAGTTGTAATCAGAGTCAGCAATTTGAGCAGTGCCATCACTCGTGTTGTAATTTACAGTAACCTGCTGATAACTAGGATTGGAGAGACTAATAGTAAAGTTAGCATTACTTGTCGTGCCTATGTTACCTTCAGCAATTGAGACATCCGAGATAGTGATAGTTGGTTGGTTATCATCATTAATGATGGTAGCAATTCCTAAACTATCTGCGATCGCGGCATTTGTCGCACCCAAAAGATTGACAGAAAATGTCTCGTCAGTTTCAAATTTGTTATCGCCTACAACACCAATGCTAAGAGTTTTACTGATTTCGCCAGGATTGAAAGTAATCGTCCCAGAAGCCGGGTTGTAATCAGAGTCAGTAGCATCAGCAGTGCCATCAATCGTGTTGAAATTTACAGTAACTTGCTGATAACTAGGATTAGAAAGACTGATAGTAAAGTTAGCATTAGTTGTTGTACCCGTGTTCTCTTCAGTAACAGAGACATCCGAGATAGTGATAGTTGGTTGGCTGTCATCATCAATGATGGTATAAACCCCTAAACTATCTGCGATCGCGGCATTTGTCGCACCCAAAAGATTGACAGAAAAGGTCTCGTCAGTTTCAGATTTGTTATCACCAATAATGCCAATGCTAAGAGTTTTGCTAGTTTCGCCAGGATTGAAAGTAATTATCCCGGAAGCAGAGTTGTAATCAGAATCAGCAACTTGAGCAGTACCATCATTCGTGTTGTAATTTACCGTAACTTGCTGATAACTGGCATTGGAGAGAGTGACAATAAAGTTGGCATTAGTTGTTGTGCCTGTATTGCCTTCAGAAACTGAGACATCAGAGATGCTGATAGTTGGTTGATTATCATCGTTGATGATGGTAGCAACTCCTAAATTATCTGCGATCGCGGCATTTGTCGCACCCAAAAGATTGACAGAAAAGGTCTCGTCAGTTTCAGATTTGTTATCACCAATAATGCCAATGCTAAGAGTTTTGCTAGTTTCGCCAGGATTGAAAGTAATTATCCCGGAAGCAGAGTTGTAATCAGAATCAGCAACTTGAGCAGTACCATCATTCGTGTTGTAATTTACCGTAACCTGCTGATAACTAGGATTGGAGAGACTAATAGTAAAGTTAGCATTACTTGTCGTGCCTATGTTACCTTCAGCAATTGAGACATCCGAGATAGTGATAGTTGGTTGGTTATCATCATTAATGATGGTAGCAATTCCTAAACTATCTGCGATCGCGGCATTTGTCGCACCCAAAAGATTGACAGAAAATGTCTCATCAGTTTCAAATTTGTTATCGCCTACAACACCAATGCTAAGAGTTTTACTAGTTTCGCCAGGATTGAAAGTAATCGTCCCAAAAGCAGAGTTGTAATCAGAGTCAGCAGCATCAGCAGTGCCATCATTCGTGTTGTAATTTACACTAATCTGTTGAGAATTAGGATTAGAAAGACTGATAGTGAAATTAGCGTTAGCTGTTGCACCTGTGCTGCCTTCAATAACAGAG
The DNA here is from genome assembly GCF_017114965.1 of Nostoc sp. JL31. Classification (NCBI taxonomy): domain Bacteria; kingdom Bacillati; phylum Cyanobacteriota; class Cyanophyceae; order Nostocales; family Nostocaceae; genus Nostoc; species Nostoc sp. JL31. Next base: position 19,512 of record NZ_JABXKO010000095.1, read on the forward strand.
ACATCTGAGATACTGATAGTTGGTTGGCTATCATCGTTGATGATGTTTACTGTAGCCGAACTGTTAGTAATTGTGGAATTTGGCGCTCCAGTTATGAGGCTGGGGTTACTTAGGATAACAGTAATGTCTTCATTGAGTTCAAGTGTATTGTCACCCAAAATATCGGCTGTAATTGTCTTTGTGGTTTCCCCAACAGCGAAGCTTAAAGTCCCAGATACAGCAGTTCCTCCACCCATCACTTGAATATTGTTATAGTCACTGCCAAAAATTGCTGCACCGCTAAAAGCGTAATCTATGGTACTAGCCACGCCAATACCACCACTGCGAGTAACCGTGAAGCTAACAGCTTCAGTACCACTATTACCTTCAGTTAAAGTTGAGGTGGGAGTGGAAATTGCATATTGAATCGCATCATTAGCAGCAATATTTAGAGTAGTTTCAGTTATTGTCCCCAAATCAGCCCCTGTTGGTGTACCGAAGTTGAGTACAACTGCTTCTGCATTCTCAGGTAAATCGTCTGGGTTAATAGTAAAAGTAATTAGCTGTGTTAAATTTGCGTCTGTTGCCCCAGCAGTAAAGGAGATGGTAGTGGGGGAAAAAGTGTAATCGTTGCCACTAGTCGCCGTACTACTATTTTTAACGACAATAGGAATTGTGACAGCGGTTTCAGGAGAGGCATCTAAGGTAACAGAAATAGTTACTGTAGTGGCGGTACTATCTTCTGTTGTATTGTACGTAGCAGCACCAAAGCTGACTTTTGGAAGTACATATTCAAATGCTCCAATGTCAATTCTGCTGCTTTCAATACGGTTAAAATCTGTGCCGCGTTGGTCGGTAGTTAAGCCACCATTGTAAGCCGGATCTCCAGCATTCCTGGCAGGACTGTTAAAGTATAGAGCGTGAGTTTGTGTCGAACCACCGTAATCTCCTAGCGCTTGGAGTCCGGGGTTGGGGTTAATAATATCTGTACCCGTACCCAAAGTCCCCGATATTTTACCAGCAATTTTGCCAATCAGGTTGTAAGCATTACCATTGAAGTTGCTACCATAGACATCGGGTGCATCATCACCTAAATCAATATTGCCAGCAATGATGCTATTGCTGATGCTCCAAGTACCAGCAGATCTATAAATGCCGCCACCATTACCTGTGTTATTGTTATCGCTATCAGCGGTGTTGCCAAATATAGTGCTATTACTTACGGTGCCACCGCCAGAATAGATACCGCCACCGTTGACTTTTGCGGTGTTACTGGAAACAGTGCTATTACTAAGTGTGGTAGTGGTGCTGTAGATGCCGCCGCCATTAGTGTTCGCTGTATTACCAGAAATAGTGCTATTACTAGCTGTGACACTACTACTGCTGTAAATGCCGCCGCCGCTAGTGTTCGCTGTGTTGCCAGAAATAGTGCTATTAATAGCTGTGACACTACTACTGCTGTAGATGCCTGCTCCAAGGTTCGCTATGTTGCCAGAAAAATTACTATTGCTGACTGTGACACCACTAGTGCTGTAGATGCCGCCACCGTTACTACTGCCTGCATTTCCCCCAGTTATCTTCAATCCATCAATTGATAGGGAGGCACTGGCATTAAAAATACGGGAAGTATTGTTACCACTGATGGTGAGTTTATACGCCCCAGTTCCTTGAATGATCACTCCTTCAGTGATATTCAATTCCCCAGAAGTGAGGGTAATGGTGTCGGGGGTAGCATCACCGAATATCCCAGTCGGATCAAAGATAATTGTCTCAATCCCTGGATCATTATTGGCATTGATAAGAGCTTGCCTTAACGAGCCAGTACCACTGTCATTGATGTTAGTTACTATGTAAGTGGTGTTATCTACTTTGATAGATACATCGTCAATGGCTAAACCATGATCGTTGCCTCCATCATCTATATCTTCCCAACGCAATATAATCTCTTCACCGTTAGCTATTGGGGTCGCTAAATTAAATATTACAGGCGTTATAACAACTCGATTGGCAATTTGATTACCATTCAGGAGACCTGCGGTTGCAGTTGCAATTGGCCCGGTGAAATCTAGCGAGGTGACAGGCGTCCATGTTCCTGTTGTTAAACTTGTGACAGTTGACCCAGTTTGATAACTGAATTTCAACTGTTGCTGCGATGTATTACCACCATTACGCCATTGTTCACCGGTGTAACTTACTTGCAACTTAGTAATTGCTGAACCTGTGTTGTTTTGGAGGCGCAACCCATAATAAATAGTTCCTGTAGTCCCAGAAGCTAGAGAACCAAGTGCCCGATCTGGGTTATTAGAGCTACCAAAACTGTACAAGCCACCTGTGTTATTACTGCCAGTACCAGGGCTGTAAGTTGTTCTCGTAGAATACCAGCCCGAAATAGTTGAATCATTAACCCAAGCCGGTGTTCCGGAAAAAGCTAATGAGTTAAAGTTTTGAGTGTATGTGCCAGTGAAACTAGCTGGCAAAATCGATTGGTAAGCCTGTATTACTTCAGGTTGAAATGCCAGGGAAGCCTCAATTTTTCCTGTCTTCACTTCTAAATTCCAGTCGCCACCTAAAGCTGCACTTCCGGTTTTGTCAGTGGAAGCGGCAACATCTGCTCCAGTAATTTGGCTAATCTGCTGTACAAATTTTATGCCTTCACCACTGGCTACATCACAGCCATAAAGTAGGATGTCAGCTTTTTCAGTTAAAGCACTTGCCCACTTTTGTAACTGATTTTTGTAGCTATCCAGATTGCTAAGGTTGAAGTTGATTGACCCTAGTTGCAAACTTCCCAGACTTCCGTGGGAAACAATGTGAATTGATTGAACTGAATTGGTTTCACGTTTTGTTAGAAACTCGGTGATTTGTGCTAACCCGTCTCTATTGGCATCAAGAATAACAACTTCACTGCCGAGTGTGATCCCAGCCACTAAGCTTTGGTAATCTATAACTTTTGGCTCTAGAAAAACAAGATTTGTGCTGGCTTCTAGTAATTTTATAGTAGACTTATTTCTAGTTTTAAGTTGATGATTCTCTGGCAGTTTTATCATAATTATTATCCTTAAATATAATTTATTAGCTTTAGCTTAGTAATATTTATCGTGCATAGCAAAACAGAAAGTGAACGACTCAGCATCCGCTTCCATTCCCAAATTAAATCGGTAATTAAACCTTTTATCTAATGAGATAAAACCCCAATATTTTTAGTTGTTATATAAGCAAGCACGCCTTGAATAAAGTTAGCTGTTTTTTAGTCACAGCTTTTGTTTATAGCAATTTATACTAAGTCTAATGACAAGACAACTGCATTTCCACTTAAATAACAATAGGTAGATTGACTGAAATTTGAGTATATCTAGCTTTATTAACAGTTCTGGTACTACTAATCCTTTTTGGATAGCTAAAACTGTGGTCTAAGTGCGATCGCGTACTTCTGGTTTCGCACAAGTATGGTATTGGCAGAAACCCGAACTGTTCCAGGAACCTTGATGAAAAGACCTATAAATTTTGCTTGATTACCTTCATCAACCGGGGTAACTTAGATACTTCATCTAACATAAAATTTCGTCTATGCGCCTGACTTCACTGGATGTTTTTCGCGGCATTACCATCGCTGGAATGATTCTCGTCAATATGGCAGGTGTCGCAGATGATGTATATCCTCCTTTAGCCCACGCCGAATGGCATGGCTGCACACCAACGGATTTGGTATTTCCCTTCTTTCTCTTCATTGTCGGTGTAGCAATGACTTTCTCGCTGTCAAAATACACCGAAGGCAATAAACCAACCTCAGCTGTTTACTGGCGCATCTTGCGTCGCGCCACCATTCTCTTTGCCTTCGGCTTGCTACTAAATGGCTTTTGGAATCAGGGTATTTGGACTTTTGATTTGAATAGTATCCGCATTATGGGAGTGTTGCAGCGCATCAGCCTTACCTATCTGCTGGCTTCCCTAGCTGTTCTCAACCTTCCGCGCAAAGGTCAATGGATACTAGCAGCAGTGCTACTCATTGGCTACTGGCTAACGATGATGTATGTAGCAGTGCCAGAATATGGTGCGGGAGTTTTGACGCGAGAAGGTAATTTCGGCGCTTATGTTGACCGCCTGATTATTCCCAAAGCACATTTATACAAGGGTGATGGTTTCAACTTTATGGGAGATCCAGAAGGACTTTTCAGTACTATTCCGGCGATAGTAAGTGTCCTCGCTGGCTACTTCACTGGTCAATGGATACGCAGTCAACCTGTACAGTCTCGCACAAGTATCGGTTTAGGATTATTTGGAGTCGGTTGCTTAATTATCGGTTGGGCATGGGGGTGGACATTCCCAATTAACAAAAAGCTGTGGACAAGTTCTTATGTAGTATTTACAACAGGTTGGGCGTTATTATTACTAGCAGCTTGTTATGAACTTATCGAAGTACGGCTGATGCGTCGCTGGAGTAAACCTTTTGAAATTATGGGCTTAAATGCGATCGCTCTTTTCGTTGCATCGGTTTTATTAATTAAAATTTTAGTCAAAACTACTATTGGCACTGGCAAAGACGCTCCCAGTACCTACAATTGGATTTACCAGAATTTTTTCGCATCTTGGGCGGGTGTGCTGAATGGTTCCCTGTTATTTGCCTTAGTCACCGTGTTGTTGTGGTGGGCTGTTGGTTTTCTGATGTATCGGCAACGCTGGTTTCTGAAAGTGTAAAAAAGATTTTTGTTATTATTTACGTTTTAGTGTTTTCAATGTTACAACAGGTGTTAAGTGATAGATTGTAACACTTTAGGAACAAAGGCAATCGCAACTTTATCAATATTATTAGCGCGTTAATCTGCGCTTTCTTTAGCGAACTAACTTAAGTCCTGATATTGTTTCTAACGCCAGAAGCGTCTACAGACTTATCTGTGCGTTTAAAATTCTTATTTCTTCTAATTCACTAAATTAATCCATAAAAAAATTGTGAGGTAATGGATGCGTCGCATGAAATTTTGGGTATTTTTGCCAATTGTCTTAATATTCGGCTGCTCAGATCAACTGTTTCAATCTAACCCGTCTGTAGCCAACTCTAACCCAGCAGTAGTTGAACAAACCAGTCCAACTTTATTAGCAAAAGCGAGTTACCTTTCACCGTTGGAACAACAGGTAATTGTTGAAACAAATAAGGTAAGAACAAATCCTAAAGCATACCTACCCATTCTGGAAAACTATAGAAAGCGCTTTGAGGGGAACCGAGTCAAAATTTATAATAATACTTATTTGCGAACTCAAGAAGGAGTCAAAGCAGTTGATGAAGCGATCGCATTTCTCAAATCAGCACGTCCTATAGGAGTCTTGAGTGCATCTAAAGGTATGTCTTTAGGAGCAAAAGACCACGTAAAAGACCAAGGCCCAAAAGGTGCTATAGGTCATGATGGTAGCGATGGTAGCAACCCATTTACTCGCATCAACCGCTATGGTAAATGGCAAACAACCGCAGGTGAAAATATCAGTTATGGGCCAAATACGGCTCAAGATATTGTTATGCAGTTAATTATTGATGATGGTGTGCGCGATCGCGGCCATCGAAAAAACATTTTTAACGGCGCTTTTAAAGTTTCTGGTGTTGCTTATGGAACTCACAAATCATATAGAACAATCTGTGTGATTGACTACGCTGGGGGGTATAGGGAAAAATAATTTGCGATCGGCAATAGAGAGGATTCTACCTGGCGATTAGAAATTGCGGTTACACAAACCAAGTTCACCTGCCAAAGAATTGGAAACCCGCCTAAGCGGGTTTCGTCTGTGTAGACGCGATTTCTAACTACCCATTTAGCTATTCCTCGGCAAACCAAGCACCATGAAACCCATAAGGCACTCGCTGAGGAATTATCACCCGCGCTACAGGTTCAGCCATCACATCTTGAGCATTCAGCACTACTAATTCTGAAGTGTTTGAATTCTCATCATGGACGAAAGTCATCAGCCAACCATCATCCTCAGCCGTTGCACCAGGACGCGGCGCAAATACAGTTTCACCGCTATAGCGTCCCTGCCCAAATTCATGTGTTTGGGATTTTCCATTGCTGAAGTCGTATTTGATGATAGCTTCAAATAAAGGTACGGGAGTGTTTGCCGCTTTGTTAGTGTAGCCATATCGGTTTTGTCGCCCCAATCGGTTTTCGTTGACGCGGGGAAATTCCGAGGCGACATCATCCAACATCTCTTCACGCACTGAACCGGTGTTGAGGTTAAATCGCCAGCGATGCAAACGGGGAATATTTGCGTTTGGATCGGGTTGCGAATCATCAGAACTCAAAACATTTGTAGAACTCATGCGGCAGGCAATTAGCACTACTTCGTCTCCCTCTTCGTAAGCGTTGAGGGTATGGAAGACGTAGCAAGCAGGACTTTCAAACCAGCGGATATTACTGTTGTCACCGTGACGTGGTAGAATCCCGAAACGACTGGGGCGATCGCGCTCAAACATCATTACAGGTTCTCCCCGCTGCGATCGCTCAAGGTTAAAAGTCAGGGGCAAATCCATGAAAATCGTGTAGTTTTCAGTGATGGCAAAATCGTGCATCATCACGCCTATTGGCAGTTCAATTGGCACTGTCCGCAACAGTTCGCCTTGTGCTGAGACGACACTATATTGCAGATACGGTGGCGCAAACAAAGAGTAGCCAAAGAAGATCATTTCCCCTGTAACGGGGTCTACCTTGGGATGGGCTGTGAAGGCAGAAACCAGCTTGCCATTGTAGCTATACTCACCAATAGTTTCTAATTCAGGCAGCTTGATGGCGTGAGGTTTACCTCCCTCGTTCAGCGCCAACATCTGACCAGCGTGCCACACTAAAGCAGTATTGGCAGTATTTTTGTAGCGGCCGTGGGGGTTATCCATTTGTGGTGGTTCTAACAACCCAGTCCAGATAGCTTTACCTGCTTCTCGTTCTTTTTTCCATCCGGCTGTCTGGACGTAGCGGTTACGATAAGTTGCTATGCCGTTGCTAATTTGCACACCATGCAACATCCCGTCCCCGTCAAACCAATGATATTGACCGATAGGCGTCCATTGAGGGTTAGGGCCATTCCGCACAAACATCCCTGATAGATCAAGGGGTAATTCACCGATGACTGGTAATTGGTCGGTGGTGATTTCTTTATGGACTGGAGCAAAATTGCCATCGAGATAGGGATTGACTGCTATTGTTACCATTGTCTTGATTTCAGCGTACATTCGTACTATACATTCTGGTTTGTTATCATGCCCACATGGAAATTTTGAGGGCCTTGTAGAATTTTTACAAGTCCCTAAATTGATTTGCTCCAACCGATAACGAAAGATACTCAATCCTCAGCTTTTGTTGAATATACAGCAGTGCTACCATTCAATGACGCAGCTTCTACTGATATTTCTTGATGCCGATTTGGTTTGATAAATCTCTCTGTTGTCGTCTTAATTACGATATACAAAATTGGCACTACAAACAAACTTAAGAAAGTAGCGATTAACATTCCACCAAAAACTGCCGTTCCCAAAGATTGCCGACTTCCTGCACCAGCACCCGTGGCAGTAGCTAAGGGGAAAATCCCCAAGAGTGTAGAAAAAGCAGTCATCAAAATTGGGCGTAACCGCTCTTGTGAAGCCTCAATTACTGCTTTGGTCATCGAAAGCCCTTGGTCTCGTAATTGGTTAGCAAATTCCACAATCAAAATCGCGTTCTTACTAGCTAAACCGATCAACATTACTAGACCAATTTGACAGTAAACATCATTCGCAAAACCCCGCATTGATTGAGCAATAAGCGCTCCAAAGATAGCTAAGGGAACTGATAACAGAATGATAAACGGGTCAACATAGTTCTCGTATTGAGCGGCTAGTACCAAAAACACAAAGATTATTCCTAATCCAAAAATCAGGGGTGCTAAACCACCAGAATCGATTTCTTCTAATGCAGTCCCTGACCATTCATAACCATAACCTGCTGGTAAAACTTCTTTAGCAACTTTTTCCATTGCTTTAATTGCGTCTCCAGAACTAGAGCCAGGGGCAGCGGCACCATTAATTTCAATTGAGCGGAATAGATTGTAGTGATTTATCGTTTGCGCCCCCACAGTGGGAGTAACTGTGACTAAGTTACTCAAAGGAATCATTTGATTCTTTTGAGAACGAACATATAGTTTACCAATATCTTTTGGGTTGGAACGAAACTGTTGATCTGCTTGGATATACACCCGATAATTGCGCTGCTGGAGATTGAAATCATTAACATATTGAGATCCCAAAGCAGTTTGTAATGTACTGAAGACATCATCTATGGAAACTTGCAATGATTTAGCTTTATTGCGGTCTACTTCCACAAGCAATTGTGGTGTATCTGCGGCAAAGGTGCTAAATACAGCTTGTAATCCTGGTGTTTGATTAGCTTTACCCAGCAATTGACCCATCGACTGGACTAGATTTGCTAAACCACTGTTACCTCTGCGGTCTTGCAGTTGAAATACAAAGCCGCCAAAGTTGCCTAAACCCTGAATTGGTGGCGGATTCACAGGAAAAACTCTGGCCTCTGGAATTGCCAATAACTTCCCTTGCAAGCTGCCAATAATCGCCTGTACTGATTGATTGGGTTTTGAGCGCTCGTCCCAAGATTTTAAAGTTGTAAATATGATGCCGCTGTTAGCTGTGCTACCACTAAAACCAAATCCACCGATCGCAAAAGTCCCCAGGACTTCTGGAATTTGCAGAATTTCTTTTTCTACCTTTGCAATCACATCGCTGGTATATTGCAGCGAAACTCCTTGCGGCCCTTGGATAATTGTGATGAAGTAGCCTTCGTCTTCGTCTGGGAGAAAGGCTGTTGGTACTGTGGTGTACAGCCAAGCAGTCATTCCCAAGGAGACGATAAACAACCCAATCACAATACCTTTGATGCGTGTTAGAAAGGTAAGCGATCGCTTATAACCATTCTGTACCCAGTCAAGAAACCGATTAATCTGGTCAAAAATCCAACCCAGCCAGCCTGAAGGTTTTTGTCCTTGACGCAGCAGCAGCGCACATAAAGAAGGCGTTAGGGTCAAAGCCAAAAAAGTTGAAATCGCAATGGAGAAAGCGATCGTCAGCGCAAATTGTCGATAAAGTGCGCCTGTGGTTCCCGGAAAAAACGCCACTGGCACAAACACTGCCATCAATACTAGTGAAGTGGCAATAACTGCGCCAAACAGTTCCGCCATTGATTCACTAGCGGCTCGGCGAGGACTAATTCCTTTATCCTGAATAAAACGGCTGATTTGCTCTACCACCACGATCGCATCGTCTACTACCATCCCCGATGCTAAAGTTAGACCAAATAAAGTCAAACTATTGATGGAAAAGTTAAAAACTTTGACGAAGGCAAACGTTCCAATTAAGGAAAGCGGAATGGTCAGTGCAGGAATTAAAGTGGTTCGCCAGTCTTGTAAAAACACAAAAATTACAATTACAACCAACACCACGGCTTCAATCAGAGTCTTGACTACTTCTGCCAAGGACTCTTCTACAAAGGATGTTGTGTCAAAAGCTACCTGATATTTCATTCCTGGCGGAAAACTCGGTGCCAATCGCACCAGTTCAGCTTTGACTCCCTTGGCTACTTCCAAGGCATTACTGCCAGGAACCTGATAAATCCCTAAACCGACAGCATCATTGCCCCGAAATCGCAGAAATGAACTGTAGTTTTCTGCGCCTAGTTCTGCTCTACCTATATCTTTGAGCTTAACTAACGTACCATCATCTTGAGTTTTCAGGACAATTTCTTCAAATTCTGATGGTTCTGTTAATCGGCTGACAGCACGCACATCCAGTTGATATCTTTGTCCTTCAGGAGCCGGTTCTTGTCCAATTCTCCCTGCACCAACTTGCAAGTTTTGTTCGGATAGGGCATTTGCTACATCCTTAGTCGTTAGTCCCCGACTGGCAAGCCGACTCGGATCTAACCACAAACGCATTGCGTAGCGACGTTCGCCAAAAACTTGGGCGTTGCTCACGCCCTTGACTCTTTTTAAGGCATCTGCTAGGTAAAGGTCGGCATAGTTGCTTAAAAATATGTTGTCGTACTCTTTATTTTCAGCGTATAAACCAATTGCCAAGAGAATGTTGCTAGACTCTTTTGATACCCGAACTCCCGTGCGTTGCACACTCTCTGGTAGTTGTGGTTGGGCAACAGAAACACGGTTTTGCACATCCACAGCCGCAATATCTTTATCCCGTGATGAATCAAAGGTGGCTGTAATGGTACTTGTACCATCGTTACTGCTGCTAGAAGTCAGATATCTTAGTCCCTCAACCCCGTTGATTTGCCTTTCTAAGATATTTGTCACACCGCTTTCTACGACTTCTGCACTAGCTCCGCTATAGTTGGAAGTTACACTAATTTGAGTGGGACTAATTTCTGGGAATCTAGCGATCGGTAGTGTGGGAATACTGATTAATCCGATTAAAAGGATGACGATCGCACATACCGACGCAAAAATTGGCCGCTTAATAAAGAAGTCAACAAACATAGTTTAAAAATTGGGCTTTGGGTATTTGGTATTTGGCATGAGGCATTGGCATTGGTTATTTCCCCCCTGCTTATCTGCCCCCGTGCCCTCATCTTCCTTCTTCAGCTAAGGCTTCTGGCTACCAACTTCTTCTGTTTCAGGAGTAATGGGAGCGCCATTGGTTAAGTTAAGAATGCCGGAAACAACAATTTTGTCCCCCGCTTTTAGTCCTTCGATAACTTGATAATTATTCCCCTCAATAACTCCTAATTTCACCGGTTTTTGTTGAGCTACTAAAGCTGGCGCTCCAGGTTTAGACTTTTCTTGCGGCGCTTGCGCCACAAACACAAAAGTCTCTCCACCCAAGCGAGATATTGCTGTAACTGGAATTAAAATTCCTGGACGTTCGTTCCAGATCACTTTGGTTTGCACTGACTGAAGATTAAGCAGTCGATTTCTCGAATTGCCAAAGTTGGCTTTTACCAAAACTGTCTGCGAATCGGAACTAGCATTTGGGGAGATAAAACTGATTTTACCGGTTGCGATGGGTTTGTCTTGGACATCCAGCATTTGCACAGGTAAGCCCAAGCGTAGCTTTCTGGCTTCAGCTACGGGAACAGAAATATTCAGTTCTAAAGAGTCGTTTCTGGTGAGTGTAGTCAGTTGATCTGCTTTTTCCACATAATCTCCCACTTTTGCGGGAATATCACCAACAATGCCAGTGAAAGGTGCCAGAACTTTTGTGTATTGCAATTGGACTTGAGCGGCTTGGAGTTGTCCAGCTGCTTGAGTTACTTGCGATCGCGCTTGGGCAATTTCTTCTGGACGCGAACCATTTTCTAGTTGTCTTAAGTTTTGTTTCTGTTGTTCCAAAGCACCAGCTAGCTCATTAACACTCGATCTTCTGCTTTGGCGGAGTTGATCTAAGCGTTTCTGGGCTACAACCAGGGCAGCTTCAGCACTTTGCTGTTCTTTGACATATCCTTCTAAGGTATCTTGGGAAACTGCTCCCTCTTTTCTCAATTGTGCATATCGCTTGGCGCGTGACTGTGCTAGTTCCACATCGGATTTAGCTGACTGAATTTGAGCCTCAGCCTGAGCAATTTCTTCTGGTTGCGATCCCGATTGCGCATCTCTAAAGCGAGCTTGGGCTTGGGTTAACTGCGCTCTAGCTTGGGCAACTTCTTCTTGTCGTGTACCTGCTTTGAGTTCAGCAAGACGTGCTTGGGCTTGTTGCAGTGAGCCTCTAGCCTGTAACAATTGAGCTTGGACATTATCACTTTGCAGACTAATGATGACTTGTCCTTGTTGAACGCGGTTGCCCTCTTGGATGAAAATATCGGTAATTCGTCCTTCAACCTGTGGCTTGATGATTACTGAACGTGGAGCCTCTAAGGAGCCAATAAACTCCGAACTTTCTTGAACAGTTTCAGTTTGCACAGTTGCTAGCTTGACCGGAACTGCTCTAGGTTGACCGGCATTTGCTTCAGCCGCTGGTGCATTACTAGTTTGCCACCAGCGCCAACCAAAACCTACACCTCCAATTAATAAGAGGATTCCTAATAGTAGCGGCCAACGACGTTTTTGAGGTGGCTTAGGCGATCGCTGTGGCAATTGTTGCGACTCTTGACTAGAATCATTAACAGCAGGCTGTTCTATTTCAATCGGTAAGGGAGAGTCAGGGAACTCAGAATGGGACATCTTCGTTTTCTCGTCTTGTGGATTTAGACTTGGGCAATCTACTCTTCGCTAAAAAAGCATTATTTGAATAGTTTTTTAGCCCTTTTTTCTCTATGTTGGTGACAAATATGTTTGGGTATTTGGGCGATCGCTCACGATGTCTAGCACCTAAAATGAAGCAATTTTGTTCAACACATTATGGTTAATTTGTACATTACTTAACTCCGTTCAATTTCTTAAAGTGTAATTTATAGTTTTTTGTTAGTCAGTATAAACCCAGTGCCTTAGCTCAGAGAGAAAGCACGGTTCATGTTGTTGCAGCTAAAGCTTCGGTCTGTAAAGCGATCGCTTCGGTAATTGGAGCAAGCTAAGTTGCTTTTCAGTTTTGGAAATGACGAAATAAAGTTACCTCATTGACCGCAGCAACACGAGCAATTTCTCGCGTTGTCGCCGTGGTTAAACTTGCCGTTGCAAATACCTTAGTTGCTGACTAGATCAAGGGTGCATAAGTTTGTGCCGTACTTGACGCTAAGTTCTCTATGAGTGTCTGCAAGCGCTTGCTTGCATTATAACCACATAGCAGACCAGATTGGTATAAGTTACAGATGAGTTTATCGCCCTTAAGTATTAGTGAATACTGATCTTAAGGAAGAAAAAAGTCTGGAGCGATGCCTTATTTACGAGATGCTACGCGTAGCTTTGCTTCTTTACAGGAGTATACGCCTACGCTGATTAATTCAGCTGTCTTAATCAAAGTTGCGAGTTTCATCAAGTTATCCTCACCAAGAACGACGTACAATCACCCAGTGTTCTCTAGATTCCTATTTTTGAGCAGTCTCAACTTCCTACAGTTAGTTCACCCGATCGGTTGATCTTTAACTCACCCGAATGGGTGATTTAATTGATCCCAATCGGGGTTTTGTTTGTGTAGCTGACGAGTGATACATCCTCAATCCCCTTCAACCATCCACAACTGATTTCTTAGAATCGAATTTCGGTAAAATCCCCACAGTTGATTTTCGGTTGGTAACAATATGAGAAAAAAGCCACTCATACCGATCGAGCGCTTGCTCTAAGGAATAGTTTTCTTCGGCAAATTGTCTTCCTGTGTTACCTAGCTTCTTGGCTAGAGCCGGATTAGCATATAAATCATGTACCGCAGCGGCCATTGCTTGGGGTGATTCTGGCTCAACAACTATCCCACCACCACTGAGTTCGATGGCTTTGGCAGCAGTACCAGTGGCGGGAACTGAACCCACAATTGGGCGACCACTCGCCAACAACAGTGGTATTTTTGAAGGCATATTGAACGAAATCACATTGTGCTTTTGCACAATTAGCCCGACATCAGAAGCTGCTAGCATTTCAGGTAGTTTTTCTCGCGGCTGTAACGGTAGTAGCAAAACATTATCTGCTCCATTTGATAGACAATATTCCTGCAACCTTTGCAATGCTCTTGATTCGCCAACAATGACAAAGACAATATCTTTGATATGACGTAAACAAACGGCTGCTTCAATTACTGTCTCTAAACCTTGCGTTAGAGCAATGTTGCCTGAATAAAGTACTACAAATTTCCCATTGAGTTGATGGCTAGATATCCAGGAGTTGCTCTGTTTCGGTAACGGGCGAATGAAATTTACATTTACCCAATTGGGAATACAAACAATTTTATTAACAGGTACTCCCTTATTGACTAAATTCTCACGAAACCCATCAGTGATCACACTAATAGTATGTGCAGTCCGATATGCAAATTTCTCTAAAGCTGCAAGAGTTCGGATCATCCACTTGTTTTTTAATAGCCCGATACGCACAGCAGCTTCTGGTAAAATATCTTGCACATTTAGAACTACTGGGCAGTTGTATAACCAGCCCAATGTTGTTGCTGGCAACGTACCTAGTAGCGGTGGTACTGTTAAGATAATCACATCTGGTCGCCCACCTTTAAAGGCTTGGGGTAAGCTCGTGAAAACAAAGCTCAACTCCAGTAACAGCCGATCCACGAGGTTCGGTTTAGACTTAATACGGACGTAACTTCGCGCAATTGTAACGCCATTTTTTTGTTCTGTAAGATACCACTTATTCTGATACCCATCGTAAATTTCGCGCTGAGGATAGTTGGGCATTCCCGTAATCACTCGCACTTTATGACCTCGCTTTACTAGTCCTTCTGCCAATTCAGTCATTAACGGAGCAATTCCAATTGGCTCTGGATGATAGTTGTAGGAATAAATTAGAATATGCATGAACTATTTGTGAATTTTGTAAAGAGAGCATGAGACGAGCAGATTACTTATTAATAGCCAGTGGGGCTGCTATTTTTATTATTTACAGCATTTTTTTGCATGAAGTACAAAGCCACCGATTTGGAAGCAGGAGGCAGAGATAAAAACTATTTATATCTGATTTGTATCCCTGCATTTTGTTACCTCATTTATTTACAAATGCTGTATTTTGATTGGTTAAATTGTTTGATTAAAAAAAATGTGTTAAACATTGGTTAGAAATTTTCTTCGTGGTTTTCAACAGAGAATTTTTGTCCCGCATAAAACACTGAAAAATCAAAATATGACTTTGTATACACAGGTTAGACTATTGATAAATATAGACTTTATTTTCTGGTGATTATGACAATAGTTGGTCTGTTTATCTCCGAACTAATGCCTCAATTTATACTTGGAAAATTGTAACATTATATTTACTATTATGCATATAACCCTCATTCCGCCTTCTCAACTGGCACATGAAGTATTCTTAACCAAGTTATCAGTATTGTATTCACTAAGCAAAATCCCACTTTTTAAGTAGTTCAAAAGCACCGACCAAAACAGTCTTAGGTGCTGAATTATAAATGCTGAGATAAAAGTAAAACTAATTTCACTCAGCACTGAACGTTGTAAAAGTGTTGATGACAAACTAATAGACATTTGGTAAAATTAAATATACGTTATCTAAAATCCTTGTATAGACTTAGCAGTGCTACGTCTCTAAATTTTTTTTTCACTCATATTTATAATGAGGTTATATGATAACCCCACTAGTTAACTGAACTAGTAGGGCTAGAATAGAGATTCAGTAAATTTGGCAAGCTCTGACTAGAAAGCCCTAATTTCTAGTCAGAGGCTTGCTTTTTCTTGAAAGTTGAACCTACACCCAAACCAGCAAATGCTAGCAAACCCAAGAGAGAAGCAGGTTCTGGGACTTTGGACACTTGAATAGAGCCGGAATTTTGATCCAGTGTTGTTGACGTTCCCTGTTGATCGACATCCTGACGTAATTGCAAAGAGTCGCCAACTGTTCCCTGAAAGAAATATTCTGCAATTACACCCGTCCCTCCGGCGACATCAAAGGGGCCAAACAATGTGTGAGTGGAAGTATTAAAATTGAAAGCGAAGAAGTTAGATTCTGATACTCCACCACTAACGGTGTTATAAGTTCCCAGAAGATTTTTAGATGGGTCTAAGAAGGAGACATTCAAGGATTGTAAAAAGTTGGTGGCTCCACTACCAAGTTCTGAAATGATTGTTGGTGCTGTAGTTTCGTCGTAGCTGAATGAACCTGTTGCAGAGTAACCAGCATCACCTTGCCAGTTAAAGTTTAATTCAATAGCTTGGACTGGGTTGTTAGCACCAGCAGCGATCGCAACGCTGGTTGCTGCGATCGCGGTGATTTTGGCGAAAATATTTTTCATGGTCATAACTCCAAAATTGATTTTGATGATGCATATATCAATGCATCAATCAACTACTAAGCTTACGATAGAAATATATATCCGTAAATACCGCATAAAATACAAGATGTAATGTAATGAATCTATGAAGAAAAGCACTTGTTTTATAAAGTTTTGCATAAAATGTCAAGTTTATGATTCAGCTAAAAATCACGAGCGATCGCCTGAGAATAACTGATAAAGTTGAGCTACGCAAAGTTGAAAACAGTGTTATATGCCTGGGTTTCTATTAGAAGTTGGTACAGAAGAACTACCTGCAAGTTTTCTCAGTGATGCTTTAGTGCAATGGCAGGAACGCATTCCCCAAAGCCTGGAAGCAAACAGCCTCAAGGGTGAAAGTATCCAGATATACGGTACTCCCCGGCGGCTGGCGGTATTGATTACAGGTCTACCATCGCAGCAACCAGATCGAGAAGAAGAAATAAAAGGGCCCCCCGCCCAAGCCGCCTTTAAAGATGGTCAGCCGACAGCCGCCGCCGCAGGCTTTGCCAAAAAGCAAGGTGTGGAACTGGATGCGCTGTCTGTTCGCCCCACCGACAAAGGGGAATTTGTATTTGTGCAAAAAAGAATTCCCGGTCGTCCTGTGGCGGAAATTTTGACAGAACTTGTTCCCCAGTGGATTTGGGGTTTAGAAGGTAAGCGGTTGATGCGTTGGGGGAATGGGGATGCGAGGTTTTCCCGACCAATTCGTTGGCTGGTAGCTTTGTTAGATGAGACAGTGCTGCCTTTAGAATTAGTAAATGGTTCTAAAACGATTCAGAGCGATCGCATTTCTCAAGGTCATCGGGTTTTGCATCCTGAACCTGTGACAATTGCCCAAGCTACTGATTATGTTACCGCTCTCAAGTCTGCTTATGTCACCGTTGACCCAGAGGAACGGGCAAATCTGATCAAAGAGCAAGTAAATGCAGTTGCACAGAATTTGGGCGGGTATACAGTAATTTACCCCGATTTGTTGGCGGAAGTAACCAACCTTGTAGAATATCCCTCCGCAGTTGTCGGAAAATTTGAACCAGAATTTTTAGAATTACCAACTGAGGTAATTACTGAAGTGATGGTTACTCATCAACGTTATTTTCCTGTATTCAAACCAGGGAGTTTTGAGCAAGAATTATTACCCAACTTCATCACCATTTCTAACGGCGATCCGAAAAAATCAGATATTGTTGCCGTCGGCAATGAAAGGGTAATTCGTGCCAGATTAGCTGATGGCAGATTTTTCTACGACGCTGATTTAACTAAGCCAATAGATAGCTTTTTACCGCAGTTGGAAAAAGTCACTTTCCAGGAAGAATTGGGATCAGTGCGTACCAAGGTAGATAGAATAGTTAAAATTGCCGAGAAAATTAGCAGTCAATTAGAATTAGCCGAAGACCAAAGCCAAAGAATCCAACGTGCTGCTTTATTATGTAAAGCAGATTTGGTGACACAAATGGTGTATGAATTCCCTGAATTGCAAGGCATTATGGGAGAAAAATATGCCTTAGCCAGTGGTGAAGATGCCGAAGTAGCAAAGGCAATTTATCAACACTATTTGCCAAAGGCAGCCGGTGATATTTTACCTGAAACACTCACAGGTAAAATTGTTGGCTTGGCAGATAGATTAGATACTTTAGTGAGTATCTTTGGTTTAGGCTTAATTCCCTCCGGTTCATCCGATCCCTTTGCCTTGCGCCGTGCAGCTAACGCTGTAGTTAAAATTGTTTGGTTTGATAATTTGCCGATAAATTTAGATGATTTATTGGCGCAAATAGCAACAGACTTTGCAGCCAAATATCATAAAGATGGGACATCATTAACCACAGCATTACAAGAGTTTTTCTTGCAACGCATCCGCACTTTACTACAAGAAGAAAAGCAGATTGATTACGACTTAGTAAATGCAGTTTTGGGAGAAAATGACCCAGAATACACAGAACGGACGTTAAAAGATTTATTGGATGTCCGCGATCGCGCCTTATACTTACAACAAATCCGCAACGATAGTACCTTAGATAACATCTACGAAACTGTTAACCGTTCCACACGATTAGCCGCCCAAGGTGATTTGGATACAAAACAGCTAGAACCAACAACCGTAGTTCGTCAAGAATTATTCCAAAAGCCTTCTGAGACGGCTTTGTATAATGCGCTAATCGAATCAGTACCACAAACTCAAGCAGCACAGCAGACCCGAAATTATCAACTGTTAGTAGCAGCATTAGCAAAACTTGCTCCAGCAGTTAGTAATTTCTTTGATGGCCCCGATAGCGTTTTAGTTATGGACTCCGATCCAGAAGTCAAGCGTAATCGGTTACATCTGCTGGGACTAGTTCGCAATCATGCCCGTGTTTTAGCTGACTTCGGTGCGATCGTCAAAAATCTGTAGCGTAGGTCAACAAAAACTTGTGTAATTTTTGCCAAGAAACGCTACTATAGGGAGTGCTTAACCAGGGACACTCTGCTGCAATCTATGTCCAAAGCTACTGTTGTTGGATTGGGAAAGTCCGGTGTTGCTGCGGCGAGATTGTTGAAACGGGAAGGTTGGGAGGTAGAGCTGAGTGATGGCAACACCTCCAAAACCCTCCTAGAACAACAACAAGAACTCGCTGCCGAGCAAATAACCGTTAAACTAGGACAATCCCTAGAATTGAATGGTGCTAATTTACCCCAATTAATAGTCGTTAGTCCTGGCGTGCCTTGGGATATTCCCGTATTAGTTGAGGCACGTCAGTTAGGTATTGAAACCATTGGCGAAATGGAACTCGCTTGGCGAAATTTACAATCGCTACCTTGGGTAGGAATTACTGGCACTAATGGCAAAACTACTACCACAGCTTTAATTGCTGCCATTTTCCAAGCAGCAGAATTAAATGCACCTGCCTGCGGGAATATTGGTTATGCTGCTTGTGAAGTTGCTCTATCCCAGAGGGGGAAAAGAGCAGGGGGGGCAGGGGAGGCAGGGGAGGCATTTGATAATTCCTCACTTTTAACTCCTCACTCTTCACTCGATTGGGTAATTGCGGAAGTTAGCAGCTATCAAATAGAATCTTCGAGTTCTCTTGCTCCCCGGATCGGTGTTTGGACGACTTTCACGCCGGATCATCTTAGTCGCCATCAGACTTTAGAGAACTATTACAATATCAAAGCCAAGTTATTACGTCAGTCTGAGTTGCAAGTGTTCAATGGCGATGATGCCTACTTGAGCCAGTTAGGTTTAAGTGCTTGGCCTGATGCCTATTGGACAAGTGTCAAAGGAAAAGATTTTCTGATTAGCGAAAAAGGCTTTTACATTGAAGACGGCTGGGTTGTAGAAAAATTGACTGCAACCTCGACACCAGAACCGATTGTGAAAGTATCTAGTTTACGAATGGTGGGAGAACATAACCAGCAAAATCTTTTGATGGCAGTAGCAACAGCAAGATTAGCAGGAATTAATCGTGATGCGATCGCACTTGCAATTCGAGAATTTCCTGGTGTTGCCCATCGTTTGGAGCATATCTGCACATGGGAAGGTATTGATTTCATTAACGATAGCAAAGCTACCAACTATGATGCGGCTGAAGTAGGTTTAGCATCTGTTAACAGTCCAGCAATTTTAATTGCTGGTGGAGAAGCCAAAGCAGGTGATGATACTGCCTGGTTAGCACAAATTCAAACCAAAGCTGCTGCTGTGTTATTGATTGGCTCTGCTGCACCTGCATTTGCCAAACGTCTGCGAGAGGTGGGGTATCATACTTACCATATTGTGGAAACTATGGAAAGGGCAGTTCCCAAGTCGGCAGAATTAGCCAAGCAGTATCAAGCGCCTGTGGTGTTGCTATCTCCGGCTTGTGCGAGTTTCGATCAGTACCCAAATTTTGAGGTGCGGGGCGATCGCTTCCGTCATCTATGTCTTGCTTGGGCAGGTGGTTGGAAACCCGCCAGAGTAGAACTTCCAGAACTTGAAAACTCTAGTCAAGAGTCCATAGTTCAAAGTCGATAAGCATTGTTTCTTAACAAGTTCGTAGTAAGGACTTTAGTCCTTGTTTTCTAAGCACTAAAGTCCTTACTATAAACTTTCAAAACTAACTTTACAAAATATCTAAAATGATTGTTTATTATTAATTTAGTAGTTTTTTATAATTATATTTTGCTGTAGTTTGCAACTTAAACCTCATGAGCGATGCTTGTAGGTTTAAGAATAGGTAAACCATCTTCTAACATTCCTTCTATATGAAATTCAATAGCTTCTGTAATCATCTGCTTGACTTCTTCTAAAGTTTCACCCACAGCTACACAACCTGGTAAATCAGGGACATAAGCAGAGTAATTACCTTCAGCCTTTTCAATCACCACTACATACTGCATTGCGATTCTCCTTATAACTGTGCTTGCCTCCAAATACTACTGAGAGTACCAGGGGCTAAGTCGTCAGACAATTTACCTGGAACTGTAACCACACCGGGTTTATCAGGATGTTTGAACTGTCGATGACTACCTTTAGTTCAAGCAATATACCAACCATCAACTTCTAGTCGTTTGATAACTTCGCGTACTTTCATGCTACTGCTTATCTGTACAGTTAAAATTTCTGTTATAGATAGAGTGCCTTATTAAGAAAGCAAAGTAAACGCAATTCTGTCGCAATTCTGTCCGTCATTTTGTCATTGGTTTTAGTATTCTGACCCAACACATCAATCAACCAATAGGGCGATTTCCGGGATTGACTGCATGAATATATTCACTACCCGATCGCGGTCTTCCTCGTTTATAATAAGCTTCTTCTGGTTTACCCCATCCTAACTGCAAAATCATTTCCAAAAAGCTAGAATTTTCCCACTTGCACAAACTTGCCCACTCTGTTCTTTGAACAATTCTCTCTACATCAGATGTGACAATTTGTTGGTGTTGTTTACTATTATTAAAACTCAAGTATAAATCCATTCCTATAGTGACTTCATACCAAAATTCTACGATGGAATTTTTAGCAGCTTTTAATATCTCTAAGTCACCATTGAGGGCAATTAACTCAGTATCTATTTCGGGATAATGCAAGCTTTTTCCTTTAACTGTCACTTCTCGCCAAATAATACCGGAAACTCGATTTTCTTTCTGATACTCGTGAATTGCAGTTTTGAAATCTTGATAGGCAGTAAACTGTTGCAACCCATCAGTTCTGATAAACTGGTCAATTACAGGATTGCCAGAGACTTTTATTTCTAACTTTAAGCGCTTTCCTTTAAGGCAAGCTTGGCGTTCGGCTGCCAAAATTTGAATTAGTTCCTGGGTGGTGTAAACCTTTGACATCAGAATACACTCTAGTTAATTATTGGACAATGGGCATTGATTACTGACTATAGACTATGGATTAATTTCCTCATTTGCGAATACAGATATTTCAATATTATGCTTTGACATCGGCGGCAACGTAGTAACAGATATAACTAAAAATTAGGGCAGACCAAATTGGTCTACCCCATAAGTTACTTAGCTAACTCACTACTAAACTCGTTAAAGGCTCGCCGCTTTAGCTGTGCTGTTTCAGTGCGTGGTAATAAATCAAAGATTTTACGAAATTGATCGTCTATATCTTCAAAAGCTACTTGACCCTTTTTATTCAAAACTACCTCACCTGATTTATTTAACACCACGACTTGAGGAACACTCCCAGCAAAGTAATATCCTGGTTCTGTAGGGTCGTAGGTCTCTTTAGGTGGGATAGTATCTACATTAATCGGCATAATCTCTGCTACCCGACCATAGAATTCCTGTACCCGTGAAATGGAAATGGCATATCTTTTGGAATCGCTACTATCATCTAAATAAAAGGCCAAAAATACGGGTTTATGTTCCGCTAAAGTCTGTGCGAGTGTCTGTCTGGGAGGAACCAATGAACCATTGCCAGCATAAACGACAAAGATGTTGCCATCATATAAATCATTATTAAGACCAGCAGATGCAGGTTGCATACTTATAATGAAAAGACTTACAAGCAACAACAGGCATTTGGACAACCACCTTCGCCAGCCAGTAATTTGTTTATGTAAAAAAAGAAACTTTGTGCTATTCATCAAAAGGAACCTTGCAAGCTACTACTTGTTGTGAGTTTGTGCTGAATTTGGCCAACTGGGCTGGATATGTAATTACGCCCACGCACTATTTTTTAAGATAACGCCTACTGAGATTATCTCTCGCAAGTGGCCGGTATCGCTACGCGCAAGTCAAAACAGAGGTAAAGTAGCGCAACAATCCAAAATCTAAAATTGCGAATACTGGCTTTTTCAGCCAGGATTCGCTAAACTCACAAGATTAAATTTGCACTTTTAATTAGCAACCGCCAGAAGACTAGGGTACAGATGTGGGAAACAAAATACAATTCATAGATAGGCTGCGATTGGGTTTCGCGGTTTCAGTGGCAAAGAGTGTAACCTTTATTGTGCAATGTCTTCGACGGGCTGCGCCTACGCTCCGTCTAGGTGCTGGTAGTGTATTACCAGGCGCAATTGCTCGTCGCATTGAACCCCGCCTTTTACAATTATTGAGTCAGCAAGTTAAAAACGGGGTGATTTTAATTGCTGGGACTAACGGCAAAACTACTACAGCGCTGCTTTTATGCACAATACTAGAACGCAAGGGTTTTCGTGTCACTCATAATTCTACAGGTGCAAATCTGGAAAATGGCTTGATGACAGCGCTGTTAGAAAGCGCCAACTTACTAGGTACGCTAAATTCTGATTACGCCATTTTGGAAGTTGATGAAAATATTGTACCAAGAGTATTAGCACCACTCCAGCCGCGAATCATTCTTTGTTTAAACTTGTTCCGCGACCAACTCGATAGGTACGGCGAAGTAGACACAATTAGTAAGCGTTGGACAAAAGTTATTTCTACCCTACCACCAGAAACGGTAGTAATTCCCAATGCTGATGACCCAACTTTATCTAACCTCGGTCAGCAGTTACCTCAACGGGTGTTATTCTTTGGCTTGAATGAACCAGAACATTATCTAGAAGCTATTCCTCACGCTGTTGATTCTATTTATTGTCCCAAATGTGGACATTCTTTAGATTACAAGGGCGTTTATTTGTCTCATTTGGGAGACTTTACTTGTCCCAAGTGTGGTTTTAGCAAAAGTAAACCAACTCTCGAAAGTGGTGAATGGTCGCAAATTCTGGTTGGTTTATACAACAAATATAATACTTTGGCGGCTGCAACTGCGGCTATTGAGTTAGGAGTTGATGAAGTAACAATCAGAGATACTATTAACAACTTCCAAGCTGCTTTTGGTCGGGCTGAAGATTTGGTAATTAACGGTAAACGAGTGCGAATATTGTTATCAAAAAATCCTGTGGGCACGAATGAAACCATTCGCGTAGTTACTCAAAGCACAGATAAAACCACATTGCTGGTATTGAACGATCGCACACCCGATGGCACTGATGTATCCTGGATTTGGGATGTGGATACCGAGAAATTAGTCGAACGCGGCGGGACTTTAGTAGTGAGTGGCGATCGCGTCTATGATATGGCACTACGTCTACGTTACAGCCAAAAGTCCCTTGATAGCAACTTAAATTTAATTGTGGAAGAAGATTTGCGACAAGCGATCGCAACTGCATTAGAGCATACACCAGAGAATGAAACTTTGCATATTCTACCTACCTACTCAGCCATGCTAGAAGTGCGAGAAGTTCTGACTGGGCGAAAAATTCTTTAAATTTGTCATTTGTGATCGTCCTATTCCCCATTTCCCATTCCCGAAATTTATGAGTTCTCAAAATTTAGAATTAACAATTGGTTGGCTTTATCCGACGCTGATGAGTACTTATGGCGATCGCGGTAATGTAATTACTATAGAACGTCGCGCTCAATGGCGGGGATACGATGTTAAAGTGTTACCCCTAGATCAAAATTCCACAGCCGCAGATATTAAAACTGTAGATGTCATAGTTGGTGGTGGCGCACAAGATCGCCAGCAAGAGATTGTCATGCGTGATTTGCAGGGTGCGAAAGCTGATGCCATGCGCGAGAAAATCGAAAATGGCACACCGGGAGTATTTACTTGTGGTTCACCCCAATTACTGGGACATTATTATGAACCAGGCTTGGGACAACGGATTGAAGGTTTGGGGATACTCGATTTAGTTTCCGTTCATCCTGGTGAAAATACTAAGCGGTGTATTGGCAACTTGGTAATTGAAGTGACAGCCTCACGTCTAGCGCGAGATTTAAAAGAGATGACTGGTAGCACACCATATTTGGTAGGCTTTGAAAATCACGGCGGACGTACCAAACTGGGGAAAGTGGAAGCTTTGGGACGTGTGGTATACGGCTTGGGAAATAATGGTGAAGATGGGACAGAAGGAGCATTTTATCAGAATGCGATCGCTACTTATTCCCACGGCCCTTTGTTACCGAAAAATCCTTTTGTCGCCGATTGGTTAATTCAAACAGCGCTGCGGCTAAAGTATCAGCAGGAAATTACCTTAGAACCTTTTGACGATAGTCTCGCTGTACAAGCACGAGAAGCGATGTTTAAGCGCTTGAAAGTGAGTTTACCAAGTGCTGCTGCGACAACAGTTTAACTTCAGTTCGTTGATTGAGCCTCTCCTCGTGTTGTGGAGAGGTTTGAGAGAGGTCAAATCTGACAAAAGCATAAGGCAAAATGACTTACTTGTTTTATAACTCATGCTTATGAGGAATAATGGGAGCATCCCATTTCCTAAAGGAGCGATCGCTTCTCAGTTCGGAAATTAAAGAAGCACTCAAACCATATTTTATTGTTATTGAAGTGCAAACTTCATATCTGTCAACTCTAATTCTCCTCCGTTCGTCATTAATACTACATTAATGGCTAAAACACTTTTTCCTGTACTGGTATAGTTAGTTGGAAGTATTTGATTAGTCAAATCAAAATTCATAGCACTTCCATATATCATTTGATATGGAGTTGGTTTCTCGCCAACTAAAAATGATGATATAGCTATTTGTGCTGGTGCTTTCTTGACTACACCTTTTAAAGCTAAAGGCACAAGCCTAAATTGCTTTTGAGTATTAGAGGTATTAATTCTAATAATACATCTAGCCCTTGGCGATTGTGCGTTTACAGTTAGATTAGAGCCAAGTGTAAACTGATTTATTTGCGGATCGAAACTTATATTACATCTCTTATTAACCAAAAATTTTGGCTGGTTATCTATTGCAGCAACAGTGCTAGATGAATTGGCATCATAAGAATAGAAAAAAAACAAGCACATTAATATGAAAAAATTACGTGCATTACTTAATCTCAACATCATCTTATTCTCCATCAACAGAAATTTATAATCTTAAAGAAGAATACATTCGGTAGATTCAATGAGTGGGGGATTTAGATCCATCACTCATTGAAGACCACCAAATTTAGAATCTGGCTCGGTGTATCACCATCTATCTATCCGCAGAATCGCTAAAAGGAAGGACTAGCAACGTTTTAGGTCAAAATAAAGTCTCACATCCCCAGCATTGATATCGGCTGTATCAACGAAAATAGAACTTCCTCGCGAGGATTGTGCAATCAGATTAATACCTAATAGTCCTTGCCCACCACCACTACATAAACCTGAAGCAGCTAGAACAGTAATCTCATCTTGCTCCGCAAATGCCTTACTCCCTGTAAACTTGGTAGTTTTAGGGGGAGCTACGGCTTGACCAAGAGCGCCACCACTAAAGCTATAAGTTCTGCTTAAGCTGGTACCTCTACTCCTTCTATCAATATCAGTAGTTCCTTGGTACAGTACTTGTACATCTTGGATGATAAAACCACTTGGAATAAAAGTTTGAACGCGTAAAATACACTTTTGACGCTGACCATTGAATGCACTAAAGTTATCCAAGACGATCGATAAGCTTCTACCATCCTCTCCAGGAAGCTGATCGGCAACCTTACATCCACCAGAACCGAGTGCATCTCCAAAAGTAATACTAGGCTCTTCAGCCAAAACCTTGGTCGCAATCACGTTGAGTCCAAGAATTGTAGTTAGAGACAGTAATAGACCAAATTGTTTAAAGTTCATATTGATTGTACCTATGTTGTTAAAGTTGTTTTTTCATGGAAAATGCAGTCAAAATGCATCTACCCCAATTCTTTAACTAGTGCAGGATAAATTGCTAGAAGGTTTACTTTATTTAGAAACTAAATCGTTTTTAACTGTGGCAGGAATTAACTTAGTGTAGGTATAGCACCACCTTCGTAGAACTCACCTGTAATAGCCTAAAGTCTTGAGATTAAAAAATGGCAATTTCTCTGTAAAATCCATGAGATAACTCTCCTGTAGATGCAAAAGTAAAATTAAGCCTCAATACTTTGCTAAAAAAAGAGGTAGTCTAGCTTTTGCCGAAAGACCCCAACACCAGAAGGCTGTAAACTCTCAAGCTAATTACTGCAATAGTTGAGTGTCTTTATCTTGAAGTTATACAAATAATCTGAGGAACTTGTGAGGAAATATAGTACTTATTAAAACTTAAACTTTGTCAGGACTAAGGCTATATTTTGCTGGGATATCAAAAAAATTAATCTTAAAATTACAGAGATATTTATGTCGTTTGTCCTTATATGTCTTTATATTAGATATCTGATGAAAAAGAATGTGAGGAACTTGTGAGGAAATACAGTACTTATTAAAACTTAAATTTTGTCTAGGATTCAAGCTGGAGTCTTCTGGGATATGAATAAAACTAACATTAAAGCTAATGAACACATTACCAATATTGGCGGAACTCTCCAGTTTGAATAATTTTTAGGTAAGGGCAATACCCTGCGGGAAGCCGCTTCTCTACAAGATACTTTGCGAATGCACAAGATACTTTGCGAATGCGTCTACATGAGTTGCCCTTACCTAAAAATCTATTTCAACTCAATAATTATAAAATTTTAGGGGTGGTTATGAAACCACCCCTTTATTCTCCTAATATTTAGAATTTACTTGCAGACCCCTTAATGGGAAAGTTAATTTACTCAGAAATGTTAATCGAACTTTCAACTTGAGAAGTAGCCAATGTTGGTGCAGAGAAAATCCGCGAGTACAGACTTGATGGTTGTTGATGAGCAACAACTGGTAAAACTTGACGAGCATGAGCGGCTAATTCTATTGCTTTCACATCATAAGTCTGCGTTGCTAACTTGGGATAAAACCCAATTCCGATGATTGGTAGCAGCAAACAAGCGGTAATAAATATTTCGCGGGGTTTGACATCAGATATTACAGCATCCAAGTGCAACTCTTGACTTTGCTCACCGTAGAACACTTGACGCAGCATCGACAGTAAATAAATTGGTGTCAAAATCACGCCAACCGCTGACAGCAGCACGACTACAACTTTGAAGCTAGAACTGTAAACATCACTGCTGGCGATACCCAGAAATACCATCAACTCACCCACAAAACCACTCATTCCGGGTAAGGCGAGTGAAGCCATTGAACCAATGGTAAACAGAGCAAAGGTTTTGGGCATTACTTTAGCCATACCGCCCATTTTATCCATCATCAAGGTGTGGGTGCGATCGTAAGTCACGCCAGAGAGGAAGAACAAGCTAGCAGCAATCAAGCCGTGGGAAACCATCTGTAGCACTGCACCGCTGATACCAAGCTCTGTGTAAGAGGCAATCCCAATCAGCACAAACCCCATGTGGGCTATTGAAGAGTAAGCCAAGCGGCGTTTGAGGTTGGTTTGAGCAAAAGCACAGCAAGCACCGTAGACAATATTAACCACACCCAAAACTGCTAACACTGGGGCAAAAGTCACATGGGCATTGGGCAACATTTCCACATTGAAGCGGATGAGAGCATAACCACCCATCTTTAACAACACACCAGCCAAAATCATCGAACCGGGTGCTGATGCTTCACCGTGGGCATCAGGTAGCCAAGTGTGTAAAGGGAAAATTGGTAACTTTACACCGAAGGCTATTAAGAAACCTGCATAAACTAGCAATTCTAAAGTTTTGGGATATTCTTTCATTCCTAGAGTCGCCATGTCGAAGGTGACGGTATTTCCAGAGAATGCCATTGCAAAACCAGCAATCAAGATAAATATTGATGCAGCAGCGGTGTAAAGAATGAATTTGGTAGCGGCATAACGGCGGTTTTGTCCTCCCCAGATGGAAATCAGCAGGTAAACCGGCACTAACTCGATTTCCCACATCAGGAAGAACAACAACAAATCTTGGGCAACAAATACGCCAAGTTGGGCGCTGTACATCGCTAACATCAAACCATAAAATAATCGCGGCTTGGTGGTAACTTTCCAAGCCGCGAATATTGCGAGGGTATTTATTAAGCCTGTCAGAAGTAGCAAGGGCATCGATAAACCATCAACCCCCACAGCCCAATGCAAACCTAACTGCGGTATCCAAGGATAGTTTTCTACGAGTTGGAGTGTTGAACTCTGAAAGTCGTAGTTATACCAAAAGGCATAAATCATCAGTGCAAAGTCGGCAAAAGCAACTCCCAAACCATACCAGCGGACAGTTCTACCTTCCTTGTCTGGGATTAGGGGGATGGCTAAGGTAGCCACCAAGGGTAAAAGGATTATGGCTGTTAGCCAGGGAAATTCAATAGCATTCATCACTTCTGACAATCAATTTGGCTTATCGCTTTTAATTTCATTGTATTAAGGAATCAATACTTTTGTAAACATTCTTTAACTCTAGAAAATTAAATTTTTGATATAGATTAAGAATATATACTCACTGAATATCAAATTATCAGGATAAATAAGAATAAATACTTATCTGTTTTTGACGATTCCATTCTAAATGTAAACTTTTGCAACGTCAACTAAAGCCACCGTTACAATATAGTTACATTTTCTGCTTCAGTCCAATTGTCAGGGCTATATAGTCTACGCTTCTAAGTTGAGTCATAGACTTAACCTCCAACCCCTTTCCGAAGCGGAGAGGTGAGCCAGATTTCTTCCCTTTCCCTTGTAGGGAGGAAGGGGGTTAGGTCTGTTGAGAACAAGCTGTGGAAATACGCATCAAAACTTTATCAAGATCGTGTCTAACTTCTTCATTTTTAATTCGCAACAAACGCAGTCCCCTAGCTGACAAAACTTTGTCCCGTTCTGCATCATATTCGGCTTGTTTGTTCATGAATTTTGCCATCTACTTCTATCACTAATGCAGTTGAGTGACAGTAGAAATCTGCAATAAAGCCATTGATAATCTGCTGACGGCGAAAGTGCAAACCATTCAGGCGATTAGCACGAAGATGTTGCCAAAGAATTTTTTCTTCTGGTGTCATTTGCTGACGAAGTTCTTTGGCACGTTGCACTTTAACTAAGTCTGCTTTGTAGCCGATTACAATATTGCGAGTTCTCTCTTTTTTCGGTGGATAGGGTTCTTCGGGAGTTGGATTATTCATTTATTAAGTATGAAAATAGGTGTTTATTTTGAGATTATGATTGACCTCTCCCCCAACCCCTCTCCGAAGCGGAGAGGGGAGCCAGATTTCTCCCCCTTCCCTTGTAGGGAAGGGGTTGGGGGGTTAGGTCAGATATGTTGGGATGGTCGTAATTTATTCTAAAGTTCCAAAGGTTTGCTACAGACTATTAAAACTTTTCTATATATAAATTAAACTCGAATATCCAAAATATCCTCAAGCCTGGGCATCTCTTCCAACGGAATCACGCGCCCTTCATCCTCAAAACCTGCGATTTGATCAAAGTTCAAACACCGATACAAATCATCCGCAAAAGGATGAATTATACTTGCCACAATATCCAAATATTCCTCCACTGCGGGAAGCCGCCCTAGCAGCGCACAAACTGCTCTGAATCTTGTTCTTTTTCTTCAACAAATAAAAATTCATGTAACTCATCTATTGAAATGGGAGATTTATAAATATTACTTTCAGACTCATAAACAATTTCAAAAGATTCAATTGCTTCTTTCAGTTTTTTAATTGCATCTTCTTGATTATTTCCCTGCCCGACAATGCCGTTTTCTAAACATAAAGCAACCCAATAGCCAGAATTTTTTCTGAGTACGACGGTATAAAAATTCATTCCTTCCTCCAACTTAATAACTATTTTTTAAAGTTTCTTCTAATGTAAACGGAGATTCTTGAGGAAAGAAATTTAATTTAATACCTGTTTCATCAGATGCTTTGAGACGAGCTTTTTGATAACAATCTTCAAATACTTGTGCAAGTATAGGTTGCAAACTGGGACTATCTTCTAATAATGTTTCAATACAGATACGCTGTTCAGAAATGGTACTGCGCCAACTTTCACTACGTTTTTCTGGTTGGTATTGCCATTTCAGTAAGTGCATCAATAGTACAATTAATCTATTTTTTAACTCGCGTTTTTCACTCCTCCCCATGCTTTCAATTTCTTCGATTAAATTAGGTATATCTATTTCATTAAAATTATGTTCTTTTAACTGCTGGGCAATTGTTTGTATCCACAAATAAAAGTCTTGTTCATAGAGATTTTTTTCGTTGATAAAAGATGGACTAGTCATTAATATTCCTCTTGGAAATGCTAAATATTAGGTGGGCATAATACCCACCTAATTAAACTATACTAACAAAGCTTGCTCCTCTTTAGAAATCACGCGTCCTTCATCCTCAAAACCGAGGATTTGATCAAAGTTCAAATACCGATATAAATCATCGGCAAAAGGCTCAATTCTACTTGCCACAATATCCAAATATTCCTGCACTGTAGGAAGCCGCCCTAGCAGGGCACAAACTGCGGCTAATTCTGCTGAACCAAGATACACTCGCGCATCTTTACCCATGCGATTATTGAAGTTGCGGGTAGAGGTAGAAAACACTGTTGTGCCATCAGCAACTCGCGCCTGATTACCCATACACAAACTACATCCTGGCATTTCTGTTCTAGCACCCGCAGCCCCAAAAATGCTGTATACACCTTCTTCTTTTAATTGGTGTTCATCCATGCGGGTTGGTGGTGCTATCCACAGACGAGTTTTAACTTCACCTGCGCCTTCTAAAACTTTCGCTGTTGCCCGATAATGACCGATATTCGTCATACAAGAACCGACGAATACTTCTTGCACTGGATCATTAGCAACTTCTGATAATAATTTAACATTATCGGGGTCATTGGGAGCAGCAACAATTGGTTCTTTGATTTCGTTTAAATCAATTTCAATTATTTCGGCATACTCTGCATCGGCATCACCTTCTAATAACACGGGATTTGCTAACCATTCTTCCATCTTTGCCACACGGCGCAGCATGGTACGGGCATCGTGATAGCCCCGTGCGATCATATTTTTCAGCAACGCTACGTTGGAACGCAGATATTCCGAAATTGTCTCTACACTCAGCTTAATTGTGCATCCGGCACAAGAACGTTCGGCACTAGCATCGGTGAGTTCAAAGGCTTGTTCAACTTTTAAATCTGGCAAACCTTCTATTTCCAGAATTCGCCCAGAGAAGACGTTTTTCTTGTTCTGCTTCTCTGCTGTCAGCAAACCTTTTTGAATTGCCACGTAAGGAATGGCATTCACGACATCCCGCAGGGTGATACCTGGTTGCAATTCACCTTTAAATCTTACCAAAACTGACTCTGGCATATCTAAAGGCATGACACCCAAGGCGGCTGCAAAAGCGACTAATCCAGAACCGGCGGGGAAGGAAATACCCAAGGGGAAGCGGGTGTGAGAGTCACCGCCAGTTCCTACGGTGTCGGGTAGCAGCATCCGATTTAACCAAGAGTGGATGATACCATCACCAGGACGGAGGGCGACACCGCCACGAGAAGCAAAGAAATCGGGGAGTTCGTGATGGGTTTTGATGTCTACTGGTTTGGGATAAGCTGCTGTGTGGCAGAAACTTTGGATCACTAAGTCTGCACTGAAACCAAGACAGGCGAGTTCTTTTAATTCGTCGCGGGTCATGGGGCCTGTGGTATCTTGAGAACCAACGGTGGTGATGATGGGTTCGCAAGATGTGCCGGGACGCACACCAGTTAATCCACAAGCTTTACCTACCATTTTCTGTGCTAGGCTGTAGCCTTTGCCTGTATCAAAGGCTTGCTGAGGACGGGTGAAAACGGTGCTGTGTTCTAAACCGAGTGCAAGACGAGTTTTATCGGTGAGGGTACGTCCAATAAGTAGGGGGATGCGTCCACCTGCGCGGACTTCATCGAGGATGGTGTCGGGTTTGAGGGCAAAGGTGGAAATCACTTCGCCTGCTTCGTTGGTGATTTCGCCTTTGTAGGGATGGATGGTAATTACCATGCCGGTTTCGAGTTTGGTGACATCGCACTGAATAGGCAAAGCACCGGCATCTTCTGCTGTGTTAAAGAAGATTGGCGCGATCGCACCACCTAAAACATAACCCCCAGCGCGTTTGTTTGGCACAAAAGGTATATCATTTCCCATGTGCCACAATACCGAGTTGATGGCAGATTTACGAGAAGAACCTGTACCAACTACATCTCCCACGTAAGCTACAGGATGCCCTTTTTTCTTCAGTTCGGCAATGGTTGCCAAGCTTCCCGGTTGCCGTGACTCTAACATCACTAAGGCGTGTAAGGGAATATCTGGGCGAGTTGTGGCGCTTTGGGCGGGGGATAAATCGTCGGTGTTGGTTTCGCCAGGAACTTTAAAAACGGTGACAGTAATCGCTTCTGGAACTGTGGGGCGAAGGGTAAACCATTCAGCTTCCGCCCAAGAGTCAACCACCCGTTTGGCGAAAGGATTGGTTTTCGACAACTCTAAAACATCGTGGTAAGCGTCATACACCAAGAGGATTTTGCTTAAGGCGTTGGCGGCATAGGCGGAAATGGGTTCCTTTCCTTGTCCACCCATTACCAGAGGTGTTTCGGATGAGTCGGAGAGGGATACAGTGGGCAATTGCAGCAAATCGATTAAAGATTGCACGTTATAACCACCGATCATTGTGCCCAGCAATTGCACCGCTTCGATGGGCGCAATCAACGGACTGGTGATTTCTTCCTTAGCAATGGCGGTGAGAAATCCAGCTTTGACATAAGCTGCTGGATCAACACCAGGAGAAACGCGATCGCGCAATAAATGTAATAATATATCCTCTTGACCCTTTGGCGGATTTTTCAGTAATTCACATAATTCTGAGGTTTGCTTCGCATCCAATGGTAAAGGGGGAATACCGAGTGCTGCTCTTTCAGCAACGTGTTTACGATATTGTTCTAGCATTTTTATGTTCTCCATTGGGATGTTCTCCCTTCAATTATGAAATATTTTTAGGCAATACTCGGCTATAAAAGTTTAGCTTACTTTTATTAGTGGAAGCCTTACTGTTAATCGGTTATTAGCAACTTTTTTTATACTGAAAGTTTGAAAGTATGAGGCGAATAGAATTCGCTACTACACAAACAAAGTCCACCTCCGTGGACTAAGAGTAAATCAACAATTTTTAACCCACGGAGGTGCGTTTCGTCTGTATAGCCGCGACTTCTAGTCGCCAGGTGTAGTAATAATAAATTAGATTGATTGTTGGTTTAACCAAGTTTCTAAATCAGCAACACTAGAAAAATCTAGCAATGCCTCTCCTAAATTCTCTAATTGTTCAATGGATAAACCATTAATTCGCCCGATTAATAATGCATCAATTTCACCAATACGGCGATTTAGTTGACGCAGTATTAAGTCTTCTTTTCCTTCTTGCCTTCCTTCTTGCCTTCCTTCTTGTCTTCCCTCTTCTTTGGCTTGTTCTCTGTCTCTTTGATAAAGTGGTTCTAATCGCATAATTAACTCCCTATCATCTGCTTCTAATTCTTGGTTTACTCTCAAGTTTTCGCGCAAGTTGTAAACTAATTCGAGAGTTGCTTTCTGGTATGGATGATCTAATGGTAACGCTTGCAACTCGATAACTGCTTGTGACTGCACGCTTCCCCTACCTAAAAGCCTTAACCATAATGTCTCTGGTGTTTGGGGTAGTTGGTGTATCGCTACAATTGCTGTTCGCAAGGCATCTGGCAGAAAATGCACTCCTGATAACCAACCTGCTTTTTGCATAGTTCCAAAGCTAGACAATCTAGTTTCAGATATGGTTGGTGTAAGAACCCACAATTTGGGAATTTCTGAGTCCTGAAGTTTGGTTTTATTGGCTTTAGCTTCTCGTCGCAGGAGAGCCTTGATTTCTAATAATTTGAGAATACAGTCGCAGATTTCATCGGTAGAAGCTGGATTACGGTATGGTTCTATAATTGCAGGCTGTTCGGCAAATCTTCCTAGCAAACCCAGTATTTGTATATTAGACCTTTGCTGTTTGGCAGGAGTGAATAAAACATCTATTTCTTTAATCTCTCCTGATACTTTTTCTGATGCCTTGACTTCTCCGTAATCTTTTAGTAGTTCTTCTAAATAGTCTTTGGCGAATTTATCATGTATAAACCTGGTCATTCAATTTTAATATTTCGGAAGTTCTGGGTTAATACAAAGTTTATTATATAGCATTCCTGAATCATTCGTGATGAAATAGATCCCCGACTTCTTAAAGAAGTCGGGGATCTGCTGGACACCTTTAATTTTCACAGATACCATTCTAAAAAAGTTAAAAGCAGATTTTATAAACCTTTTGACTTTTGACTTCCCGTTAGGGTATGGCGGTTATTGCATTTTTATCTGTGTTAGATTTCAAGCGTGTTAATCTGCTTTTACGGATACGTTCGCTGTCTCTAACGCCGCCTGCAAGTTCATATTCGTTGCTGTTTTTGCCGTACTTGAAACCAACCCCAGTCAGCATTTTGTCTGAAACCTGACTTAAGGTTTTTTCCATCTCATCCAGCTTTTTTCTAGAAGAGTCAATCATAGCTAGAGCAGCGTTATACTCATCAAGCATATTGTGAAAATTGTCTATTAATTGAGTCAGGTTTTGCAAGTTGCAAGTATCATCAAAATTGATATTTGGATCGATAGCTTTCAGCCCGGCAACTCTAAATTCAGCTTTTTCTAAAATCCGGTAACTACGTTTTTTTCGAGGCATAATTTTACGCTTTTAATAGCTTCACAGGGCTATTTTCTCTCAATTAACCTGGATTCTGGTTCAGCAAAAAACGCATTTTTTTAGTAAAAGTTTTTATTTATGTCCGTGATTTCTCGGAATTTAATCATCAAAGGTTGATTTTCAGCAAAATAATATTATGTTTAAGCAATAGACAATCTGGCTTTTCACGTTATGTGGAAAAGCTAACGATTGACCTAACCCCCTAACACCGTAGCCTTAGCAAGGGGAGGGGTAAAATAAATGCCTGTGCAATAAGAGTTTAAGCTTAAGTTGATACCAATGATGCTGTGCCCCTACAAATAGTCTGTATTCCATGTTGCTTTAACTTTAAGCCTTAATGTTGTAACCTTAAGCCTTTATGTTTTAGCTCTAAGGCTTAATGCTGTAACTTTAAGCCTTTATGTTTTAGCTCTAAGGCTTAATGCTGTAACCTTAAGCCTTTATGTTCTAGCTCTAAGGCTTAATGCTGTAACTTTAAGAGTCAACCTTATAACATTGATGACTAAAGTTTCTTGGTGAGTGCAATCATCGCTACATAGTGTATATTGTTGATTTACAGCGATCGCAGAGTTGGAAAAAATTTCAATAAAAATGAAAAGCTTATTCTATAAGCCTTTTGGCTTCCGCGTAGGGTATTAGTCTGTGATACATTAACAGAGATACTGCCAAAAATCTCAATAGTATGACAACTACTACAAACTCTCGCTATGTTACCCGACAACCTGATATTTTATCAGGTGAACCGATTATTAAGGAAACGTAGAACGCCTGTGAGAGCAATTGTTGAAAATTGGCGTTTAGGTATTAGACCAGAAGAAATTCCGCTACACCTACCTCATTTAACTTTAGCGTAAGTATTTGATGCTTTGAGTTTTTACTTAGATAATCAAGCAGAAATTAATGAATATATCGAGCGTAATCATGTCCCTGATGAATTAGTCCATCCAGCGATTAAAGCTAGATTAAATCAAAAATGACGATTTTTGCTCAAGTTTATATTGATGAAGATGTAGATGTTCTTGTAGCTACCTTACTCTTAGCCAGAGGTTTTGATGCAACATCCGTGTCACCAATTCCACATAAAGCGACCAAGCCGCCTTGTTTTGTGTGGTGTCAACTTTCCAAGACATGGAACCGATGCCAAAAGGCAGACTTACAGATACAGTCTCTCAAGAAACGCGATGCCTACGGCGGGCTACGCCTACGCGCAATTTATAGTAAGCAAATTTAACTAATATATTTGTGTATTGTATAGTAAATAATGTTACTAATCTATAACTTATTCAGAATTAGTTGCTATAATTGTCCCTCTTTAACCTAAACTTTTATAGTGACATCTGGATATTTTTAACTAATTCAGATAAAGTAATACATTTGTCCGTAGCATCACGCTTGTTTTGTATATGCCCAAAATTTACACCGTAGAAATTGATCACCAAGGCAAAATTCATACCTTGCAAGTTCCTGAAAATGAAACGATCTTATCAGTTGCTGATGCTGCCGGTTTGGAACTGCCGAGTTCTTGCAATGCTGGTGTTTGCACAACTTGCGCCGGTCAAATAAGCGAGGGAACTGTGGATCAAACTGATGGTATGGGCGTTAGTCCAGATTTGCAAAAGCAAGGTTACGTATTGCTTTGTATTGCCAAACCCCTTTCTGATTTGAAAATTCAGACAGAGAAAGAAGATGTAGTTTATCAGTTACAATTTGGCAAAGGCAAATAATCAGCGAACAGTTTATCAGTATATCGAATGATTAGCATAACTGAATAACTGTTCACTGAGATTACCAAATCTGATAAATTACGCAAGGATTTCATCGCAGATGAAGTCAGCTATTCTAGAAACTACAAATCAAAAGGATTTACCAAAATGACGACTCATTTTATTACCGCAGAAATTGATTTACAAGAAACTCCCGCAGAGTTACTAGAAGTAATTGAAACAGAGTTGAAAAAACAGGGCGAACCTCTGCGTTGGGCAGTTACTTCTGTGGATACTGACGAACAAAAAGCGACAGTTGAAGCTGTGGTGACTAAAGTCGGTAGTTAGAAGTAATTCAATTTTGGATTGATGGAAAAATCTAAAATCCAAAATTTGAACAGTTAGAGGTTGTTTGAAAAGTAGTTGGCTGTGATTTTAGGCACTTATTGATCCCCCCTAACCCCCCTTAAAAAGGGGGAACCCGGAATCAAAGTCCCCCTTTTTAAGGTGGATTTAGGGGGATCTAAAATGTTTGCTACCAAGAAGAGGACTTTTCAAACATCCTCTTATAATTTTATAGCTTCTGATTTTTATAAGACATCTTTATAAATTATGTTTTAACTCAGATTGACGATAATTAATATTCTGCTTGTATGCCTGACTCATCTAAAACAATTCAAAAAAAATATGACGATTGGTTCTTTAATAGTTTCAAGCTGCTAACAGTCGTTTTGATAATTACAGGGATATTGATCAGATTTATTAATATTGATGGAAAAATAACTTGGGCAGATGAAACATTTACTTATTTAAGAATTTATGGTAATACCAAAGCAGATTTAATGCAGGAAGTAGTTAATAGCCAAATATTAACTGCTGGAACATTATTAGAAAAATATCAAAGTCCTGGTGTTGGAAAAAGTATCATTGATACTGTTAAAGGTTTAGCGGTAGAAGATCCAAAACATCCACCCTTATATTTTGTGATGGCAAATTTGTGGGTGCAATGCTTTGGAAATACAGTCGCAGCCACAAGAAGTTTTTCTGCCTTTATCAGTTTATTAGTTTTTCCTGCTCTCTATTGGCTATGCCAGGAATTATTTCAATCAAAAATCGTCGGTTTAGTAGCAATTGCCATTATAGCTGTATCACCATTTCATCTTGTGTATGCCCAGGAAGCAAGAATGTATAGTTTTTATACACTAAATATCTTGCTATCTAGTGCTGCATTACTCAGAGCAATGAGGTTGAATACAAAACCAAGCTGGAGTATTTATTTTGTCACTTTATTGCTAGGATTCTACACAAATTTATTGTTTAGTTTGGTAGCGATTGGACAAGGTATTTATGTAGCTGTCAATCAAGGACTCCTAGCCAAGAAAATATTAATTCCTTATCTGAGCACATTATTAGCTGGAATATTAGCTTTTCTTCCCTGGTTATTTTTAATTATTACTCAATCAGGCAAAGTTCAAGAAACAATAAAATGGTCGAACCGTATTGTGCCGCTAAATGATTTAGTAAATACATGGCAGATTCATTGGGCGCGTATTTTTTTTGATATAACATCGGAGTATAGTTACCCAGATCAGCTAACAAATAGCCTTTGGTTTTTAATCATTAGACTTTTAGTAATTTTATTACTTTATGCAGTTTATTTTCTTTGTCGGAAAACGCCCAAGTCAACTTGGTCTTTTATTTTAATATTAATTTCATTAACAGCACTAGCTCAAGCCATACCGGATGTAATTTTTGGTGGGGTTCGTTCTGTAATTATAAGATACTCAATTTCTGTTTATTTAGGATGCCATTTAGCTGTAGCTTATTTATTAGCTCAAAAAACTATCTTATATCCAGATAAAAAAATGCGTAAGCATTTATGGAGGTTATTGCTTCTTGGGTTAATTTCTCTACAAATAATATCATGTGTGATTATTTTACCGAAAAAAACTTGGTGGAATAAAGCTTATAGTTCCGATAATATTCCGATAGTAAATATTATTAAGCAATCTGTAAATCCTTTAATTATTTGTTCAGAGTGTGGTAAAGATTGGGGTTGGGGAAATGTATTATCTATAAGTTACCTTCTAGAACCACAAACTAAATTTCAATTATTTCCTGATACAAATATTAAACAAATCCCTGATATTTTTACTGATGTATTTTTCCTCAATGCTTCTGAAGAATTACAAGATACCTTGAGAAAAGAACATGACTGGAACATAGCTTTAGTTTTCAAGCGCCATCTATCTCTATGGAAGTTAAAATCAAGCACAGAGAAGAACTAAACAGCAGTAGATAAATGCAAGAAAAAGTCCAACAACTTAAGTAATATCAAAAGAAAATTTAGTACTTGAGCGCACCAAATTCTATAGGTAAATAAGTTTGTAATAAGCACTGAAGTGCTTACTATATACTAGGCAAAGTTGCTGTGATGGCCCTAATTCATAACTCAACACTCAATATGCGTCCATACACCGCTATATTAATTGTACCAACTGGCGTTGGGGCTGCCATTGGGGGCTATGCAGGAGATGCTTTACCTGTTGCTAAAGTCATCGCACAGGTTTGCGATCGCCTAATTACTCACCCCAATGTCCTTAATGGCGCAAGTTTGTACTGGAATCTCCCTAACGCTTTCTATGTTGAAGGTTACGGACTTGATAAATTCGCCTCTGGGTGCTGGGGTTTGCGTCCAGTCCGCAACAACAAGGTAGGTTTGCTTTTAGACCAAGGTATTGAGCCAGAGTTACGGCTACGACATATACAAGCAGCAGATGCAGTCAGAGCAACTCTGGGATTGACCTTAACAGATTATGTAATTACTGATGCGCCATTAAATGTAGAATTGCGGACTACAGCATCGGGAGCGAGTTGGGGAACAATTGGCAATCCAGATAGTTTATTACGGGCAGCTGAGATATTAATTAAAAAAGCGGGGGCAGAAGCGATCGCAGTTGTAGCTCGTTTCCCCGATGATATGGATGAGGAAGCAGTACAAAAATACCGCCAGGGTAAAGGTGTTGATTCCTTAGCGGGTGCAGAAGCCGTAATTAGCCATTTGCTAGTGCGAACCTTTCAAATTCCTTGCGCCCATTCTCCTGCACTTTTGAGCGAACCTCCACAACCTGATTTATCTCCCCGTTCTGCCGCCGAAGAATTGGGCTATACATTTTTACCGTGCGTCCTTGTAGGATTAAGTCGTGCCCCACAATTTATAGTAGATAAAGGAGCGATTGCATCAGAGAAAGGAGATATTTGGGCAGATGAAGTGGATGCTGCGATCGCACCAGCAAATGCTTGTGGTAGCAGTGCCTTACTGAGTTTAAGCCAAAGACAATGCCAAATAATTACAGTAGAAGAAAATAAAACTCTGATAAAAGTTCCTGCCCAATCCTTGGGGATCAAATCTATACAGGTAAACTCATATTTAGAAGCAGTAGGTGTATTGGTAGCACATAAAGCAGGCATCAATCCCTGCGCTCTCCGTCCCAAATTATTACCTTTGCAGTCAATTAGTCATTAGTTATTTGTCATTAGTCATTTGTCATTAGTTATTAGTTTTCTCCCCCTGCTCCCCTGCCTCCCCTGCCCCTCTCCCCCTAAAACCTGTGATTGAACAACAAAAGCAAGAGCCAGAAATTCCATACCTGACGCGCATCCAAGTACTTGGGGCGATGGGAGCGACTGCAATCATTTTGTTGATAGTCGCCAAACTTTCGTTATACTTTGGCAACTTTCCGCTATTTTCTTGGGACTTGAATCTAAGAGAGTTGCTGTTAGGTGTAGGGTTGGGGTTTGTACTCACCGCGTTGAGTGGCTTAACTTACCGCCTGTGGACTGCCTATCGTAAAAGTGCAGATTATTACCTAGAAGTAGTATTGAAGCCTTTAGCTTTACCAGATTTGATTTGGCTGGGGTTGCTACCAGGGTTGAGTGAAGAATTGTTATTTAGAGGTGTGATGCTACCAGCTTTAGGCTCCGATCTGACAGCTGTAATTGTTTCCAGTCTTTGCTTTGGCATCTTGCATTTTAGCGGTTCCCAACAATGGCCTTATGTAATTTGGGCAACAATTGTCGGGATGATATTGGCATATAGCGCGCTGCTCACGGGGAACTTGTTAGTGCCGATTGTTGCTCATATTATTACCAATTTGATTTCTAGCTATTTCTGGAAAATGCGGCAATTTTCGGCGATTAAAAAATAAATATTTGTTAATCGGTAAAATATTATCACAATTTATGCTTAGTTTTTGGGCATTGGTTACATTGGATAACATCATAAGTTGATAACTGGTCTAATTTATTGTTGTAGCTGGGCAAAAGTTCAACTTTTTTTACTTTTTAGTTAGCAAACTGTGCGCTGCAATGCTTCGATACGTCCATGAGGGCGCAGTGCTGCACCGGACTATTAACCAGGAGACTACAGCAATGATGAAAGCTGAAGATATCATGACCAAAGACGTAGTTACCATTCGCGGTTCGGCAACTGTTGCTGAAGCGGTGGGGCTGATGAAGGACAAAGGATTGCGGGCGCTGGTTGTGGATCGTCGCTATGACAATGATGCTTATGGCATTGTTACAGAAACAGATATTGTTTATAAGATCACAGCCTACGGTAAAGATCCAAAGCAAGTGCGGGTTTACGAAATTATGAGCAAGCCCTGCATTGTAGTCAATCCTGATTTGGGTGTTGAATATGTAGCACGGTTATTTGCTAATACTGGTATTCATCGCGCACCTGTGATTCAAGGCAAGTTGTTGGGCATCATCTCGATTACCGACATTTTGACTAAAAGCGACTTTGTGGAAGCGCCAAAAGCGCTACTGCTGGAGCAGAGAATTCAAAAAGCAATTGAGCAGGCTCGTGCTATTTGCACTGAACAAGGTGCTTATTCTAAAGCCTGTGCAGCTGCCTGGGATGAGGTAGAAGAACTTCAGGCAGAAGCAGCTCATCAGAAAGCTGAGGGTATGATATCAGCTAAAGTCTCTTTTGAAGAATACTGCAAGGAAAACCCCAATGCACCAGAATGTCGAAATTATCACCCGTAATTGAAGTGAGGGGATGAAGATGAAGGGGGCATTGGGCATTGGTCAATAATCAATAGTTCTTTTTCCCCTGCTCCCTGCTATCTCAATTTAACGTCTGGCAACTCGCATCAATAAGAATAAACCTATTCCCAAAAAAATAAAGTTGGGCAACCAAGCTCCCATAAAGGGAGAGAGGACACCTGCTTGTGCGATCGCCCCACTTATAAAGAAAATTAAGTAGTACGAAAATATAACTAGGACACTAATCCCAAAGCTGGTACCTCTTCCCGTCCGTTGCGGTATGCTTCCCATCGCTGCACCTACCAAGCCAAAAACCACGCATACAAAGGGCAAAGAGATTTTTTGTTGAATCCGCACTTCAAGTTTACGAATTTTTTGGCGATCGCCACCAAGATTTTCCACTTCTAGTTGCTGTAGTGCTTCAGAAATATTCATCTCACCATAATCCCGGCTTTTTTCTGCCAGACTTAATGGCGTGCGCGGTAGTTGCAGTTGTTGGTGTTCAAATCTCACGATGTTGCGATAAGAGCGATCGGCAGCAACAAAATAGATTGTACCGTTGTAAAAATCCCAGACATTTTGAGAAGGATTCCATTGAGCAGATTCTGATACCACAATTTGATTCAGATTTTTTGTTGAGCGATCTATAATTGTCAACCCTTTCATCCGCTTACCATCAAATTGATCGGCGTAAAACAAGCGTGTCAATATCCGATTCTTAGAGCCATCCGGCTGGACAACATCCTGGTATTCAGGATAGAAAATATTTTGTTGTTTAAAAGTGGGCTTGTCTGATTTCAGCGCTTTCTCTAAAGTCATCGCCGCTTGATAATTGGCTGCTGGTGCAATTTCCTCGTTAAACACAAATGTCATTCCTGTGACTACAAGACTTAACATCACAGCAGTTAGCACCATGCGATAGACACTGACGCCACAACCACGCAGGGCAATTAGTTCGCTCTCGCTAGAAAGACGACTGTAGGTCATCAAAGTAGCCAGCAGCGTAGACATCGGGAAAGCCAAAACGATAAAATTGGGAAATTTTAACAAAAAAACTTGAATAGCAATGTCTATGGGTAGCCCAGATTCGACAATTTTTCTGACCAGATCGAATACAGCATCAATGGTGACGCCAATTGATGAAAAAGCTCCGACACCAAAGAAAAACGGCGCTAACAATTCGCTGGCAAGGTAGCGATCCATGATCGTAAAAGGCAGCAGCGAATAGAGACGATTAAAAGACGTGAGCTTCTTTGATATCATAAGCAACTTGAAAATTTAGATATTGGCAACCCTGGAAAGCAAAACATCTCTAGTGTATTTAAGATCAAAATTAAATACTTAATAGCTAAAAATTAACTAATAAATTCATGCTGAAGAATCAAAAATCAAAATTTCCTTTGAAATTATTAACTGAATAATTGTTAATTTAGACTTGAAAATTATCCCCTAAATAATATTGCCGCACGAGGGGGTTGCTGTAGAGTTCGTCAGCAGCGCCAAAAGCGAGGATTTGTCCCTCACGCATAATGTAGGCGCGATCGGTGATGGCAAGGGTTTCGCGGACATTATGATCTGTAATTAAGATTCCCATGCCGCGATCGCGCAGTTGTGCGACGATTTGCTGAATTTCTGAGACTGCGATCGGATCGACTCCCGCAAAAGGTTCATCCAAAAGCAAAAATTTGGGCCCTTCTCGTCCAGCAGCTAAAGACCTTGCTAATTCTGTCCGCCGTCGCTCACCACCAGAAAGTTGAATTCCTTTACTTTTAGCTAATTTTTCCAACCGAAACTCCCGCAGTAAAGTTCTGAGTCGGATTGACCACTCCCAACGTGGCACATGAGTTTGCTCTAGCACTAACAGAATATTATCCTCTACCGAGAGTTGGCGAAAAACACTTGCTTCTTGTGCTAGATAACCAATACCCAGTCGTGCCCTTTGATGCATTGGCATTCCCGTCACATCTACATTACCCAGCCAAACTTTTCCTTGATTGGGTTTTTCTAAACCTGTGGCAATATAAAAAGTCGTCGTTTTACCAGCCCCATTGGGGCCTAGTAAACCAACGATTTCGCCCTGAGCAACAGAAAGATTGACACGATTGACAATTACTCGCTTACCGTAAGATTTGTGAATATTCTCTAAAACAATTTTCACGCTGGAAGCACCCTTTCTTGGTGGTAAATGCTAATTAGAAGGCTTCAAAGGTGGTGTTTGTGGG
This sequence comes from Nostoc sp. JL31, assembly GCF_017114965.1. NCBI lineage: Bacteria > Bacillati > Cyanobacteriota > Cyanophyceae > Nostocales > Nostocaceae > Nostoc > Nostoc sp. JL31. The sequence goes on from NZ_JABXKO010000095.1 coordinate 63,337, forward strand.
GCAGGTGTCGCAGTTTGTCCGCTATTATTTGATTCCTCGATCATGTAGATGGACTCTACCTGACGGTTGGATTGGGGTAAAGCAACAAATCGCCCTTCATCAATTAAATAGGTTACTTTCTCTGCTCGGATACTGTTACCGCCCTGTTGCAGAATATAGACGTTACCACTGAAATCAATTCGGCGTTCTTTACTAAAATACTGTGCTTGGGCAGATGTTGCCTGAAGTTGACGAGAAGGATACAACATTTGCACGTTACCGCGAGCGGTAATTACTTGATTTTTAGCGTCATATTCTTGCACATCAGCGCGGATAGTCAGGGGGCGATTTGCCTGAGATGTTTGTGCAGTAGCGGTTTGCACTTGGGTAGGGAAGGCAAAAGTGCCTAAGAGTGCAGCTGGCAGCATTAAAGCTAATCCAAAGCGACGTATCTGGGATATGGGCAATTGATAGCAGGGCATCATAGCAATTGGGGATTTAGGATTTCAGCTTGCATTCTAATTATCTCAAGTACTTTATCCAGATATGAAGTATACAATCTGGAGTGATTGCCGATAACTACTGGCTGAAATAGTGACGCTAGCCCCAACCTCAAGGTTTCAGGTAATTGACATCTGAGTGAAATCGACGTAGGCACAATACTCTTCTTTTAACGGAGACGCTACGCGTAGCTTGCTTCCACGTAGTGGTACGGAAGTCGTCGGCTAGATGAATTTTCTACCAAGGATTTCAGGCAACGCAAATTAATTTCACCTGAATAGGACTTACGCAAAAACCCTCTCAAACTCTCATTCCTCCGTGATCTTGGCGCTCTCTGTGGTTCGTTTTCCGTTACCTGTGCGTAAGTCCTACTGAAGTCTAATCAGTAGTTACCACAATTCTAGGCAAAGATAAGACTTGATTTTCGCCCAGATCGCCAGCAACAATTTTATCTGGCCCTATTTGTTGTAAATTTGTCAACAACGCTGCGCTCTGACTCAATAGCTCATCTACGTCAATGCCGCCGTAACTAGATGGGTAACGGCGTAGGCGATTGCCGCCTTCTCCCAATAGAATTACCGCACCTCGCCAGTTGCGATTTTCCAAATGATACAGTGCCACAGCAATTTGGAGAATGCCTTGATAAAAGCTTTTTTCCGGTTCGCCAGCTTCAATCCACAAAGCCTCTAAAGTGTCATGACAAGCGTAGAACTCTCCAGAATTGAACTGTTCTACGCCTTGCCAAAACTCTTGGGGGATGATTTCGCTCATCCCATGCTGTCTCGTACTTCTTTGATTGTTTCCAGAGAGATTTCTTGTTTGTCTCCAGCAAACTCGTTGTCAGGGGTGAGGAATAACATGCAATGGCACTCTTTGCGTTCTCTCATTGGCACACAAGGACAGTTCCAATATGTGGCGTGAATCTCAGCTTCTTTATCTTCGTAATGGCGACAAGGACATAAAGGCGCACCCAGATCGTCTTTATGTTTGGCTAGTCCTTCAATCACGACTGCGGTGACAGAAGGTTCAGAACAGAAATATGTTCCAGTACGCTTGGCGTATTGTTCGGAAAAATGCCGCATTGCCTCTAGGCTTTTATCGCTGGATTTTGTGTTATGTTCTGATGTGATCATGTCGCTCATAATTTAAATATTTCTTTGCATTGTACCTCAGCCTCACTAAGGGATTACTGGGTGTATTTCCCCAACCTTAGCTGATCAAATTGTCTTACCTTTGCTCAAAGGCTGATATATCCGGTGTGCAGGGATCAGAGAAAATCCCATAAATCGCAGAAGCTGAACTTGTCAGCAGTCTTTGAAATTATAAAATTTGAATTGATTTATGAATGTAATGTTTTTTGTAGCTGGGCTTGCAGTGGGCGATCGCTTTGCAAAACTATACCAGTGTGTTCCCAATTAATTACCTCTGGTTCTGTTGCTAAGGATATACTTGGCCACAAAACCCAGCGACTACCTTGAGGAAGAGTAGCGAGGCTCAGGGGGTTTTGAGTCAGCCAAATCAAGGGATAGCTTTTAGGAACAACTGAACTGGCATCTTCTAAGGCTGCGGTTGCTGCTAAGGTTTCTAAAACAAAGCGATCGCCTTTAATTAAACTTGTTGATGCTGTCCATAACTGCACCTGTAATTGTTGTTGTTGTGCATAAAAGTACAGCGATGCTGCGGCAATTACTGCTTGTTCAAAGTTTTCTTCTTCCCAATTGCTAGCACTGTCAAGGGCAATAACTATTTCTTGTCCACCTGTTACCATTTCTAACTCCCGCACCCTTAATTCACCATAGCGGGCACTAGTTCGCCAGTGAATCAGACGGGTGGGATCTCCGATGCGGTAAGGACGAAGCGATCGCACCAGCCCGGTTGTAGCTGTCTGCAAGGGTCTACCACGAGGATCGCCCCTTTTGCTCTCTTCTTGCCCCATTTCATCTACTAGAGGGCAGGTAGCCAAGGGTAACACTGTGGGATAGACAATCGCTGTGGCAGCACAATCACGCTGACGGCGACACCAGAACAATCCCAAAGGCGCACCAGAACCTAGTTCGACTGTGTGCCAGCGATAAACACCCCGACGCTGAGTTGGGTGGTAATATACCCAACGGTAACTACCTTGGCTAGGAATTGTTTCGATTGCCTTTTGTACTGGTTTCCCTAAGACGAAGGGCAGTATATCTTCAACTTGCAATAAGCTGACAGGCTGTTGTGTCTGATTGCAGATTTCTAATTCCACCGTTAGATCGTCGCCTGCTGACACAGGTTGCATGGGACGGCGGGTGATGGATAGACCTGTGAGCGATCGCGGCGGTAAGATAGCTGCTACACCCAAAAGGGCAAAACTAATGCCGCTAATGGCGTACAGCCAACCAGCCATCGTATTGATACCTGCGCCAAAAAAACAAATAGCCGTTGCTGCTAGTACCCAACCGCCATAAGTAGGGGCACTGGCGCGGGTTTCTAACCAATTGGTGATGGGTTTGATGATTTTCATGTTTCTTTTTTAACCCAATACCATCTGAAATTCACAGTATCTCAGGGGTTCGCCAAAAAAGCTTTTAGTTAGATTCCTCAAAAAGAGATGGAAAGTTACGACGACCACTTACAACCCGTAGAATTTCGATACCATCATCGAATACTCTGTAGAAAACGATATAGCCTTGCAAGGATACACCTCGTAGGTCTGGACGAATTTTTGCGTAACTTTTACCACTGTTTGGAAAGGCAACAAGTTGTTGGCACTTGCGGTTGAATTCACTGAAAAATCGCTCTCCTGCTTCAATGCTAGTTTCAGCAAAGTAGTCGGCAATTTCATTAATATCTCGGCTGGCAAGAATGTTGATAACGTAGCGACTCATGCTTGCGCCTGATGTCCTTGTCGAAACCGCTCTAGAATTTGGTTTACGAATGTTTCTCCATCAATGGGTGGCGTTTGGTCTGAAGCTAAAATCGCCGCATCAATTTTTTCTCGCACATTTTCGACCCATTCAGCATCGGCGCGATCGTATTCATCAAGCAACCGTAAGGCAATTTCAAGGGCTTCTTCTGCGGAGCGATATTTCCCAGCCTGGAGTTTGGTTTGAATAAAGCGTTCTTGATCGGGTGTGAGACTGATGCTCATAGAAAACCTCTATTCAGATTATTCACCATTTTATGTTAAAAAACTCACTCTGCTTTTTCGTTCATTTAGGGTTTATTCAGGAAACACAGTAAGTCAAACTTTACGCTGTCATAAAAACGTATGGGTGTCGAGCAGGAGCCTCATTGAGCGTATTCCTCAAAATCTGCCAACGGCTCATCAAAATCATCTGACATTTTTACTAAACCTTTAGCACTACCAAACTTGGGGTGTGCTTCTACTCCACCAAGCGGCACAATTCTGAAAGATGTCCCATCATTACGCGTGATGATGACTTCTTCTCCACCAGCCGCCTCTTCAATTAATTCTGCTAGGCGAGTCTCAGCTTCTTTCAAATTAACTTGGTGCATTGATAGTTTTTACCAGTTCTCTGGATTTTGGTGGTTTGCATCTATAAATTTATAATTGTATATGATTAAATTATCGAATGTAGGTAGAAGGTAAAAATATGACAATTACTACCAACTTAAAACAACTCTATGAAACCGATGAAAATTTATGGCTAGAAGAAACTATTAAATTATTAAAGCAAAAGCAATTTAACCAACTTGATTTAGAAAACTTAATTGAGGAATTAATCAGTTTGGGTAAAAGAGATTTAGCTAAAGCCAAAAGTCTTTTAAGGCAAATTATTATTCAATATATTATTACTCCAATATTGGCAGGTAGAATATGAAAGAAACTATCGTCATTGGATTGGAGAAATTAAAACCTTTAGATATGACTTAAATAATCATTTAACGACGAATTTAATAAACAAGTTACAGCATGATTTAGAGAATACTTATCAAAGTGCGGTTGATTTTGTAAAAATTAAAACCGATTTAACTATTTTTCTAGAAAAGTGTCCTTACACTCTTGTACAATTATTAGATGACAATTATTTACCTTAAAGATATCAGTCTTATCTGATTTTTGTGAAATCAAAGCAGCACCAAAAGCGATGTCTACGACGGGCTACGCCTACGCAGTTTCACGAATAGCCATCACAATTACTTCTGCAAAAATTTTTATTCTCCTAGTTTACCATCTGAATAATTCTCTATCAGATTACCTGCCTGCTGTCTCAATGATTGCCTCTTCATAAATTTGCTCAAATAATCTGATCTGATCCAGATCAGGTGGTTGTGTTAGGCTGCTGGCGCTGGGCGACCTGGATTAACAACCTTAATGCCTCATTCACTGCTTCATCGTTGGGAAAAGCTTGGGCAACATCGGGAGCTAAAAGTACTAAGTTTGTTTTTGTACGATACCGTTCAACATATTTACCTCTAACCCCGCTTGCCATTTGAGCGAAGTCGTACTCAGGACGTAATTCATCTTCCATTTCGTTTTCAACTTCCTTGTTCATAAAACCTCTTCTCTTAGCGAGTAGCATTTCGGGCGCTGATAATTCGTATCTTTTCCCCTCTATCAGTATGTGCAACAACTAAAAGTTGTTCAAACCTAGATAAGCCAATAATAACGTAGCGACTTTCTCTAATGGAGTGGTCAGGATCAGGAAAAGTTACGGATAGCGGGTCATTAAATACGGTTGCAGCTTCCTGAAAAGAAACACCATGCTTTTCAAGGTTTAGTGTTGCTTTTTCTGGATTCCATTCAAATTCCATTTACAAATCTTTTTGCCTTTCCTTTCCAGAGTTTAATAGGCTGTTTGTTGATCAAAAGCCAGAACAACTCCTGTATCGCACAGGATCATAGCTCTAGCCCTTGTTGCCGAAACTTGTTGAGTAGGAGTTGCTGATAGTTGCTGACTGGTTCAGATGGAGATACGTCTAGGGAATCCACAGCCTCAAACCATTGTGACCATTTTTCTACAAGCGTTTCATCAGGCTGACTGTCAGCATTTTTAACTTGATGTTTCTGGATCACAAAATCAATGAAGTCGGTCACTTCTTGCAGGAGTGGTTCAGAAAGTTGCTGCAATTTTGCGATCGCAATTGAACTATTTTTGAGTAACTTCACTGAGGGCTTCATGGATAACCTCATCGCTAACACCATGACGCTTCAAGCTAGCAATCAGAGCTGAGATAGTATCCCCCTCCAGTCGTTCCAGATCAACTCTTAGCCCTTGCCCAATATAGGCACGCACTAACGGCTGATAGCCAGAAAATCCCAGTAATGGTGCTATTCTTTTCAAATCTACAATGACATCTTCGGGAATGCGAATTGTGATTGTAGTCATTGGACGATTTTTATCGAGTCGCTTTTTCAGTGCTTCAGCTTTCATAATATTCTCGCTCCTTACGTGTAGCTTTACGAGCTGAAATGATCCGAATTATTTCGTTTTCACGTTCAATGTAGACGACATACAGAAGATTCCATCGTCTGTCTAAGCCAATAACAGCATCTCTTTGTTCATCACTGCGACTTGCATCAACAACCACTAAAAACGGATCGAAAAATACCTCTGTGGCTTGCTGAAATGTCACGCCATCATGATTGCTAGGATTTATCCAAGCTTTTTCTTCGTTCCAAACGAAAGTGACACCATTAAGCACGAAATACACATCCATACCTTACATAGTAGACATTGTGTATTTACGTTGTCAATACGTTTTATGAAACAGAGATATTTCCGTAAGGGCGATGTCTACGACAGGCTACGCCTACGCAGTTTCACGAATAGTCATGATAATTGCCTTTTTCAGTCCTCTTCATTTTTACTCAAGGATTTAACTAAATGCACGGCAAGGGCGATCGCTTTCTGTAAGAGTGCCTGCTGGGTTTCGATGATCTAACGTTATGCGGCGTTGATTATGCTTATTCTAGATGAGTGACCAGAATTTGTTCGATTCTTTCAGGGGGTTTTGCTCCAGTTGCAACAGCATGAACCACATGAAGAATATTCTCTGAGTAGTACCGATTGCCACAGGTATCACAAACACCAATCGTCACATCTTCGAGGATGACAAATCCATCTCTATGTTTAAATGCCTCGCGCTTTACAATTCGGGGTTGAACAGTTCCTTTGCAATACTCGCATCTATATCCATACATACGGCTAGCGTTCAAGCTCAGTGACTTAATAAACAGTGATAATCAGATTCTCTCAAATTGAGTTGCCACAATGCGAGCGCAGATGAATTATGTCCCAGTGAGCCAGTACATTTGCGTGAAAGATAGAAGGCAATCGCTTTTTGTTTAATGGAGTCTTCATTAATGACCCCAGCAAACTGGAGTAATTCATACAATGAGTTCGGGACTGATGTTCTTCTCAACATAAGCAATACCTTTAGGCAGAAGTACAGAAAAACCACTTTCATGATGTATAAGAGCTTCGTCATCTAATGCTCTCAATATTTCTGTTCGATATCTACTTACATTGGCATATTTAATCCACTTTATTAAATCTGTATCACTGACTTTATCTGGCTGCTTGTAGTATAGAATAAGTAAAGTTTTTTGATCTGCTTTTAGTTTTGTGTTCTGCACTCTTATAAAGCTACCAACTTCTACTATGACAGACATTTTTGTCTCGTTGATACTTTCAACAATTTTTCTTGCCTCATCAATCTTATTGATATGATAGTTGCGTATTAGTTCAACTAATATCCAGTCTGCGGAATGCGATACAAATAAAGAATCAGAGTAGTTTGGATTGACTTCTCCACCGACATGAGCTACATTTCTCTTATTTCTAATATCAAGAAGCACCCTTGTAAGCTGAGGAATAAAAAACCGAATACCTTCAGGTAAAGTTGTGTTGCCACCAACACGATTTATTATTTTTTGAGTATCTAACTGTTTTCCAAACGCTGTATAGTTACCTGTGTCTAAAAACTCAATTATCCTTAAAATACACTCACTGAAACGAGCAGCATTTAATTCAGATGGCTGAAATTTTCTCAAGAAAAACTGTTGTTTTATATCTTGATATTCATCAAGCAATGCAATGATAATATCTTTAGGTAGCTTCGTTGATAAAGCTCCTTCAATCTGGGATCTTTGAACACTCATGATTACTATTGATTTTCAAAACTACTCTGAATAAGCCAACTCTCGACAAAGCTTTCAGCTTCAGGTGTTAGATAATATAAACCTTCAGAGGTTCGACTGAAATATTTGTCATAGTCTTTTGTGTTACCCAAAGCTTTTGAAAAACTGTCTTTAGTCACTGAAACTGTTTTATATTTCTTAACGAGGTAGTCGTATGCTACTCCTTGTTTGACTGCATTCTGAACCTTCAACTCTTTGGTAATATCGTATAAAGCAAGAAGAGCGTACTTAGCAGCAGTATCTAGCCTTCTAACATCAAAACTGTCAAACCTTGATTGCATTTGAATCCACTGCTCAATTTGTTGAGCATCTTCCTTTGTCTTACGAAAACCTTTACTAGAATTTTTGCGAGTTGAATTCCAATACTCAATACCTTTTAAATCTGAGTCTTGCATTTCTGCAAGAATTTTATTGACTTCCGCCTGTCCACCAGGATTAAGTTTAAAAGCTCCATCTGACTTTACAAAGGAGCGGTTTGCAAGATCATTGAGGTATTTTGCATAATTTTTATCGTAAATACCATTGACTTTAGCAGCTTGATTTAAATGCTCTTTTAGAACTGCTTCGTGAAAAAGTAGGTTATAAGCCCAAACGTAAAACAGGCTAAATCTCTGTTGTTGAAGCTTTTTATTCTTACCTTTGTAATCAGGAGTCTTTGAAACTAGAAAACCTTGTGCATCTTTGTCAAAGTAACTTAAAGGAGAGTTGGCTTCTGAGAAACTTTGAGCAGTATTACCAATTGTCTGTTCTTGGGTATCTTCATCTTTGTCTTGCTCGATTTCTTCTTCAAATACCTGAAAAGGAGGTAAGATAGGTTGCTGTTCAGGAACTGAGGTACGCTTGGCAACCTTAACAGGAGTTAAAGGAACATAACCACCTAAAACAGATGCAACTTTATCAATTGCAGTATCAGTGAAAGATAGATTCAGCTTCCTTGAGTAATTGTTGTCTGACTGTTCCTCTTCTAAAGAAAAACTATTCATAGGAGTAAGATGAGGCTGAGGAGTGTCAATTAAAGTGCCACACTTAAAGCACTTGCTCTTATCTCTAAATAAATGATTGCTGCACTTTATACACTTCACCTGCCGTTCACAGCTAACGCAAAAGCTATATACTTCATCAATTGGCGTATCACAATATGGGCAGTTTGGCACAGTTTGCTCTTCCTAATTTTTCTCTAAATACTTGACTTGCTAGTATAGCCGAGCAGTACTTTTCTTACAATGCCCACATATATAGATAAGCTCACCCCAGCTAATAAAATAAAAAAGCCCGCTCATGCGGGCTTTCTAAATCAATCACGTAACTTTACTTACCGTTTTGCCAACTTCTTCGACATCTTCCGCAGACGAATTGATTGGGGTGTAACTTCCACCAATTCATCGGGGCCAATGTATTCCAAAGCACGCTCTAGGCTCATGTCTATTGGTGCTTGCAGTTGTACTAGTTCATCGCCACCAGCAGCGCGGTGGTTGGTTAACTGCTTGGTCTTACAGATATTCAATTCCAAATCTTGGGAACGATTGTGTTCTCCCACAATCATGCCTCTGTAAACCTTTGTGCCGGGAGTAATAAAGAATGCTCCTCTATCTTCGGCGTTTCTCATAGCGTAGAAGGTAGAAACGCCTTCTTCAAAGGAGATTAAAACGCCTTTGTTACGGGCTTCAATATCACCACTAATTTGACGGTAGTCTAAGAAGCTGTGGTTCATGATGCCTTCGCCACGAGTCATCCGCATGAACTCACCCCGGAAACCAATCAATCCACGGGCGGGAATGACAAACTCTAGCTGGGTGCGATCGCCACTACCTGGTTGCATATCTTGCATTTCGCCTTTGCGTTGTCCCAGGCGTTCAATACAGCTACCCACACCATCAGCAGGAATGTCTAACACCAAGAGTTCGTAAGGTTCGCAAGGTTGACCGTTGATTTCGCGGTAAATTACCTGTGGCTGAGATACCTGAAACTCGAAGCCTTCCCGACGCATGGTTTCAATTAAGATACCCAAGTGGAGTTCTCCACGACCGGAAACGAGGAATTTGTCAGGAGAATCGGTTTCTTCGACACGCAAAGCAACGTTGGTTTCGAGTTCGCGGAAAAGGCGATCGCGTATTTGTCTTGATGTCACCAATTTGCCTTCTTGACCTGCAAAGGGCGAATCATTCACCCAGAAGGCCATTTGCAAGGTTGGTTCATCCACTTTAATTAGTGGTAAAGCTTGTGGTTCATTGGGGTCAGTAATCGTTTCCCCAATATAAGCATCAGCGAAACCAGCCACCGCGACAATATAACCTGCGGTTGCTTCTTCCATCTCTACGCGCTTGAGTCCATCAAAGCCCATCAACTTGGTAATTTTACCCTTGACAATGGTGCCATCTTCTGTAACTAAAGCCGCTTGCTGCCCTGCGCGGATAGTACCGTTGTGAATTCTGCCAATGACAATCCGTCCCAGATATTCAGAATAATCTAGGGTTGTGACTTGCAATTGCAGAGGCTTATTGCTGTCGCCTACTGGTGGTGGAACGTGTTGCAGAATCGCATTAAACAGGGGTTGCATATCTACCGATTCGGCTTCTAGGCTTTCTTTGGCGAAACCTGCCATACCGGAGGCAAACAGATAGGTAAAATCACACTGGTCTTCATCTGCCCCTAATTCCAAGAACAGATCCAATACTTTATCGACAGCAACGTGGGGGTCAGTTTGACCACGGTCGATTTTGTTGATGATAACGATGGGGCGCAGCCCTTTTTCTAAAGCTTTTTTCAGAACAAAGCGTGTTTGGGGCATGGGGCCTTCATTGGCATCGACAATCAGAAGACATCCGTCAACCATGCCGAGTACACGTTCAACTTCGCCACCAAAGTCAGCGTGTCCAGGAGTATCAACAATATTAATTAGTGTTTCTTTGTAGCGAACTGCTGTATTTTTGGACAGGATAGTAATACCCCGTTCCCGTTCTAGGGCGTTGGAGTCCATAACGCAATCCGGAACGTCTTCGCCTTCGCGGAAAATGCCGGATTGTTTGAGGAGTGCGTCAACCAGCGTGGTTTTGCCGTGGTCAACGTGGGCGATAATGGCGACGTTGCGAATTGGGAGCGTCATAGAAGCTTTTGGTGAACTCTAGAGGGTGTTTATAAGATTTACATTTGAATGCTAGGCTGTTTTAACAGAATTGGGGATGATCGGCAAACTCTGTAAAGAACCTTTAATAATTCTAGCGTAATCGTCACAATTGCGGTGAGTTTTGTAAACCCCACAATGTAGATGTGTGGTAATTACGGCGTTGGTGGGATAAAAAAAGCTTCTGTGACAAACAGGTGTTACCTGAAGGGCAGTATTGCTTTTGAGAATTCCGGTTGATTCGCATAGAGGAATTTAGTCATTGAAATACTTTGGTGAAAAGTGCGATCTTTGTCTTAGAGAGATAAAGTTGCTGGCTGCTAAAAGTCAGGGTATTTCATGTTTGGGATCAAAGATAAGCGATCGCCAAGTTTGGTTTTTCTTGACTAGAATGGGGTGGGTATCTCTACAAAAATATTCAACTTACACAGAATTCTCACAATGTAGAGCGAGGTTAATTGTTTAGGAGAGTAAAAGGCGATGTCTACGACGGGCTATTCGGCGTCGCCATTGTCTATGTAGAGACTTTACAATGTAACGCTTCTAGGGAATTTAAGGTATATTCTAAAAACTAATAAAATGACAGCGATAATTATATGGTCTGCTGCCTAAATCCTAATTGCGAGAATCCCAAAAATCCTGACGGAGCAAATTTCTGCCTCAGTTGTGGCACAGAGTTGGTATCGCTATTGAGAAATCGTTACCGAATCATCTCACCATTAGGGAGAGGAGGGTTTGCACGCACATATATCGCAGAAGATATAGACAAGCTCAATGAACAATGTGTTGTTAAGCAGCTGGTTCTAAGTCAATTTTATGGCAGTCAGGGTAGTCAGGCACATAAAAAAGCGACTGAGTTGTTTGAACGAGAGGCCAAACGTCTCAAAGAACTAGGAGAACATCTCCAAATTCCCAATTTGTATGCATATTTTAAGGAAGCTGAATATCTTTATTTAGTGCAGCAGTTTATCGAAGGGCAAAATCTGTTGCAAGAGTTAAAACAACAGGGAGTTTTTGATGAAGCCAAAATTCGAGATTTTTTAAATGATTTATTATCTGTACTGGTAGATATACATCAACAACAAGTAATTCACCGTGATCTTAAGCCAGAAAATATTATTCGCCGTCAAAATGATGGGAAATTAGTACTAATTGATTTTGGGGTGGCAAAGCAAAAGACGGAACCTACAAACACCGCAGTGGGGACAATTATTGGTTCATTAGGTTATGCACCAATTGAGCAAATGCAAGCGGGTAAAGTTTTTCCTTCCAGTGATATTTACAGTTTAGGAATAACTTGCTTTCATCTGCTGACCAATATCTCTCCTTCAAGTTTGTGGATGAAACAAGGCTATGGTTGGACTTCTAGTTGGCGGCAGCATTTAACGCAACCCATAAGTCAAGAATTAGAGATGATTATTAATAAGTCCCTACAAGAAAATCACGAACAGCGTTATCAATCTGCACAGGCTGTCTTACAAGACTTGAAGAAGTTGCCACCGCTAAAATATACATCAGCTCCTACAGTTATTCCGCCTACTATGCGATCAAGATCGCAACCACAAAATCAACATCAATCAACTCGATATCTACCACAATTATCTAACATTCGATTATTATCTGGAGCAATAATAGCAGGGTCGGGCAGTTCATTTTTAGCGATCGCACTTATAAGTTTTCTCGGAACTACTTGGATTAGCTCTGGATTGTGGTTGCTCATTTTAGGAGGATTAGTCTTTATTCAATCTCGCCCACTTCTAGAAAAAGCTTATTTAATTGTTATTGCTATCATCGCAAATTTACTCATTGTCTTTATTTTCAGAAATCTCCTAACTAATAATCTTCTCAACGCTGGTTTGAATGGATTGCTGCTTGTAGGATTGCTAGTTATCCTGGCAGGTTTATTAACAGTTATTATTGTCGGTGTGTCTGAAATAATTAACAAACTGATTGCTAAATATCTTTAGTTTTTTGGTTTTCTTCAATTGTCATAAATCTCTTTATTTAAGATAATTTTTGTAATATATTGGTAATTATTCATGACAAATAAAAAAGAAAACTTGAGACTGCTTATTTCCCTTGGTCTGGCTGGGGTAATGGTAGCAGCTATTTTATGGTTAATTAGCAAAGTTTCTTCTACTATCGTCACAACATCATCAAACCCCACACAGACTTCATCTTCATTTACAAATAAGCCTTCACTACTGAATTTGGGTACAAGAATTTTGGTGAAAGTGCAAACATCCCCTGAAAAAGCAGATGGAGTTAAAGCTTTTGCTGAGAAAGATTTCAGTACTGCCGTTAAAAAGTTTACTGATTCTCTGAAAAATAATCGCAACGATCCAGAAACTTTAATTTATTTAAACAATGCCAAAATAGCACGAGATAATTTAGAAGCTATAAAAGTTGCGATCGTCGCACCAATTAACTTTGATCCTAGTTTAGCAGAAGAGATTTTACGCGGTGTAGCTCAAGCTCAAAATGAAGTTAATAACCAAGGAGGAATTAATGGTAAAAAATTGCAAATTGTAATTGCAAGTGCTGATAATAGAGAAGATTCTGCACGGTTAGATAATGAATTAGTTCAAGATAAAAGCCTCGTAGCTGCCGTGGGTGTTAGACGTAATGCAGAAATATATAAAGAGAAAGGTTTGGTTTTAGTCTTACCCGTCGAGTTACCAAATCAAGCAGAAAATACCGAAAAATTAGATAATAATACAGTAAATCTTCAGCCTAATAGTTCCACAACTAACTACTTGTTTCATATCAATCCATTATATGATAATTTAGTAGATACTCATTCTCGCTACATTGCTCGACAAGCAAGAAATGTTGCTATTTGTGGCGATGTTCGTAGTTCAAGAGATAATTCCACCTCTTCATCAAATCAGATACTTGTAGAAAAGTACACTCAAGCTATCAAAAAATATGGCAGCAACGTTATTAGTACGCCTTGCAATTTAGCCGACAAAAATTTTGACCCTAGAGCTTTTGTAGATAAAGCCATAGAAACAGAAAATGCAAGTGGCTTTTTACTAATGCCTTCAATCAGAAATATATATTTTGCCACCAAGGTAGCACAAGAGGTTAAAGGTAGAAAGCCACTGTTTGCTTCTGAAACTATGTACAGTGCAACAACTTTACAAAATGGCAAGGATCTCGAAGGAATGGTGTTACCTGTGTATTGGCATCGTAATGCTAATAAAGATAACCCATTTGCAAAAAATGCCTTTCAGCTTTGGAATGCCCAAGTAAATCAGAGAACGGCGGGAGCTTATGATGCACTCCAAGCAATTATTGCTGGCTTAAAAGAAGATAGTACCCGCGAAGGATTACAAAGGGTATTATCTAATCCCAATTTTTCAACATCTGGAGCAACCGGAATGATTCAGTTTTCGCCCTCCGGGGAGCGTCAAGGAGAAGCAATGCTTGTCAAAATCGAGCGTTGTGAGTCTTGCTCTAGTGGAACTGGTTACGATTTTGCCCTCTTGAATAAGAAGTAGTTTTTTTGATGTTAATTTTCATTCCAAAGATATAGATTACTCCCAAATCGGTAATCTATTCAATTTGAATGTCATACTAAATTACTTGATTTGATTGCAACCATGAATTGAAGCGATCGCTGCAATTTTTATCTAACGAAAAGTTTTTTTCTCTACCCAGAGTTGTGAGAGCGATCGCTCAAAAGAAAGATGGAATCTCCCTAACCTCTGTGTCAAGGTTATATCAGTAAGAATTACGAACACTTTGCCGACGGAGAACACAGATGGTAACTACTTTAGATGATACGAAACGCAATGCTATTGCTGTAAAACTTGCAAGTCTTAAAGCTCTCCAACAGTTGGTCATCGAAAATGAACAATCGCTTTTGACGCAAGGGCTTGATGCTGAAATTGCCGATCGCATCCGAAATTTTATCAATGATGATGAAAAAAACCTTGGTATTTTAGAAACCGTAATTGGTCAATATGGCATTCAGGCAGAACCCAAAAAAAATGTTACACAATTCATTGAAAAAGCTCGCGAATTGTTCAAAGGTTCTGAGTTAAGCCTGTATGAGAAAGTCTCTCAGCATGAATTGCTAAAACATCAATTAGTAATGAGTGGCTTGATTGTTCACAAAGCTGCTCAAAAAGTTGGTGCTGACATTTTACTAGCGATCGCACCTTTGAATACTATTAACTTTGAGAACCGCGCTCACCAAGAGCAACTCAAAGGCATTCTGGAAATTCTGGGTGTCCGTGAACTCACTGGACAAGATGCAGATCAAGGAATTTGGGCACGTGTTCAAGACGCTATGGCCGCAGTTAGTGGTGTAGTTGGTAGTGCTGTCACCCAAAACAGCGACAAAAAGGATCTAAATATCCAAGATGTCATCCGCCTCGATCACAACAAGGTAAATACCTTATTCACCGAACTACTACAAAGCAACGATCCACAAAAAATCCAAGAGTACTTCGGTCAAATTTACAAGGATTTAAGTGCCCACGCTGAAGCTGAAGAGGAAGTAGTCTACCCAAGAGTACGTCCTTTCTACGGTCAAGATAACACCCAAGAATTGTTTGATGAACAAGCTCATGCAAAGCAGGCATTAGAGGAAATTAAGGCTCTTAGCCCATCTTCACCTCAATTCAAAGAAAAAGTTAAAGAGCTATTGGCTGCTCTCGGCGATCATATTCGTCAAGAAGAAAGCACAATGTTTGCTGCCATTCGCAACAACTTGACTACTGAGCAAAGCGAGCAACTGGCTACTGAATTCAAAGCCGCTAAGACCCGAATTCAAGAGAAATTGGGTGTTGTTAGCGAATCGAATGTGTAGAATGCTTTCGAGCTTTTTATATCCGCTAAAAAAAGTTAGTTAAACAAAAACTCCCAGCAGGTAAACGCTGGGAGTTTTTGTTTACAAATTTTGCTGACAGTATTTATAAGCTGTGTATGCCATAGTTACAACTCCGGTGATAATGGAAGATTCATCTACTTCAAATTGGGGATGGTGTAAAGGGTGATTAATGATTCTTTCTTTGTAGCCGACACCCAAGCGAAACATAGAACCAGGGACATGTTCCAAATAAATAGAAAAATCTTCAGATCCAAGGGAGGGTTCAGGTAAAACTTGAACGCGATCGCAACTCCAAGCTTCTTCTGCGGCTGATTGTAACAATTGCGTCAGGGCGTAATCATTTTGGACGCTGGGTACACCTTGGCGATAATTGACTTGATATTTTGCTCCGTAGGTATGGCAAACATTAGATACAATGTTTTCAATCCAGTTTGGGAGATGGGCACGGGTTTCAGGATGGAGCGATCGCACGGTTCCCAATAACTGCACTTTATCCGCAATTATATTCGGCGCTCTACCACCATTAATTTTCCCGATACTCAATACTACAGGGCGCAAAGGATTCTGCGTCCGGCTGATGGCTTGTTGCAATGCAGTAATCACTTGGCAAGCAATCCAAATCGCATCAATCGCCTCATGGGGACGTGCCCCGTGTCCAGATTCTCCCATAATCAGAATCTCTAAATCATCAGCGGCGGCTGTCAATGCTCCGTAACGCACCCCAATAGAACCTGCGGGTATAGAAGGGAAAACATGAACCCCTAATACAGCCGAGACATTTTCCATCGCTCCATCTTTCACCATCCAACTTGCCCCTTGAGCAATTTCCTCGGCTGGCTGAAATAAAAACCGCACTTTCCCACCCAACTCCTCAGCCATTTGGGACAGCACCATCGCCGTTCCTAACCCTACAGTCGTGTGGACATCGTGACCGCAAGCGTGCATAATCCCATCTGCACGAGAGGCATATTCCAAATTAGTGCCCTCTTGAATGGGCAAGGCATCCATATCAGTACGAATTGCCAATAAACGGTCATTTTGACCACTGCCTTGCAGTTCACCAATCACACCTGTTTTACCAACTCCTTCTTGTACGTGTAGCCCACTGGAAGACAAAACACCAGCTACAAAGGCTGCTGTTTGATACTCCTGACCGCTGAGTTCTGGGTGAGAGTGGATATGGCGGCGAATTTCAATTAAGCGGGGCGCTAGTTTTGCTGCTAGGTCTTTTATATGGGTAAGCATCGATTTAATTAATCTATAGGCTAGGCTTTTTTCCCATGATAAAGAACTGTTAACAAACAAAATGCTTTTGCTATTACAAGGATAGTGGTTTAAGGAAGAAGCACAGGGGCAGGGTGCAGGGAGTAAGGGGGAATTATCGAACAACTCTCTCCCTTATCTTTCCCTCTTCCTTGTCTACCTTGTCTCTTCTCAATGCCCAATCCCCAATGCCCCATTCCCTAGTCTATTTTGAATAGCAGGTTGTGCCTAAAGTATTTTCGGGTTTGTACTCGTTACATTCTCTGGGATTTTGACGCTCTAACGACCAGCCATAAGGTTTGTCGGAGGTGACGACACCATTATTTAAAGTTGTTAGTCGGTAGTTAGCCCCCCGAAAATTGGTAAATTGCAATTTGGCATCTTTTAAGTTTGCTGCTTCTAAATTGGCACTGATGAAGCCAGCAAAAGACAGATCGGCATTTTCTAGGGATGCTGATTTTAAATTTGCTCCTGTTAAAGAAGCACCACTCAGATTCGCCGAATTCAGAATCGCACCTTCTAAATTTGCACCGGTGAGATCGGCATTCGTGAGATTAGCTTGAGATAATGTAGCGGCGCTCAAGTCAGCCCCTCGTAAATTTGCTCCAGTTAGATTTAGCTTACTTAGGTCAGCGCCACTCAAATTACACCGAGGACAGGCACTTGTTGCCTTCAACTGATCCAAATCTAGCTGATTTAACGCAAGAGCCTGCTCTGCAAACCCTAAACAAGCTAACAGGCAGACGGTGGCAACAATCTTAAGTTTCATATTTTTTACTGATATTTACAAAAATGATAAGTTACGAACATCACGTACTGTCATCCTTACATATACTGCTTCTCTAAAGAAGTACCGGGATGAAGCATTGATTAAGAAGCTGTAAAAATACTATAAATTCTAATAGTAAGACTACTCAAACGGAAATATAGGCTATAGAATCAAATCGTAAGGAACTATACCGAACCAATTATAGACTACCAAATATGTGATCCCCCTAGCTCGATAAAAATACGACTAGGGGGATCTTGTTTTTAGGCACTTGATTGACAACAAAGGCAGAGGACAGGAGGGATTTATTCCAATATCAGCAATTCTCAATTTAGGAAAACTTCCCCAAAGTGCGATCGCCCCTTATCCGTCACCATCCAAAATACTGCTGATATCTTGTGTTGCGTAGCGCGCGCGATCGCCTACTCTGCATCAGGTTCAATACGCGCTTGCCGACTGTGGCGAACATGAATAATAGCCACAACATCCTCCTCAACCACAAACAACACTCGATATTGTCTACGTTTGCCAACGAAGAGTTGACGAATTTCTCGCCCAATTCCTTGTGCTTCCGATGCTATTGGGCATCGTTTGGGAAACAGTTGTAGGGAGGCAATCTCATCTTGTAGGTCGTAGTACCATTGATTAGCAATTTCAGCATCAAAGTTGTCACACATCCAACGGTAAGTGTTTTCTATGTCTTGAAACGCGGTTGGCTGGATCAAAACCTGATAAGTCATGGGCGAGGGGGAATCTGGAGTTGATGACGCAGTTCTTCTAACGCTTGGGTGGCAGGAAGTCCTTCACCGCGATCAAATTCGGCTAATCCCTGCCGAAGACTGATGATGGTTTCCAGGGTGTCAAGTTCAAGATCAGCGGATTGAATAGGATGCGCTTTGAGGAATTGCAAAAATTGCAGCACTGGTAGCAAGAGTTCATCAGACGCGTTTGCTAGTTCGTGTAATAAGAGTTCGCGTGTCGTCATGATGGTGATCGCCTTTTCTAGAAGTTGTTCTCAGTATACCAATCGCACTTTTCCTCAATCAACGTACACTTTTATTCCTTCTTCCCTGTTCCCTCCCTATGCAAATAATTTCAGGAATCAAAGCGGATTCCTATAGTACTAAAACTCTTTCTAAGTATTTGTTATCCATTGCTGCCAAAAACTGCCTCCTGCCTTCTTCATCGCCATCCTAAAAGGCGCAGTCCAGGGACAATTAAGTAATAACTCACTCCTAACCAGAAGCTGATAAAGAAGCCTACAGAGCCAAAAAAAGTCAGAGGCAAGTATAACTCTGACCAGGCTGGTTGACTAGTAAATTGGAAGATTGGAGGTGCTAACTTCAAAAGAATCAAAACTGCATAGCCGATCGCACTGCCAAAA
Source organism: Nostoc sp. JL31 (assembly GCF_017114965.1). NCBI lineage: Bacteria > Bacillati > Cyanobacteriota > Cyanophyceae > Nostocales > Nostocaceae > Nostoc > Nostoc sp. JL31. The sequence goes on from NZ_JABXKO010000095.1 coordinate 82,338, forward strand.
GCCGAGAACACAGCGTACACTACATGATGGCTGCGAAGTCCTAAACTCAAGGTAAGTAGGCAAACTGCCACCAAAATCACTGCCACTAAGCCCTCGCCGCTATCTTTTGGGGTGATTAATTGCAAAACTAACCAGCCGAAGCCATAGCTAATCATGCCCATCAGGGAAGCTACTAAAAACCGCCGCCGTTGACCAAAACACCCGGATACTGTCAGTCCCCATGCGGTTCCCCAGCCTGCGGCGACGAACACCAAAATATCTGCCCCGAAAACGGGTTGAGTATTTGGCACTAATTGGTTTAGCTGATTCCCAATCAATTCCACAACCTGACGCCCCAAGCTGGTACGATAGGCCAAAATAAAACCAGCGATCGCACCAAAATAAGCGCCGATAGTACTCAGGATCATCGCCCAAATTGTCGCCAAACAAGCTCGGAAAATTTTGATGATTGTCTGAGCGATAAAAACAACGGTTTTGGTGACAGCTTGGCTAAAGTTAGCTAAAACTTGTTCAATAGCTTGTGTTATCAGTGTAAATCTCTGGGAAACTTGCGTTGAGGCTTGCTTAATTTTGTCTTGCAGTTGGGCAAATAACCCTGGTGGCGGTAATGGTTGAGAAATCTTCGCCAAACGTTTTTGAATTATAGCTGCATTGGCTGGACGCGATCGCACATCCTCCTGCACCATCTCATCCAGCAAATCTGCTAGTTGCGGGTTGACATTCACCACAGTTCGCCAGCGCAATTTACCCGTTTGCTGATCTTCCAACTCTAGTGGATATTTGCCTGTTAGTAGTTCAATCACCGTTCGACCAAGGGCATAAAAATCGGCACTTGGCCCAACAATACCTCCAGTCACTTGTTCTGGTGGACTGTAGCCAGAAGAAAATAATCGCGTGGAACTAGACTGAGAACGCAGCTTCGAGGCGCTAAATTGTTTCGCCCCGCCAAAATCAATTAGTACCAGGCGATCGCCTTCTGCTTGCCCTGGAGACGCGATTGAAGATGGCAAAGAAGTGCCCAGCATTAAATTAGAAGGTTTGATATCCCGGTGAAGAATCTGACGTTTGTGTAATTCTTGTAAAATCTGTACAGCTTGGGCAAACCAGTTTAAAACCAAACTCTCTGGACACCCTTGGGGAAACTTTTTTAATATCTCCTCTAAAGTCCGCCCATTGATTTTTTCCATTACCAGACAAGGCAGTTGGTGCAGTTTGGGATTAAACAGTTGTACCTGAAAATACCCTTCGGCATCGACTCTGGGGACACCTGGATGATGCAAACTAGATAAAACCGCCGCTTCTTGGGTAAATAACTCCAGTGCCTTTGGTGAATCTTCTACCAACACCTTCAGCACTTTCTCGGTTTGAGTTTTTTCATCCCAAACCGTGTAGATTTGAGCAAATCCTCCCGATCCTAATGGCTGAATTGGAACATAGCGGTCTAACAGTTCTAGCGGTGCGCCACAACTGTTGCAAAATTTGTTTCCCCAAGGCTGAGGATAAGGACGTTGACAATCAGGATTTATGCAGTGAACCGCACTCTGAGTGATGTGGGACACAACCGCTACAATACAAAGGCTGACTTGATTTTAGCGTTTCTTTAGGTTTCCTGATTTTAAAATAGACAAAAGGAAAACCCTCATAGAATCTATGAGGGAATTCATTCATATTTACAGCGGATTTCAAGGAAGGTGAAGTACACAAGCTAAGTCTCAAAGCAAGGTATAAAGCCTGTTTGACTTCTGAATTCTGTTAGCGCAGCGGGGCGCAGCCCATTCTGACTCCTGAATTCTGAATTCTGACTCCTGCTGTATGTCAGCCCTTAATTACGAAAACTTCTCTTACTTTGTCTGTGCTTGGCAACTTCTTTGCGCTTGCGTTTTTCTAAGGGTGTTTCAAAATGACGATGTTTTCTCATGTCTGGAAAAATTCCAGCCTTGGAAACTTCTCGTTTAAATCGTCGTAAGGCTGACTCAATGTGTTCATTGTCACCTACAATTACTTGGGTCATTATTTCTCCTACTAAGTTGACTTCATCAATGGCTATGCAGGCGGTAACATTACAAAAAAAAGACAGACTCTTGTTTGTCTGACCTTAAGACTCTTGGTAAATTTTTTATTTCCAAGATTTAGTAGCGTCCGCCGCGTCCACCGCCGCCGCCGCCACCGTATCCTCCTCTGTTACCACCAAAGGAACCTCTATCACCTCTGTCTTCCTTGGGTTTAGCCTTATTCACTTTCAGGTCACGACCCATCCACTCAGCACCGTCAAGAGCTTCAATGGCAGCAGTTTCTTCAGCTTCAGTTCCCATTTCCACAAAAGCAAAGCCGCGCGGACGACCTGTTTCACGGTCAGTAGGTACTTGAACGCGCTTTACAGTACCATATTCTGCAAAAATACCACTTAAATCTTCTTGTGTAACATCATAAGAGAGGTTACCTACATAAATTGACATCGATTCTCTCCAAAATCATCACTGTGTAGAGATTTTAATTTCTCTCAGAAGTCTGTAAATACTAAAAGGAAAAAGCCTTTCAATACTAAAACCAAAGACATCGCTGAATTAACTCTCATAAATCTAGGATGACATACGAGCCAACTCTTTGCACCCAGTAGATAGTTAACTAGTGATGCGATCGCACCTAAGCGATCGCCCGCCCCCACATACCCTAAGTACAATCCACCGCAAAAAGGGGTTGGAAATGGAAGAAGATAAATTCTGTAGGGTGATATAGAAAATCAGACATGCAGGGGCGCATCTTTAATATCCGAATTGAACGTTTGACTGCATTCACCATGAAGCATTACTTCAAAATTTTAATACGAAAGGCAAAGTCAGGCAACAAATATAAAACTATTGTGACTTGTACTTTTTTGGATAACCCGCTGTAAAACCAACTGTGATGCTTACAGCGGCAAGCTACGCGAGTCTTTTTTTTGGCGCAAGCCTCTCTTTTTGGAAAAGGGGAGTAAGTGGCGGAACATTATGTTCGGCTAATTAACCAAAGTTGCAATCTTAAGTTGCCGAACATCACCTTTCCAAGCTGTCTCCAATTCAGCTTTGACAACTTGAGCGGCCTCTTCTTTGCCTAGTGCTTGTAAACTTGCTTGCAAGCCAAATAGAGAACGTCCATTATGGGGATACTTTTTTAAATCGGCACGAAAGACTTTCTCAGCTTCTCTATAGTCACCCTTAGCCAAAAGCACAGCACCCAAAGATTCCCGCGTCGGAAAATACCAGTCTGGTGGTTCCACATAATCGAGGGCATCTTCTGCTGCCACCGCTTTTTCTAGCAATAAAATGGCAGATTCATAATCATGCTTTTCTCTAGCAATTTTGGCGTCTAGAACTTTTGAGGCAATGTCTAAAATGCGATTGGCGGGGCTGAATCCAATGGTTGCCGCGGTGGAAATTCCCTGTTTGGCAGCCAGTAATGCCCGACTTTCACTTGCTGCATCTTCAAGTTTACCTGTGGCTGCGCTGGCCATACCGCGAGCAAAATGCCAAAGTGCTGAGGTAGTGGGCAATTTAGCTTCGGGAGCAGGAGTTCTTAAGATAGCATCCCAATCATTAAAGCGTGTCTGAATCAGCATTTTGCTGCCCAAGAATCCCTCTAGCATTGGTGCATACGGGTCAATAGCAGTAGCATTTGCGACTAACTTTTCTGCGGCTTGGAGAGCATCTTGATCTTTTCCCACCATACTGCTAGCCACCATGAAGAAATCTACATTGTGGTTGTAGTACATCATGGGGTAAGTACCCTGGACTTGATATTTTTTGATGTAAATATCATCTTGAGCGATCGCCTGCTCATTTGCCTGCATTGCCCCTTCATAATCTCCCACACGAAAATAAATATGACTTGGCATGTGTACCAAGTGTCCCGCTGCTGGCGCTAGAGTTCCGAGTCGGTTAGCACTGACAAGGGCCCGTTCTGGAGAAGGTGAGGCTTCCACTGCATGGATATAGTAATGATTAGCTCCTGCATGATTCGGGTTACGTTTGAGAACTGATTCTAAAACAGCCACAATTTCTTCTGTATCTGGCTGGGGTTTACCATCTTTAGTCCAATGCTGCCAAGGATGCAGATCCATCAGGCTTTCAGCGTAAAGTGTCGCCGCATCCAAATCATCAGGATAGCGCTTGACTAGGTTTCCCATTGCTTTGGCGTAATCTACCGCTAGTTGATACAAATCAGCATCGGCATTTTGAGAGTAACGTTTTGCTAAGGCAGTAATGTAGTCTCGTTCTGGAGTAGAAGCTTGGCTAGAAAGTGCCAAAGCTTGCTGTACTGCTTGGTAAGCAGCTAATTCTCGGTTGGGATCTATTGCCGAGTTAATGTTGGGGCCCAAGGCTAAAGCAATACCCCAATATGCGATCGCTAAATGCGGATCGAGTTTGGCAGCGTATTGAAAAGAACGCACCGCCTCATCATGATTGAAAGCGTAAATTAAATTTAATCCCTGATCGAAAAACTCTTGGGCTTGGGGATTAGAAGTAGAAACTGGATGGTGGATTGTGCCAAGTCCAGATATTAAGTTGTATGGCTGTTTTACTTCAGCGTAGACGTGTTGGTGTAATTTCTCGTCGAGAAGCGGCTTGTTGTCAGCCATTGCCGCACTAGGAGCGACTAAAGAGAATATAAGCACCCAAATTAGAAATAAGTACTTCATTATTATTTTTCTTCAAGCTCTTTTTTAATATTCAAATGCCACAGTTTCTCTAAAGAAGCAACTTGTCGGCGGAAAACAGCAACCCGGTGTTTCTTATAGAAATTAAACCCTACAAACACAATCATTGGAATCAAGATAGAATATCCGATGAAAATGTTAACAGATGAATCAGTTTGGATAGTAGAGTCTATATATTGGGAGTTGGGAGTTGGTTGAGTAGTAAAATTTGATTGCATAAATATCTTCATAAATATTACAAGTAAGAAGCTATAAAGAAACGTGGATAATTGTTCCTGCTGTCTTTGAGCAGAAATTAGTCACAAGTTATATTAGGTACTTCAAAGCCGCTGCTGAGACTTCTCTATGCCTTTTTGCACTAGCTAAACTATTCTTCAGTTAAACCCTGAAAAATTATGTTGATTTCTGCTAAATTTTGTGACAAAATCCTTGTTCTGTAAGCTATTGCTCCTAAAGTATTTACTGAGATTGCAGCTATTTTTAGTACCAGTTATTTCTAGTACTTGCTTAAGTAGTCAGAGTTGCAGAAGCAATATACAGCGGATTGCAAGTTAAGAAGTGACTGTTAAGAAAGATGGGACTAATGTATAACCAAGCTATCGGGGAGAGTGCCAGATAGAATGAGTGGCAATACTTATCGGTTAGACATTTTTAATTAGGAATCGGGTTTTGGGAAAAGGTTACTGGGTTTGGGTTAAGGGTTTTTTCTTTCCCCTTTTCCCCTTAACCGAGAACTATTGAAGCGGGTGGCTAGTGTACTCGACTTAGATAAAGAGCGCTGTACTTACCATATCCAGTGGTGATAAGCCTAGTTGCGGTTTATTATCAGGACTGTCTACCTAAAGTGATAAATGATTTTGTCTAAAGATAGAATAATAGAATGATCCCTTTCCCTCTTTTGCATATTACTTGAATTTCTAAAGATGAATTTAAAGGTTAAATAACTATGTACAATGGATACAAATATTTGTCATAGAAACATCGTCAGATAGAAGAATTAAAAGTTATTTAAAAGTAATGTATAGATATTGCAGTGCTTTTCAAGCAAGCAATAACTAATCACTACGCAACTTATTTTAGGAACAAATAATATGAGTATCGAAGATAGAGCAAAAGCTTTTGCTAAAAACATCGAAGGTAAAGTACAAGAGGCAGTTGGCGAGGTAACTGGCGATCCTAAAGATAAAGCTGAAGGTAAAGCTAAACAAGCTGAATCCCAAGTCCGTCACACCGCTGAAAATATCAAAGATGAAGTTAAAAAGACTTTAGAATAGTACACTGTGGTAGAGGTTTTCCTGGTTATAACAAGTTACTCAAGTAACTAGATTCTGGCGATAGCGTACTAGGTGGAATTTTATTTAGGAAGAAGGTTTAAGTTAAATAATTATTTACTGAACCTTCTCCCTTTATTAACTCTGTTTTTTTCCTAAGATTTTTAGGCATTTTCACAATAGTTATCCCAAAATATTTTATCAAGCTTTCACTGATTTTTTCAAAGGTACTAATTTATAATTAATCTTCTATTTAACCACTCATTAATCGGTTTTTCCAACCAATGATTAAACGCTAAATGACTAAGTGCGTGTAACAACAGGACAGCGATCGCCATAATACTAGTAATATATTTGACTTTTCTAAGGCCAAAAATACGGGAGTCATCCATTGGAATAATTTATTTTTTTATATCAGAAAATTTGTTCCTGAAAATATACATATTAGATAAAATATACGTTATTAAAACATCTATTCAAACATAAACTTTAACAATAAGATGTTAAAGTCAATACTGTTAATAAAATTTTTCTTTAATCGGTCAAATAAATGGTTGATACTGCCGATGCTGCCATAAAATTTAGTGTCTTTAGTATACTAATCGCTGTAATCAAAGCTGGTAAGAGAGTAGATATTTTCAAAGGTAATAACCCGCTCACCATTTTTGTGCCGGGCGGCCACATCATGTCAATAAACTCAAAAATAGTCGCATAATAGCTACTTATTGACACAGCTTTAGCGTAGGTATAGCCTTTTATAGACATTGCTTTGAGCTTGAGGATTGCCAACAAATAAATTATTCAATCTTGTAGGGTGGCCTTCCAGCCAGCCTTTGACTACGCGCGGGCGAGACGCCCACTCTACAAGAAGTAGTTGAGTATTTTTTTATTTGGAAGTTCTTTAGGAAACTAAACTAAATGATAAATGCTGATTTTTCGTTGTTTTTAACCTTGGTTGCAATCAAGAGTAATTTAAATCCATTTGCCCTGAGTTTTTGTGCTTAATGATGAGAAGTTTATTCAACTTCAAGCAAGCACAATAAATGTACTACTTAAGAAAATTCCAAAGCTCAATAAAACTCAATCTTGAAACTGTGATGTATCTAAAAAATAGATTTCCTAATAATTCTTCATTTCTTCAAGGGCTACGAGTACTTCTTGTGGATAATGATGTCAATTTCTGCAATTCGTTCACGCCGATGTTGCAATCCTATGGTGTGAGCGTGCAAGCGGCATTCTTAGGACAAGCTATGGAAATATTTTTGCAATGGCAACCTGATATCCTCTTAAGTGATATTTCCACACCAAATCAGGATGGCTATGCTCTGATTCACCAAGTGAGAACACTTACGGGAGAGCGAGGCAAAGTAGTACCAGCGATCGCTCTGACAAGCACTGTAACTGAAGATATGTATCAACACGCTCTTTTAGCTGGGTTTAGTCTATGCGTTGCTAAACCCGTAGTTATTGATGATTTTGTTGCTGTACTTGGCATTTTAGCAATTGCTAATAATCCTTATCCTCATGCTAACTAGCTTTAATTAATGTTTTAGATATAGTAATTTAAGTTTTGAGAATTAATGGTATGGGTCATTTATGGGTAGGGATAAATATTTTTCAAATGCTACTAATTAACTTGAGAAACGATAGGATTAATCTCAGGAGTTATCACATGAATGACTTAACTCAATTAGTTTTGCTTTTGAGTAGCGGAATTATTGGTATTGGATTTATTCTAGTTTCTTACTTCTTGGCAGTGACTTTGATTTAGAAAACTTAAATGTTTATAGTTTATATTTTGGGAATATAGCACTCCTGTTTGATTGCGTGAAAAAAATCGGTATAACTCGAAAAGATCGCGCTTGCGCTGCACTTCTCTACGAGAGGCTTCTCTACGAGAGGCTTCGCCAACGCCAACACGTACCACCCAAAGCAGCCTTAATTTTTTTTATACTCAAACTATTATTAAATACAGGGCAAATAAGTAAACTGAATCTAAAATATAAACCTTAGTTGCCAAATCATTGCAGTGCTAAACTTCATCCTATGACATCCGATCAACGCTCTGAGCAACCTGTATCTGAATCTACCGCTAATGAAGTGTTCGACGTAGAGCAACAAGACATGGCAAATGCTTTATTTCCCATCGTTGGCATTGCCGCCTCTGCGGGTGGATTAGAGGCATTTACGCAGGTACTCAAGCATTTGCTTACTGATACAGGGATGGCATTTGTGCTGATTCAACACTTAGACCCTAACCACAAGAGTCTGTTGAGCGAGATTCTGGCAAGAACAACTCAAATGCCTGTTATTGAAGTGCAAGATGGCATGACTGTAGAACCTAACAAGGTCTATATCATTCCGCCTAACACTAAGATGATGCTGTCTGCGGGAGTGTTGCAACTCACGCCGCGAGAGAAAGTTCAGGGGAAATATATGCCTGGTGATGCGTTCTTTACTTCATTGGCAGCAGATCGAGGGCACAAAGCGATCGCAGTTGTTCTATCTGGGGCGGATGGAGACGGTTCACTGGGGCTGAAGGCAATCAAGGCAGCTGGAGGCGTGACTTTTGCTCAGTGTGAAGACACGGCAAAATTCGATAGTATGCCCAATACCGCTGTTGCCACCGGGAATGTGGATTTTGTGCTACCGCCGCAAAAAATCGCCGAGGAACTGGTAAACCTCAGTCGCAATCCTTTTATTTCTAAGTCATTGCCACTGATCGCAGTTGAGAAGTTGCCCGAACAGGGAGATGCCCTAACGACTATATTTGTCTTATTGCGATCGCAAACTGGCGTTGACTTCAGCCACTACAAGCCCAACACCCTCGATCGCCGAATCCAGCGCCGAATGCTGTTGTATAAACTAGAACGCTTGGAGGATTATGCCGAGTATTTGCAAAACAATCCGGGTGAAGTCAAGGCGCTCTATGAAGAAATTCTGATCCATGTAACCCATTTTTTCCGCGATCCCGAAGCATTTCAACTCTTGAAAGAGCGAGTCTTTCCTACCATCATCCAAAACAAATCAGCAGAGTTGCCGATTCGGATTTGGGTAGCTGGGTGTTCAACGGGCGAAGAAGTGTATTCCATCGCCATCTCCTTGCTGGAGTTTTTGTCAAATAAAGTAACCTCGCCGCCGATCCAAATTTTTGCCACAGACATCAGCGAGATAGCGATTGACAAAGCGAGATCAGGTATTTATGCAGAGAATCAAATGGTGGAAGTCTCACCAGAGAGCCGCCGCAGATTTTTTAATGCCCTTGAGGGCGGTGGATATCAAATTAGCAAAGCTGTGCGCGAACTGTGTGTGTTTGCCCGGCAAGACTTGGGCAGCGATCCCCCTTTTTCTAACTTAGATTTAATTAGCTGCCGGAATGTACTGATTTACTTGGACGAAACGTTGCAAAAACGGATATTGCCCATCTTTCATTACAGTCTTAATCTGACTGGCTTCTTGCTGCTAGGGACTTCAGAAAGCACAGGTAAATATTCGGATTTGTTTACTTTAATTGACAAAAAGTATAAAATTTATGCCAAAAAGCTAACTGGAATTCGTCCAACTTTTTCGTTCATTACCAGCAATTATCCGATAGTAAAAGTGGACGAATCAAAGCAGGCGTTTGAGAATTCATCGGATGAGTTTGATTTAGAGAAAAAAACTGATCAACTAATCTTGAATCGCTATGCCCCAGTGGGTGTAGTAGTCAACGACAAGATGGACGTGCTGCAATTTCGGGGAGAAATCGATCTCTACCTCAAACTTTCACCTGGGAAACCCAGTCTTAACTTATTTAAAATGGTGCGCCAAGGCTTGCTCATTGAGCTACGCGCCACAATTTATCAAGCACAACGGCAAAAAATTCTAGTTAGAAGAGAAGGGTTACAAATTGAATCGGGCGATCTTGCAAAAATCATCAATCTTGAGGTGATTCCATTCAACCCTCGGACTGACGAAGAACTCTACTTTCTGGTTTTATTTGAATCAGCCCCACCCACAATTAACAACCCCAGCACAGTAAATCCTGAGAGCCAAGAGCAGTCAGACTTAGCGCAGGAGATTGTTCGGCTAAGGCTTGAACTTGCAACCGCCATCCAAGAGCGGGCTGCAACTCAAGAATATCTACAAGCGGTGATCCAAGAGCAGGAGCATATCAATCAAGACCTGAAAGTTGCCAATGAAGAAATCCTGTCGAGCAATGAAGAGTTGCAAAGCACCAATGAGGAGTTAGAAACTGCCAAAGAAGAGATTCAGGCAACTAACGAAGAACTCAACACTACTAATGAAGAACTTCGTAGTCGAAATCAGGAATTACACCAACTTAACAACGATCTCACGAATTTGCTTGCCAGTATTAATATTCCCATTTTGATATTGACTTTGGACTTACGCGTTCGACGTTTTACGCCAATGGCGCAGCGACTTTTCAATTTGATTCCCGCCGATGCTGGACGACCTTTGAGCGATATCAGAGCGAATCTCGATGTTCCTGACTTAGAAACTCTAATTTTGGAGGTACTTGACACACTCAGCATCAAAGAATTAGAAGTCCAAACTCTGGGGGGACATTGGTACAACCTCCGCATCCGTCCTTATCGCACTACAGAAAACAAAATTGACGGTGTAGTGTTGGTGTTAATAGATATTGATGGTCTTAAACGCAGTGCCGTAACGTTAGAAGAAGCCCGGAATTACGCTGAAGCGATTGTGGAGACGGTACAAGTGCCATTAATCGTCCTTGATTCTGATTTGCGGGTGAACAAAGCCAATCGCTCGTTTTATGAAACATTTCAGGTTTCACCATCAGAGACAGCCCAATCTCTGATTTTTGAACTAGGGAACGGTCAATGGAACCTGCCCGAACTGCGATCGCTCTTAGAAGACATTCTCGCCAACGATACCAGTATTCAAAACTTGGAGGTAGAGCATCGTTTTGAGCAGATTGGGCAGAAAACCATGCTGCTCAATGGTTGGAAAATTATTCAAGAGGGAGAGGCTCAAATGATTTTGCTGGCGATTGAAGATATCACGGAGCGCAAACGGTTTGAGTTAGAGCGCTCCGAGCTTTTAGCACAGGAGCAGTCAGCCCGTCAACAGGCGGAAATTGCCAACCGAGCTAAAGATGAATTCCTGTCGAACCTCTCCCATGAACTTCGTAACCCGCTCAATACTATACTGGGCTGGGCGCAACTTTTCCGTAACCGCGATTTAGATTCTTCAGCAGTCACTCGTGCCTGGGAAGTGGTGGAGCGGAGTGCTAAGGTGCAAGCTCAGTTAATCGATGATATGCTGGATGTCTCACGGATTACGAGTGGAAAGCTTCATTTAAACACTCGTATAATCGATCTAGTTTCAGTAGTGGATGCCGCCATTGAGTCTGTCCAATTGTCCGCAGAGGCAAAAAGCATTCAAATTGTTTCAGACTTGAACTCGGCGACAGTTGTCGGAGATTTTGATCGCTTACAGCAAGTTCTGTGGAATTTACTTTCTAACGCGATTAAGTTCACTCCACCCAATGGACGAGTGGGAATTATGCTCGAAGCTGTATATACTCATGCTGAAATTCGAGTCAGCGACACAGGAATTGGCATCTCGGCAGACTTGCTGCCATATATTTTCGATCGCTTCCGCCAAGGAGATTCCAGCAGTAGCAAAACAACTCAGGGACTTGGATTAGGCTTGTCAATCGTCCGTCATCTTGTAGAACTTCACGGTGGAACAGTTCAAGCGCAAAGTCCAGGCGAGGGAAAAGGAACCACGATCATTGTCAGGCTGCCTCTGCGCTCAATGCCGTTGGAAATTACACCGCCAACTTATTTAGAGCCGATCATTTTGTCAGAGACTCAGCACACATTAAATGGTAAAAATCCACCCTTGAGCCTTGAAGGATTATGCATCTTGGCTGTAGACGATCAAGCGGATAGCCGCGACTTAATCAAGTCGATATTAGAAAATTTCAGGGCTGAAGTAGTGATTGTGACATCGGCAAGGGAAGCGATCGCTGCTTTAACTGAATCTCCTGGCAAATATGATGTGCTTCTAGCAGATATTGGAATGCCAGAGGAAGATGGTTTTTCCCTGATTCGTCAGGTGAGAACGCTTGAAGCTGAAGCTGGGGGACAAATTCCAGCAGTAGCAATCACTGCCTATGCCACCGAACAAGAGCGGCAAAAGGCAATTGATGCTGGTTTCCAAATGCATCTAGCTAAACCGATTGACCTTACTCAATTGGTATTGATGATTACAAATTTGACTGGACGAGGCACAGATAATTCGTAATTCGTAATTCGTAATTCGTAATTGAAAGTACTGTATTTAATTTGTGAAAATGCACGTTGTCCAAATCCCCGACTTCTTTGAGAAGTCGGGGATCTAATTGTTCACAAATTATTTAGGACTGCTATATATCAATACAGTTCAGAATGAGCAACAAAACCCTCATGTAGAGACGCGATTTATCGCGTCTTGAAAGACCAATTATTTACACCAATAGCCCTTAACCCAAGCGTATTGTGCTATATATCAATACGCTTGGCTTTGTGAAAAATTGTAGGTTGGGATACAGAATTGGTATGATATCATGTCAGCTTGATTGCTTATTCAACCCGAAGAACCCCACCCCACCAAAGCTACGGTGTACACACATCTTTCTAGAAAACCAAAATCGTCGTAGATCCCCCTAAATACCCCTTAGAAAGGGGGACTTTGAGAGCTTTTTGCCCCCCTGCTTTTTAAGGGGGGTTGGGGGGATCAAAAGGCTGTGGCGCAACTCTAGAATACTTGCGTGTACACCGTAGCCCCGAAGCATCGGGGAGGGGTGTAATGACTGTGGTTAGCATAACTAATTATGCGGACATAATATGACTTTGGAATTCTTTTTTGATAAACGTTTGAATTACGTATAAATTGTTTAATCTGCATCTAAAACATTCTTAAGTTATAGATGATGTTTAACATCTTTACTTAAAAAGATACAAAACATATTTAATTTATTCTATTAAAACAGAAAGTATCAACTATGAATTGAGGAATCAAAAGCATGACTGCAACCTTCATGAAGCTGCCTAAGTTTCGCAATACTCAATGGGTAAGCTTTGTTGGTGGAGAAGGGATTGTACGCAGCTACACTCCTGAATCTGGCACATGGACGTATCTCATTGAGATGGCATTAGGGCTAGAGCCTGACTTTGGCAGAGTTGGTGCAGAAACGATGATACTCCTCACCGAGGCAGATTTGCGGAGGACATAATCAGGCTTTTAACAAGGCTACAACCTAGTATTGCTCTCATCCGTTAGCTGACTTAGTAGAGTTTTGCGTAAAGCCGACGCATTAACAATGTAAGCCGACGCATTAACAATGCAAGCCAACGCATTAACAATGCAAGCCAACGCATTAACAATGTCAGCCGACGCATTAACAATGTCAGCCGACGCATTAACAATCCTGATCTTGCTTTTTTATTACTTTTTCAGCAACCCCTAAATATGTTCTTAAACTTTTGAAACTTTTAACAGTAGGGTCGCTGTGTGTCATATCTTGTCAAGGAATTATCATGAGACAACTTGTTATTGCTGAACGCATAAGCCTTATTGGTCATATCGTGTCAATGATATTTGGATTGGTAGGGATATTACTGGTTGTACCTAATGCCCAAGTAATTTTCGACTTATCAGAGGTTGGACAAACTGCTATGCAATGGAGTATGGCAGGAGGCGGTGTAGTTTATATGATTTTAGGCGCGGCAGGTGTTTTTTTGTATGCCACGCGGACTTTGGGTTTAAGTCGCGCTTTGGCATTTCTGTTGCCATCTGTATTTATTTCTCTAGGAAGTGAATTACTAGGAACCAGTACTGGTTTTCCATTTGGCCATTATAGTTACCTAAGCGGTTTAGGTTATAAGATTGCGGGTTTAGTCCCATTTACAATTCCCTTGTCGTGGTTTTATTTGGGATTTGTTTCTTACCTACTGGCACGTTCAGGTTTAGAAGTGGACAAAAAACCCAACTTGTGGCGTCATATAAGTGCGATCGCTTTGGGTGCTTTGTTACTAACCTCCTGGGATTTTGTTCTCGATCCTGCAATGAGTCAAACTTCTCTACCCTTTTGGTATTGGCAACAACCAGGCCCCTTCTTTGGAATGCCTTACCAAAATTTTGCGGGGTGGCTGGGTACTAGCTCAGTATTTATGACTGTGACTGCACTGTTGTGGAGAAATAATCCAATTAACTGGGAGCGATCGCAACTTAATATACCTTTTGCAGTTTATTTAAGTAACTTTGGTTTCGCTACAGTCATGAGCTTAACAGCTGGATTCTTTGTACCCGTGTTGTTAGGCTTATTACTGGGTGTCACTCCCGCAGTGCTGCTGTGGTTGAAAGGCTCATCTACACCAGTCCAAGTTCTCATTGAACCACCAGAAATCTCTGTAGCTAGAGTCAAAGTTACAGCGAAATAGAAAGGGCATTGGGCATTAGGCATAAGGAGTACTGAGTGCTGAGTTAGGAGTTAGGAGTTTTGTTTACCCTCTTGTCCCCTCATCTCCCTCACTCCCTCTGCTCCATGCCCCTGCCCCCTGCCATTCCCGCTTAGAGAGTTCTTTTATCGGCAACAACAAACTAGCTTCAATCTCCTGCCGCACAACGTTTGTGATTTCACAGTTGCTATTAAGGCAATCGATAAGCAACTGATTGGCATCGTAATATTGTTGTAATACTTGTTGTTGCTGTGGGCTGAAATGCCAGTGATGCTGAATGTTTCGATACTTCGCGATCGCAGTTTTTAACTGTTTCATCCAAGCAGAATAACTTGTTTGCCACCATGTCTGAATCTTTTCTCTACTTTGTTCTGGATTGGGCAGTAGGTCTTTAAGTTGTTGTAAAGATTGATGTAAGCCAGCATCTTGAACAATTACTAAAGCACTACTCAGAGCATCGTTGCACTCATAGACATCGGCAAAATTAGATTCGCATTCCATTACTAGGTTATCTAATGCCGCATTCAAAAAAATATCTCGCTCGAAGATGCAGACAAGAGCAAAGTACGGGGTAAGGTGAGGAGTCCTAGCCAGGGCAAGATAAAACGCCCGAATTGCAGCAGACTCAGGAGCAGCAAGAGACTTTTGACTTGCCCAAGTTAAAAATTGTTGCAAAGATGGATCTTGAGCCGCTAGCGCATCAACTTCTTGCTTCATCAACTGCACGAAAAAATCTGCATTCCGTAGCATAGTAACCGTTAACAAAAAGATTTCACGCCACCTGGGTTCAGTAATATGAGTCACCAGACGTTCTAACGGTTGTTCTAATGCTTGTAAATTATAACTGGCAACAATTTTTCGAGCAGTCAGGTATTCTTGAAACGTCAAATAAGAGAAAGAGAAAATCCCCCGCACTCGTTCTGCTAGTAATCCATGTTGCAACTCTATCGCCTGAAGTACCCCTTCACTATCTAATTCCAATTCCTCCGGTTCTGTGGAAGCATTCGGCAAATCACTGATATAATCGCTAATGTATTGCTCAACAATGCGTTGTTCAAAAAAGTAATTACCCTGCTCAAATGTCGCGCTAGCAACCTGACTCAGCAACTTAAGTTTTTGTGGTAATGAAAAACCTTCATACACTTCATCCCGCTCAATTGCTTTAGTTTCGTCCCATTTGCCCAGGAGCAGGTCTAAACACTGCTTATAAAACGCAGCTTTTTGGGTTGGAAATTTATTCTGGTGATGAAAAACCCAGCAGGCGAGATGCAAAAACAAGGGAGTGACAGCAAGTCTTTGAAATTGTAAATTTTCGGGCAAATCTAGTTTTTCAATAAATTCAAATGCCTGTTCTTGTTTATTTTGAATGTTCGTTTTCGTAACTGCTGTAAACCACTTCTGAGCAAAAGCAACAATTTGATCTTGACTAAAAGGGGCAATTTCAACATCTGTAAAGCGTCTGAGGTTGAAAGCTTTAGCTGCTGTGCGGCAGGTGACAACAAACATATTCTTTTGATACTTTTCAGATAGTCTGCGAATCTCATTGACGACACTAATGCTCTGTTGATGGAGTACTTCATCTAATCCATCCAGCAACAGCAATACTCTGCCCTCCAACAACAAAGTTTCCAGCACAGATGGATCTGAAATTCCACAGGTGAAGAATTCTTTGCAAATATAGTTGAGTAAATAGAACTCTCCTGCTTCTTTAGATTCGTCAGCAAAATCTCTTAAGGTGACAAAAATAGGAACCCGATTTGCAGCAAATCTCCCTCGGTTGCATTGAATCGCCAGATGTTGTAAAAAAGTGGTTTTACCTGCTCCCGGTTTACCCAAAACCCGCAGCTTTGAATAAGTTTGAACTGCCGCGATCCCCGCCATTTGTGTCTGGGATACTTCACCTAAACCAAAGCGATCAAATTCTTGTGATGTAAAGTTTTGCAAGTCAGCAAACTCTAACCACTGAAGGCTCGCAATCTCCTCCAAAATGTTGACATCAATGTAAATGTCGTCGATTCTAACCGGGCGAGTAACATCTAATAACTGCAAAGTGCCGCACTGGTCTTGAATTTTGTCAAAGCGTTGCGATCGCACTTGTTGTACTAGAGCATCAATATCTAAAAATTCCGCAGCACCAAGTTCTTTTGATTCAGGGAATTCTTCTGGAGGATTAGCCGCAATCTCCCGCCAATTCAACGACAATACAGAACAAATTTCTATAAAGATATGACGCTCAACAGGACGCCCACTAAAAAACCGCCAAATTGGTTGGCGAGTCTTTAAGTTAACTTCAAAAGCCAAATTTTCTTGTGTCCACCCCTTATGAGCGAACGCTTTTTTAGCTTGTTCAATCCCGGTGAGTGATCCCTGGAACGATCGCTTGACCATAGGAGCTTACACACATCAAATAATAATTCTTCAAGTTGACATTATTGCAACATAGAGTTTTGGAACTACTTAGAAACTAAGTGAACTATTTTGGCTATTTTTAAATGTTAATGATTTATTTCAAGCATCTTCAGCCAACATCATATTTTTGGATTATTAGCAATATAAATTAACTTTTTAAAGTATATTTTATAACTTTGTATTTGGTGTTATGGAAAGTTTTTGTATATCTAGTAGCTTTGTGCTGCGGGAAGTCCAAAGTTTATGTACGATTGAGTAATCACAATTATTGTACCACTTTCAAGAAACAAGGCAGGAGGCAGAAGGGAAGAGGATTTGACTTGTTTCTTCCATCCATAACGGAAGCGAGCGCGTCCGTAAACAGCTTCTGTAGGCTTGTGTATGAAAATGCGCTAAACCATATTAGAGCTGAAGTACAAGAAAAAAAAACGAACCGCATACTCCTACGGAGAAGCAAGCTACGCGTAACGTCTCGTAGAGAAGGACGTAAAAGACACAAAAAAAAAGAAAGAAAGAAAGAAAGAAAGAAGAAGTAATAAACACGCCTGCACTGGCGTCTCCCCTTGGGAGAAGACCGCACTGGCTTGGCTATACAAACAAAACCCACCTGCGTGGGTTTCAAATTCTTCGAGTCCGCGTAGGCGGACTTCGTTTGTGTAGCTGCGATTTCTAATCGCCTGGTATATTTGCAAAGGTGAGATGCTCCCTACTTTTAGTTTTTGCCAGCCACAGGTAGACGTATAGTAAATGTACTACCCTGTCCTGGTTCAGATTTCACATCGATTGTGCCTTGATGTGCTTCAATAATGCAGCGAGATAAATATAGTCCCAAGCCACTACCAGAACGTTGGTGTTTCCCTTGACGAAATCGCTCGAATAATATTGCCTGATCTGGTTTAGAAATTCCTGGTCCTGTATCTTGGATATCAATATTTACAGCTACCGGAGTCAGATAGCAGTGAATATCTACAGAACCTTTGTCTGTAAACTTGATGGCATTGCCGATAAGATTTGTCAAAACTCGCCGCAGTTCTAAGCGATCGCCCATAATTATGCTTGCAACTTCACTTCGATCAATATTTACAGTTAATCCTTTTTCTTCAGCTAAAGGAGTTAATTCTTGGGAAACTTCACTAACTAATTCCTGAATATTGCAGGGAGAAATTTTTAAGGTTTTACAGCCCGCTTCATGACGATAAACTTCTAACAAGGTATTTACCATTTCCAGCAGGTCTTGATTGCTGCCAATCATGGTATCAATTATCTCTTGTAATTGTGGTGAAACATCGCAAAACCTCCCTTCCAGCAATAATTTTAATACGCGGTTGGAGGCTACTAGCGGTATGCGTAAATCGTGAGTAAAACGCGAGACAAAATCTGCTCGAAGGTTCGCCATCTGATCTCGTTCGTCGATACTATGCTTGAGGCGCAGGAGCGATCGCACCCTTGCATGTAGTTCATCAGGATCGAATGGTTTGCGAATGAAGTCATCTGCACCAGCGTCGAGTCCTTCAACAACGCTAGACTCATAGTGAGCCGTGAGTAGCAGAATCGGGATAAATGGCAACGCCTGATTCTGTCGGATACGCCGAGTAAATTCATAACCATCTAGCTCCGGCATCATCACATCTAAGAGAATTATGTCTGGCGGTGACTCCTCAACCATAGCCAGAGCAATCTTACTATCTTCTACCAAGCTAATTTCATAGTCCTCATCTTCTAGGACTGCTTCTAAGACAAGTAGATTGTCAAAAACATCATCAACAACGAGAATTTTATCTTTTTTGACAGTTTTAGGTAAAGACATGGCTAAATAAAAAAAGAAGTGCTTGGCTATCCCTAGCAAATCTAGTAATAGCTTACTTCACTAGCCCTGAGATTATTAAGGATTAACATTTTCTTTTAGAGTTTCCTGAGTTAAATACCTTTTTTCTACGTAATTAAACTGCTTTTTCCTGTATTTTATGTGCTATTTATTTTAAATATAATATTTCTTTACAAGGATCTTATCCGCCTGAATTATCCAATTAATACCAGTGTCTGGGTGTTATAGTGAGTTACTTTAGTCCTTTTTCGATGCATAATCCTACTCAAATCAAAGGTAACTACTTAATAGTCACCTACTTTTGCTTGCTACCAGATTTTTAATTAAAAATTGTATATCATAAAACATCGATCGTTAAGTTAATCTATAAAAATATTTATATTTTCTGATTGAATTATATTGTCATATCGAAACTCTTGCCTTAGAAAAGCTTACGAGATAAGGTTATTTATGTCTAATGGTAGATGAAGTTCAGGAAATAATACCAAACTCATTGCTTTTTGTATAAGATCCCGAATAGAAGAACGAGATTATTTTAATCTGTACTTTAGATAAATAATAGTAAAGTTAAGCAACTATGAGTGAAATCAAGATCCTTGTGATTGAAGATCACAACCTGACCAGAATCGGCTTGCGGTCTGCCTTACAAACCCAGCCAGAGTTCAACATTGTTGGTGAAGCAGCTAATGCAGCCGACGGCATCAAGCTTCTGAAAACTCTCAAGCCGGATGTTGCTACTATTGACATTGGTTTGCCTGACATGGATGGTATTGAGCTAACACGCACATTTAGGCAATATCAGGCAGAGAATGAGGACTACACAACAAAGCTGCTAATTTTAACGATGCAAAATAGCGAACAAGCAGTTTTAGCAGCATTTGCAGCAGGTGCAGATTCTTATTGCATGAAGGATATAGAAACTGAGAAACTAGTAGAAGCTGTGCAAACAACTTATGCAGGTAGCTCATGGATCGATCCAGCGATCGCAGACCTTGTACTACAACAAATACGTCAAGATTTCCCCGATGGCAGCAGAGGCGCATCTGGAAAAAGAGTCTTAATTGAAGGTATTGACCCAGATACTGAGAAAAGTATAGTCAGTTATCCTTTAACTCATAGAGAGATGGATGTTTTAGAGTTGATTGTTGCTGGCTGTGACAATGCAGAAATTGCTAAAAAGCTCTATTTAACAGTCGGTACTGTCAAAACTCATGTTCGAGGTATTCTCAATAAACTTTGTGTCGCTGACCGAACACAAGCTGCTGTCCGTGCGTTGCGGGCGGGATTAGTACCGTGAGTAAGTAAATAGCTATCATCAACTGCGTAGACAAGAACACTTAACAAATAAAAATATTTCTTTCCCAGTCTCCAGTCAATTGTTTTTCGGTCAAAGCAATTAACTGGGACAAAGATTTATGAAGAAATTGTTACAAAGTTTAGTAGAATGACATAATTAACTAAATAAGTATTTTTCTATACATACATGATAGCGGATCAATTTCCCTGGCTTACCGCGATTGTCTTACTACCACTTGTTGCTTCCCTGCTCATCCCTGTATTGCCTGATAAAGATGGTAAGCGCGTGCGGTGGTATGCGCTGGGTGTAGGTATTGCAGATTTCGCCTTGATGTGCTATGCGTTTTGGAAGCATTACGATGCCAGCAGTGCTAGTTTTCAAATGGTGGAAAATTATGCCTGGGTGCCTCAGTTAGGTTTTAACTGGGCGGTATCAGTCGATGGACTTTCAGCGCCACTTGTGCTTTTAGCCGGATTTGTCACCACACTCTCGATATTTTCAGCTTGGCAAGTCGATCACCGACCTCGCCTTTTCTATTTTTTAATGCTGGTGCTGTATTCGGCACAGGTAGGGGTGTTTGTTGCCAAAGACTTACTGCTATTTTTCATTATGTGGGAAGTAGAGTTGATTCCCGTCTATCTACTAATCTGCATTTTGGGTGGGCAAAGGCGTCGTTATGCAGCTACGAAATTTTTGTTGTATACCGCAGCAGCTTCTATATTTATTTTAGTGGCAGCCCTGGCAATGGGGCTATACGGCGGCGGTGATATGACATTTGACATCACCGCCCTCGCCAGCAAGGAATATCCCCTTAGTCTGCAACTGCTACTTTATGCAGGATTGTTGATTGCATTTGGTGTCAAGCTTGCTGTCTTTCCCATGCATACTTGGTTGCCTGATGCTCACGGCGAAGCATCCTCTCCTGTGTCGATGATATTAGCTGGTGTGTTGCTGAAGATGGGCGGATATGGACTGATTCGCCTGAATCTTGAGTTGCTTCCCGATGCACACATTTATTTTGCGCCGGTTCTAGCCATTCTCGGTGTTGTCAACATCATCTATGGTGCATTGAACTCCTTTGGTCAGACCAATATGAAGCGGCGTTTAGCTTATTCGTCGATTTCTCACATGGGGTTTGTACTGCTGGGGATTGCGTCCTTCACTGATTTGGGAATCAACGGCGCGATGTTGCAGATGATTTCGCATGGTTTAATTGCATCGGTGCTGTTCTTCTTAGCAGGTGTTACTTACGATCGCACCCACACAATGGTAATGAAAGATATGGGCGGTGTTGGTCAAGCCATGCCCAAAGTCTTTGCCTTGTTTACAATCGGAGCAATGGCATCCCTGGCACTTCCAGGTATGAGTGGCTTTGCTGGCGAACTCTCGGTATTCGTTGGGATGACAAGCAGTGACGTTTATAGTTCGACTTTCTGTACCGTAACAGTTTTTCTCGCCGCAGTTGGAGTTATCCTCACACCGATTTATCTACTTTCCATGCTGCGAGAAGTGTTTTATGGTAAAGACGCAGCGCTGCTATGCGACATTAATAATGCAAGCTTGGAAAATCAAGAAGATGACGGAACAGTTTGTTTTGGTACAGACTGTCTCGTGCCAGAAGATGCAGTCTACGAGGATGCTAGACCCCGTGAGGTGTTTATCGCGGCCTGTTTTCTGCTGATGATTATTGGTATTGGTTTCTATCCCAAAATGGCGATGCAGATGTACGACGTGAAGACCGTTGCAGTCAATGCTAATCTTCGCCAGTCTTATGCCATAGTCTCGCAAACCAATCCCCAGATTTATGCAAAGGGTTTCTTGGTTCCGCAAATTTCCGAGGTTGAGGTAGCGCCCGTTTTGGGAACTTTGAAGTAAGTTTTTCTTCTGTGGAAAGAGCGATCGCTAACTTCGAGAACTTCTAGGTATTTTTCTCAGGAAGAACAAAGTATTGATAGCCGATCGCTATGGATAGGCTATCAATGCCAAATCATTCTCAGGATGCCCAAGATGTTTTTTCTGGAAAAGCTCCTTTTTTCCAATTTTGCCAAACCTTTACTGCTGCTCGTTGAAAAAATGCCTGCGAGTTCTGCTCTGGGATTTCTTGAAGTTCCTTAATTTCTCCACTCAATTTATCTATCCATAAAGAGCCGAGACGATCTTCATGTGGGCCAAAGCGTTAAGTAACGCCGATCTCATCCTCCTTTTCTTTTAGAATCAATACGTAAAAAGCCATAACAGATTAATGTAGTTTGTAAAAGTTGGATACTTCAGTTTTAACTCATTTGAGTTATGCTCATCATGCTACTGGGGATTCCACAAACGACCAGAGCGTTCAGTAGCGTCATGATCTGTCCGGTAGTTAGTATGGAAAATGCCTTCAAACCTCGACTCAAAGTATTCATGTTCCAGTAGTCTCAAATCTTCAGGATTAAAATTACCTCGCTGTAACCTAATCCAGGCATCTGCTATATCTGGATCGGGACTAAAGCGGTTAAATTTGAGATCGTAATCCAACTGGTGTTCATCATAAAATAAATGTTTTTTAATCCGTCGAATGCGAAACTCTGCCCATCCAGTGTTACGTACAATCCCTACTACATCGTCAGCATTACGAATAGCATCATACGCTTCAGGAGCATACTCAAGAAAGCGCTTTAAATATTCCATTTATTAAATTAGTTAATATAAATAGTCAATAATAATATATGAATTAATAATAACATTAGTTTTCAATCATTAGGTAAAAAAATAGATTAATAAAATATAAACACTCAGATGGGTATGCAAACTACCACAACAGATAATTAGCATCACTAGTAAACAAATCACCCCTTTACATGGGATGCTAGTTGATGATTAGTGAGTTTTGCCAATGTCTGTTGTTTCTACCATTACTGTTACTGTTCCCGCCACAACTGCGAATTTGGGGCCAGGTTTTGATTGCATCGGTGCAGCTTTAAAACTGTACAACGAGTTCAAGTTCACTCGCCAAGAAGAGGGTGGGCTAACTATTCATGTCACTGGTACAGAAGCTGAACGAGTCCAAACTGATGAGAGCAATCTTCTTTACCAAGCGTTTGTCAAGTTCTATCAACATATAGAGCAAACACCGCCGATTGTGAAAATAGAGATTAAATTAGGTGTGCCGTTGGCGCGGGGTTTGGGTAGTTCGGCGACAGCAATTGTTGGTGGGTTGGTTGCGGCTAATCAACTTGAAGGTACGCCTATGAGTCAATCGCAGGTGATGGAGTTAGCGATCGCAATGGAAGGACATCCTGATAATGTAGTTCCAGCTTTGTTGGGAGGATGTCGTCTCGCTGCTACCAGTGGCGCAGGTTGGGAAATTTGTGATGTTCCCTGGCATAAAGATGTTGTACCAGTTGTGGCTATTCCTAATTTTGAACTTTCTACTTCCGAGGCGCGGGGCGTTCTCCCCACTGAGGTGAGTCGCGCCGATGCGATTTTCAATACAGCACATTTGGGATTATTGTTGCGTGGCTTGGAAACTGGTAACGGACAATGGTTAAAGACAGCTTTGCAAGATAGATTGCATCAGCCCTATCGTAAAGCTTTGATTCCTGGTTATGATGCTCTCAACATCGCAGCTGTTAGTGCTGGTGCTTATGGTATGGTGATTAGTGGTGCGGGGCCGACACTGTTAGCTTTGGCAGATCAGTTATACTCAAAGGCTGTGGAGGCGGCGATGTTAGCTGCTTGGCAAGAAGAAGGAATTACAGCCGAGGTGCGATCGCTTTCTCTCGATACCCAAGGCGCAAAAAGCTTTTAATATTTTACTCAGCATTTAAAACTCGATTTATGGAGCAAACTCAGGCTGAAATAGCCGCATTTAACTCTCAAATTCAGGCTCTTTTAGAAGAACGCGCTGCACTCACTATAAAAAATAATGTCATCTGTGGCGAGAATGATTCACCCCAGGCGATGGTGGAAGCTTACCGCCGTCAAGCCAGAGAAAATGCCCAATTATCAGTTGAACTCCAAGGCATAGATGCAGCGATCGCCGCCTTGGAAGGCCAGATCAAACAAAAACAAGGGAAGTTAGTGCGTTGGCAAGGTGAATCCAAACAACTTATCCAACAGCAGCAGCTAGAGGAAGCGAAAGAAGTGGCTCAGGTTCATGCTGAACGCATTAATCAACTAGCAAGTGAACTGGCCGCAGAAGTCCGTTTTCTTAAGGCTTGTGCCAATCAATTGAGTCCAATGTATTGGCAGATTTATTACAAGCCCTTTATTACTGGCTTTAAGACAATCTCCGTTCCCTATGTCCGCTCTGATGGGGAAGTATGGACAATTGTCAACCGGATTGTTTAATGCTTTAGCCTTTTCGGTTGTATGCAATATATTGACTTCTCTACTTTTAGGCTATCCATTACCCGGATATTTCTCAACAAAAATATAACTTACTTAAAACAAGAGCAAAAGCATTGATAGGTATACACTCAAATTATCCAGTTTGTAGTTAGCGATCGCCTAGAAAATTTTCGTCATTTACATTCTTCTGCTTTTGTCAAATATCCACATATCGCTTTGTTCTACAATCCTGTCCTGACTTATTTACAGAAATCTTAATAAAAATGTGACTAATGCATAGCAACTTTGAGAGAAGGATTTAGGGTAAGGGCCTAAAGATATTTCTTCCAAAATGGGATGCTCCCTGATGCTCAAAGATAAATGCTGGCTTTCCTCACAAGTTCCTCAAATTGTTCTGCTATAAATATAAATATAGGGCGAAAACCTTTAAGAGATTTAAAATTCAAAAGTCGCTAAACATAGTTGAGGGATTAGTCATGTTTGACAATCCAGCATCTGGAAACCTGAAACCGTAAAGACCAATTACCAATGAAATCGGAGGTCTATTATGATGTTTAAAAAGATTCTAGTTGCATTAGATCGCTCGGAAATAGGGCAACAGGTTTTTGAGGAAGCGTTGGATTTAGCAAAGTTAACACAAGCTAGCTTAATGCTACTTCATGTCCTATCTTCCGAAGAAGAGGGTAGTCCTTATGCTCCTATGCTGTCTAATATGGACTACTATCCAGGATTGACCAGTCAAAGTTTTGAGTTATACCAAAAACAGTGGGATACCTTTAAAAATCTAGGAATCCAGATGTTGCAATCTTTTTGTGCCCAAGCAAACACAGCAGGTATCACTACGGAATTTACACAAAATGTTGGTAATCCTGGTCACATTATTTGTGATTTAGCCCATAGTTGTAACGCTGACCTAATTGTTATGGGGCGTCGGGGTCATTCTCGGCTGATGGAACTATTTCTCGGTAGTGTGAGTAACTATGTTCTTCACCATGCTCCTTGTTCAGTGCATGTTGTGCATCTTTCAGTTACTCCTAAAATAGATGAAGTTGTCAAAGAAACTACAAGCGCTTTCAGCGTTAACTAACTACTAAGCTATTCCACATTTACAGCAGTTTTCATGTATTTGAACCACACCTGTCGTAGAGGCGCAAGGCCTTGCGCCTCTACCGCGTGGTCTATTTACCTGAAAATAGCTGTAACTTGCATAATTAAGGTGGGTAAGACTTCGGCGTGAGTCCTACTTCTCTGCGAGAGGCTGCGCTAACGATAACGCTCAGTATGCTGCCTACCCCACAAAAGTTAGTTATCTCAATCGACAATCTCTGTAAATTCAATCTCCACAAACGATCCTTAGCTACACTGTATTGGGCTAAAATTAGAACGTAGGCGTAGCCCGTCGTAGACATCGCTTTTTTAGTAAGAAATAAAAAGCCCGCTACCCAAAATTAGAGTTGAGAGCGAAAAGTGGATCTATGGAAGAAGATACTATCGAGATCACTGGTTTTCATGCTCATGTTTACTTCGATCCTGCGAGTTGGGATGTCGCTGCGCGTGTACGTGAAGGATTAGGCGCTAGGTTTGACGTGCAACTCGGACGCTGGTTTGACAAGCCCATCGGCCCCCATCCAAAAGCGATGTATCAAGTTGCTTTCTTACCGAATCAGTTTGATAAAGTTGTTCCTTGGTTAATGCTCAATCGTGAGGGATTAGATATTCTCGTCCATCCTGAGACAGGGAATGCTGTGGCAGACCACGCAGTTCATTCCTTATGGTTAGGAGAAAAGCTAGATTTGAATATTGAGTTTCTTCAACAGCTTAGTCCTACTTTATCTAATTAAGGAAAGTAAACGACTTTGTTGGGTAAAAGTTTTGCTTTGAGGCATAAAACTTTTTCTATTGTGACTAATTCTGGTGAAATGGAAAAGTGTAATTTCTTAAGTGCCTATGCATAGGGGCTTTTAGCGGTTTGCTGCAAGTATCGCAATAAAGGAAAAATAGATAAAGTCGAGGCTTAGACCTGACTCAAACTTAAGCTAAGAGGAGATGGTTTTGAAAAGCAAAACATTGTAGAGATCG
This sequence comes from Nostoc sp. JL31, assembly GCF_017114965.1. Lineage (NCBI taxonomy): Bacteria > Bacillati > Cyanobacteriota > Cyanophyceae > Nostocales > Nostocaceae > Nostoc > Nostoc sp. JL31. The sequence continues at coordinate 108,715 of NZ_JABXKO010000095.1, forward strand.
GTTTGGCTAATAATTGCTTAAATGCCGGATTTTGGGAAATTTTACTTTTTACTAAAGAGGATAACAACAAATCCCTTTATTATCAAAGTTGGTTTACATTTCCGATTGGACATTACAAAAATATTTTTGAAAAAATTAATAAGATTTCATATTGGCAGCATTGGTGGAAATTAGAACACTGGCAAGATCCAAGTGGCACAATAGTAAAAACTAATCTTCTTAGAAATGTAATCAATCAAAAAGAAGTTGCTACTCAATTCCCTCTTGATGAGAGGATAATTGTATCAGGAGAGCAAAGTAGAAAAGTTAGAACTACGCTAGCAACCAATATCACTAAATGGGGAGATTTTTACGACGTTAAAAATGAAGTTAAATTTGCAAGTTTTCGAGCGCCAGGATTTTACGATCAAAATAAGCCTTGGGGAAATCAATACTGGAGAATAGGCAAATTTGATAAAGCCATTTTAAGGAACATTCAACCAATTGGTGTTGAACAAAATTTACAGGAAATTGAGCTAGGATTCACAGATACCAAAACTGGTGAGAAAAATAGATTATTCATCAGTGGCGTTAATCTGAAAACGCTTCCTCAATTGCCTGTAAAAGATTATTCCAAAGGCTTATATATGCCGATGGGAATTGGGATACCTCCTTTTTATCAAAGCTATGAAGAATTAACTAAAAATCATCCAGATGTCAGCCCCTACTTCAGTTTTTTACTAGATTCACAGGAGCGGTGGATAGATCATCACCACTTAGCAGTTGATGGTTCAGTGATGCACCTTGATAAAGATAACCCAAATCTTTTGCATCTTTACTTGCTATCCTATGAAAGAAATACTTTAATAGCTCATTTTTTGATTGATTTGACATAGATTTAGCTGTTCTAGATTGAGTGAGGTATAAAAACCTCACTCCCCTGATCACAAGCTAGGAGACGACTATGATGTACCTTACGTTTACTATTATCTAGTAAGAGAAGGAGAATCCTTTAAATAATTGGTCTTTTAAGACGCGATAAATCGCGTCTCTACATCAGAATTTTGTTGCTCATTCTGAACTATATTGAACTCTAGAATTGAAGCAACTGGTTAACTTAAATATTTAGGGCTTGCTGAAAAAGTCATAAAAAAGCAATTCTTTTGGGTTGACCAGTTAT
>NZ_JABXKO010000009.1:0-21173 GCF_017114965.1 Nostoc sp. JL31
CAAGCTAACCGTCCTTGAGCATTTCTACTCATTTAGGTTAAACGAGTCGCACGTCAGTACCACAACCTAATTCTAAAATACGCCGACTTGTGGAAGGTAAACAACGGGTAATTACCTCCAACATCTCATCGTATCGCGGTAACAGCTGGCGAATACCAGTGTCAAAATCAGCAGTGTTGGCGAATACCTCTCCGGGAAATAATTGTTGCATAGGGATTGGAACTAATATATACACAAATCAATATTGCCAAGCAATTTTGGGGACATCTTCTAAAATCAAGAATCCATTACATCTCAATTTATAACCACTATAGTCAAGTTGCTTTGCTCTAATTAAAAATTAAAAATTAAAAATTCAATCAGTGGGGCTTGTACCCAAAATTAATTAAAAATCATTATTCTTCTTAATTTTAATTTTTAACTTTTAATTAAAAAAAAGATCACGAAAGAACTGTTTTTTCTCTAACCCAAGCAATTAAGTTTTTGACTTTTCCTTTTAAACTGTATTGAGAAGTATCAATTGTATTAGCTTCTGGGATATCAGAAATCAACTTTGCGACTACACCAAAAGTAGAAGTTTGGTTGTATATTAAATAATTACATTTGCTTAATAAATAGATATCTATTAAGGCTTGAACACCATTTTCAAATCTATCTGGACATTCAGGATTCTGGTGTAAAGAAGAGCCTGACGCAGGATACCACTTATCTGTCACTAAAATATTAGTATATTTCTCTCTAAACAAATGCTCAACTTCGGGATTATCAGTAGCTAAAAATATCAAACTTTTAGGATGTTTTTCAAGAATCTTATCAACAAATTCTAAATAGAGATTTTTGGAAGTTTTTCTGTCGGTATATCTAACATGAACCCCGATTACTATGTCTTCAAAAGAACTATCTACAGTTTTTTTAATAATTGCCTCAATATTAGGTTGTAAACTCAGATGTTCTCTAATTATCTTTTTTAAAATAGTTTCATTACTCAGACTTTGAAGATAAGCGAAATCACCTAAAAAATGTCGTCTTAGCTTATAAGTCTCTGTTACATACGACCATCTAATCAAAATATCTTCACTATAATCTAGGCGGGACATGTTAGTAGTATATTTTGACCATATTTTCGGGTTGTTATATCGCAAATCATCTGGAGATTCGTATGATAGAAGTATCTCATTCACAGATTTGTCTAAGCTATTCTTCCAGACACTTGGATAGACAGATTGAGTAGAAGGTATTTCTGAAGCTTGAGTAACATCATGAAGATTAAAAAAGTCAGGAAAAACATTGCTGCGATTATTTGAGTAAACCTCATCGCTCCAATCAACAACTATCTTTCTATTAGTAAGTTGAGCATATAAAATACTGTCCAAGAGAGCGAGAAAACGATTTCCCATCCCTGCTTTGCCTTTGACTAATAAAAACTTCTCTGAAACCATTTTTCATTGCTCCTAACAATTTTAAACTCAAAAAATCGTTGACGAACCCGCCAAGGAAGATTTTATTCATATTTTCTAGATCGCCAGAATAATATCACTCATGATAGGTCAAATCAATAGTTGACGAACCTGCCAGGGAAGGTTTTATCTCTTTAGACGCAGTTTATAGCCGCCATATTGAGTTCCCAGACAGGCTGCTAGGTAAGCAAGATAAGATTTTTTTTGGGATACTGATACTCCTGTTACTCGTCAATTTGACCGACGCGGCGGATATTCAAAATGTCGCTCATTTTCTTAATTTGGACGAAGACTTGCTCTAGTTGAGAGCGATCGCGTATATCTATACCTAAGTCCATCAATGCAGGTTGACCAGTAGAGGTTTTTACCTGGGCATGACGGACGTTGATCCCTTGGTCGCTTAACCGTGACAAAATATCCTTTAGCACCCCAACACGGTCAAGGGCTTCAATTTGAACATCTACTGGATAGGTGTGCGGACGACCACTATTTTCGGCGGCTGGATTCCACCTCACTGGTACTAAACGTTCATACTCCACAGTTTCCAGATTATGGCAGCCTTGGCGATGAATTGAAATCCCCCTACCTCGCGTTACCACACCAATAATTGGTTCGCCAGGAATCGGGGTACAACACCCAGCTAAATAATAGACCAAACCTTCCACCCCAAAAATTGGCGAATCAGTGGAACGTGAGGTACTTGGAGGTGCGTCTCGTAAAGCTTTTGATGTCGCTGGTTCTCTGGGGATAAATGGCGACACAATGGCAACTGGTTGTTGTCCCTTTGCTACTTCTCGCCAGCGATTTAGCACTAGGTTCAACGTAATTTCTCCGTAACCCAAACCAGCGAGTAAATCTTCCACGCTGTGGTAGTTACACTTTTCAGCAACAATCTGCATCGCATCTGACTTCAGCAAACTATCAAAACCAGTTTTACCAAGTTCCTTTTCTAACAACTCCCGTCCACGGGCGACATTTTCTTCCCGGCGCGATCGCTTGTACCATTGTTTAATCCGATATTTTGCCGCCGAAGTTCTGACAAAGTTCAACCAATCCAAACTTGGATGGCAGTTCTTTTGGGTGAGAACCTCTACAATATCGCCATTTTGCAGCCGCGTTGACAGTGGCACCATTCGCCCATTCACCCGCGCCCCTGAACAGTGGTTTCCAACTTCTGTATGAATGCGATAAGCAAAATCTACAGTCGTAGCACCAGGACTTAAAGGAACAACATCCCCCTTAGGGGTGAAGACATAGACATCATCTTCAAATAGATTATCTTTGACGCTATCAAGATATTCTTGGGCATCCTTAAGATCGGTTTGCCATTCCAGCAGTTGCCGCAGCCAAGTAAACTTGTCATCTGTGCCTGTCAAATGGCTAATACTAGAACCACCTGTTTCTTTATACTTCCAATGGGCAGCAATCCCATACTCGGCGATATGATGCATTTCGATTGTCCGAATTTGCACCTCTAAAGGACGGCCAGTTAGTCCAATTACCCCAGTATGCAATGACTGGTAACGGTTAGGCTTTGGCAATCCAATATAGTCCTTAAATCTCCCCGGAATTGGGCGAAAAGCATCATGAACCACCGCCAACGCCCGATAGCATTCCTCATTGGTTTGAACAATTATTCGCAGCGCTGCCAAATCGTAAATTTCATGAAATTCCTTTTGCTGGCGGTGCATTTTTTGGTAAATGCTATAAAGGTGCTTGGGGCGACCGCTGATTTCCTGAAAGTGGATTCCGGCTTGCTGCAAACGCTCTTGCAACATGTTCGTAGCTCTAGCCAATTTCTCTTCTCGCGCTGTCCGTTTTTCAGAAACATGCTCTTGCATTTGGCGGTAAGCTTCCGGTTCCAAATACTTAAAAGCCAAATCTTCCAGTTCCCATTTAATTCGCCAAATTCCCAAGCGATTGGCTAAAGGTGCGAAGATATCTCGCGTTTCCTGGGCACTGCGGCGGCGGCTGGCTTCTGACATATATTGTAAAGTTCGCATATTATGCAAACGATCTGCCAATTTGACCACAATTACCCGAATATCTTGCGCCATTGCCAAAAACATCCGCCGAAAGTTTTCGGCTTGGCTTTCGGTTTTGCTGGTGAAATTGATCTTAGAAAGCTTGGTGACGCCTTCAACCAATTGCCGCACTTCTGCGCCAAAGCGTTCTTCTATTTCTTGACTTGTAACTTCTGTATCTTCAACGACATCATGGAGAAATCCAGCTGCTATCATAGCAGCACTACCTCCCAAGTCACGCAGCAATTCAGCCACAGCAATGGGATGAGCAATGTATGGCTCTCCCGATTTGCGGTATTGGCCTTCATGCAGTTTGTAAGCAAATTCAAATGCCCGACCAATTAAGACGGCATCATTATGCCTTCGGTCATCTTCCGCTGCGCCGCTACTTGTCGATGACTCCTTCAAACATTTTTTCAACCATTCGGGAATGGCAAGGTCAACTGATGAATTTATCGCTATACTGCTCATACAATTTGGGTTTAGAGAGGATGGGTAGATAAGTGAATGATAAATAAAACTAGCAGCATCGCCCTGAAAAGATGCTGTTGCCCAAAGACGGGTGAAAAAAGCAGTGTAAGGATTTTTCCAATTGCAATAGCACAGCGTTAGATAGGCAGGAGCGTTTGGTAGTCATCCAGTTTGAGTTTCAAGGATCGTTAAATGAAAGAAAATCCATTGATGGCAAACAAAGCCCCAAATCAAGATTTGAGGCTTCTAGTGCTGATAAGTCTTTAAGAAAGTTTATTGTAGAAGAAAAATTACTTGACATTAATACTATCTTAACTAGCACTGGATGTCTTTAAACCGTGAGAAATATCTGGCATTCGTAACTTTGTTAGAGCAATTACGCTCCGATGCCACAACTACCCAAATCGTTGCGCCAGAAATACGGCAGCGTGTAGCCACGTTGCAGCAATTTTTTGGGCAACAGATTGTGCCTTTGGCTGATGAAAACTGGCGAGTGCAGTCTTATCAAACCGAGATGAGCAAGCAATTGCGCCTGTTGGCAATAGATGTGATGTTTTTGCAAGGAGCGCGGCAAGCATCTACTGTACAAACGAGACTTCAAACGATTAGCGATCGCTTGACAACCCTCATTCAATACTGTGATGCTATTCTGCAACCAGAAGCGGAAGGAGAAAAATAACAATTGTTCACCTTTTTCTCTAATTTCTCCATCATCTCATTTATGACCTATAGTGGAAAGTTATTTTGCTAACAAGTTGGAATTGAGGAATTGAGCATTGGGCATAGGTTATTCTTTCCCCTTGTCCCCCTTGTCCTCCTGTCCCCCTTGCCCCCTACTCCCTACTCCCTTTATCAGAAGATTCATCGTGCGGCGCATGTATGCTTCTACTGGCTCAGTTGTGGGTTTGAAGATCAGTGCATAATATAGTGATCCGCTTACAAGGTCGATAATTAAGTCTACATCTGCATTATTGTGAATTTCGCCTCTAGACTTGGCACGCTCAAGTATTTTAGAAAAGGCTTCACGTCTGAGTTTCGTATATTTTGTCCAGTAAACCTCGGCAAATTGAGGATTGCTAGACGCTGTACTAACAATCAGCGCAAGTGTCTGACGACCAAGGGGACTATCTATTTTTTTGGCGGCATTCTTAATCAGGATATCCATGTCTCCCCAAAAGCTGGCGGTATCGGGGATCGCTAAATCATCTCTGAGACTTTCTATCGCGTCTGCAACTAGTTCTTCTTTGGAAGTGTAACGCCGATAAATAGTTGTTTTACCAACTCCAGCACGAGAAGCGATCGCTTCTATACTCATGCTTTCATATCCTACCTCTGCAAGCAAATCCAAAGTTGCTTGCAGAATAGCTTGGTCGGCATGGATGCTGCGTGGGCGTCCAGAGGTGCTGTTGATTTGCTTACTCATAAAATATCATCCCCAAGCAATATCTTCTTGGCCATTTGCTTCTACTTTTGGGCATAGAACATAGCTTTTGGAAAAGGAAATAAGCCTCATAACCCAATTCTCATGCACTAAAACAGCAGCAATGACCATCCATCTTTAGCATAGGTATTTCTGCCGCTTTTCATAGAAAACTCTCTTGACCGTTTTTATATGATACGCTACCGTAGCGTATATATACAATACTTAATTTTAGCTTTGGCATTGCTTGACATCTTCCAAATATTATTTGTGCTAAATAATGGCTACCAACATTAAAGGTTCTAGTTTTGACAAATTTGGTTATGTCCACGGGCCATTGAAGTGGGCGATCGCTTTTACGGCTTCTCTGGGTGCGATATTAGAAGTAATTGATACTAGTATTGTTAACGTTGCCCTGACAGATATACAGGCTAGTTTGGGTGCAACTGTTAGTGAAGTCGGCTGGGTGGTAACTGGATATGCGATCGCAAATGTCGTCTTAATTCCCTTATCTGCATGGCTGGGAGATTACTTTGGACGCAAAACCTACTTTATCTTCTCGTTGATTGGCTTTACCCTGGCCTCGGTTTTATGCGGTTTGGCATTTAATCTGCCGATGTTAGTTTTTTCTCGAATTCTTCAAGGTTTGTGTGGTGGCGGGTTGCTAGCTAAAGCCCAAGCGATTTTGTTCGAGACTTTTCCACCTGCTGAACAGGGTTTAGCACAAGCAGTTTTTGGGGTAGGTGTAATTGCTGGCCCAGCCATCGGCCCGACTTTAGGGGGATTTTTGGTAGATGGTTTAGGCTGGCGGTGGATTTTCTTTGTGAATATTCCCTTCGGGATCGTTGCAGTGGCGATGTCAGTGGTATTTTTGCCCAAAGACAAAGATAAGAGTGAGACACAAAGCCAAGCCGTCGATTGGTTCGGGATTGGGTTTTTAGTTATCGCTATTGGCTGTATGCAAACTTTGTTAGAGGAAGGAGAGAAAGATGACTGGTTTTCCTCCAGTTTTATTACCACGTTAGCGATCGCTAGTTTTATCGGCTTGGGATTGTTTATTTGGTACGAATTGCGAATAGCCCATCCTGCTGTGGATTTGAGAGTTTTGCGTCACCGTTCTTTAGCTGCGGGAAGCGTTCTCTCAGCAGTGGTGGGTATGGGGCTTTATGGCACGCTCTTTGCTGTGCCGATATTTGCTCAAAGTGTACTGCACTTTACGGCAACGCAGACAGGACTATTGTTAGCGCCTGGTGCTTTAGCATCTGCGATCGTGATGGTTTTATTAGGTAAACTGTCTAGTAAAATTGATGCCCGATTTTTAATTGCAATGGGCGCTGTGGGATCGTCTGGAGTTATGTTTCAACTCGCAGCAATTACTCCACAAACTGGCATAGATGATTTATTTTGGCCATTGGTATGGCGTGGGGCTTTTACTGTGTTAATGTTTCTGCCTTTGAGTTTGGCAGTTTTAGGCCCGCTACCCAAACAGGATATTTCTGCTGGCTCTGGTTTCTACAACCTCACCCGACAACTGGGTGGTAGCATTGGCATTGCTTTACTCACCACTTTGCTTGACCGACGAGAAGCTTTTCATCGAGCCATCCTGTTAGCAAAACTTAGTCCTTATGACCCAGAGACGAGTCAGCGCCTCGACTTACTCAACGGGGCACTCCAAGGTCAAGGCATGGATGCAACAACATCTCAACAGCAAGCATTAGCTTTATTAAGTCAAATAGTAAATACTCAAGCTGCGGTTTTGTCTTACGCAGATTGCTTTCGAGTGGTAGGGGTAGGGTTTCTTTGCTCGTTACCTCTGTTGTTATTTCTGGGTAAAGGCGGTGCAGGAGCGAAAGCGCCAGTCGGTCATTAGTACGTTGTCAAGCTAGTTTTGAGGGTTTGTAGTAAGCACTTTAGTGCTTGGGAAACTAAGGACTAAAGTCCTTACTACGAACTTCCTTACCTATCAATTTAAACTTGACAGACTACTAGGGATCGCATCCCTATTCTAAATTCTCTGACTGCAAAACTGCGTAATAATACGGCTTCAGAATTATTCTCTACCGCAAGTGATAGCAGAAAATTAATATACACTGATTGATCTAAATGAAAAAAGTAAAAGTCCCACTCAGTTTTGAGCGGGACTATATGAAGTCTTATTACTAAAATGAGAAATCTTGATCTTAGAAAAAGTTCATTATTGTAATAACCCCAACGCTGGTTAACATCATTAAAGCGCCCATAATTATAGACTGGCCTAATGGATTGCTGAATTTTGCGTTGTTCATTTAAGTAAAATCCCTTTTATTAATAGTTCCTTAACCATATCAAAATCAGTATAAATATCTATAAAAGTATTATAAAACTTAAATTAACTTAAGATTTGTTAGTAAATAATTCATTTATGCTTATGTAATAATTTTTACTGGGCATTGGGCATTAGGAGTGCTGTTAACGGATAGCTAGGATTTAGCCCGTGCTGAGTGCTGAGTTAGGAGTTAGGGGTTTTGTTTGCCCCCTTGTCTCCCCCACTCCCCATTCTCCATTCTCAAAATGTAGTAATTTCCACACAAAATCATTACCTTATTTCCGAGCGGAATACGCGTCTTAATGAAGTAAGATCGATCTTAATCAAGGTAAAAATATTTTGAATAGAAGATTATCATGACAGTCTCCACGGCATCTAGAAACCAAGCGATCGCTTTTGACTTAGACAAATTAAACGAGCAATTTGAAAGTGCCACACCCAAAGACATACTGGCATGGTCTATAGAGAATATCCCAACGGGACTGGTGCAAACAAGCGCCTTTAACGTGGATGACATGATAATTACCCATATTCTTTACACTGAACTGAAGCATCCGGTTCCTGTGATCTTTCTTGACACCTTGCACCACTTCCCTGAAAGCCTAGAATTGGTAGACAAAGCCATACAAATCTATAACCTGGATTTGCAAACTTTCAAAACTCCAGATGTAGACACCCGCGAAGCCTTTGAAGCCAAATACGGCGATAAACTCTGGGACAAAGATATTGCCAAATTCCACCACATTACAAAAATTGAACCACTACTACGGGGTCTAGACGAACTCAACAGCGTCGCTTGGATTACCGGACGCCGCCGTGACCAAGCAGTAACCCGTGCGAATATGCCCATATTTGAATTTGATGGTAAAGGTCGGCTGAAAGTAAATCCCATAGCTACTTGGACACGTCAAGACAGCTGGGTTTACGTAGCTGAACATGGAGTCATCTACAACCCCCTCCACGACCAAGGTTATCCCAGCATCGGCGACCAACCCATCACCACCAAAGTAGGCGAAGGCGAAGACGAACGCGCCGGACGCTGGCGGGGAAGTGATAAAACAGAATGCGGAATTCATATTTAGTCATTGGTCATTTGTCATTTGTCATTAGTATTAGACAAAGGACAAATGACTAAGAACAAAGGACAAATATGATTAAAATCCTCCATCTCTCCGATATCCACATGGGAAGCGGTTTTTCCCACGGACGAATTAATCCGGCGACGGGAGTAAATACACGATTGGAGGATTTTGTTAATACTCTATCTATATGTATTGACCGAGCGCTGACAGATGTAGTTGATATGGTGATATTTGGTGGCGATGCTTTCCCGGATGCTACACCACCACCTTATGTACAGCAAGCTTTTGCCAGCCAATTTCGCCGTCTCATGGATGCCAATATTCCCACAGTGCTGTTGGTAGGCAACCACGACCAACATTCCCAAGGACAGGGAGGCGCGAGTTTAAATATTTACCGCACTTTGGGAGTGCCAGGGTTTGTTGTTGGTGATACATTAACTACTCACTGTATCGAAACCCGTAATGGCAAAGTGCAAGTAATTACTCTACCTTGGCTAACTCGTTCGACTTTGATGACTCGCCAAGAGACTGAAGGTTTGTCTTTGGCGGAAGTCAACCAACTATTAACGGAACGTCTGCGAGTTGTTCTAGAAGGGGAAATTCGCCGTCTTGACCCCGATGTGCCAACTATCCTTCTGGCTCACTTAATGTCTGACAATGCTACCTTGGGCGCAGAACGCTTTTTGGCAGTAGGTAAAGGCTTTACTTTACCCCTATCTTTGCTGACGCGACCTTGTTTTGATTATGTAGCGTTGGGACACGTCCACCGCCACCAAAATCTGAATAAATCTAACAACCCGCCGGTGATTTATCCAGGGAGTATTGAGCGGGTAGATTTTAGCGAAGAAAAGGAAGACAAAGGCTATGTAATGTTGGAACTGGAACGGGGGAAGGTTGAATGGGAATTTTGTCCCTTAACAGTTCGGACTTTCCGCACCATTGAGGTGGATATCTCGAAAGCAGATGATCCGCAGGCGGTGTTAATGAAAGCGATCGCTAAATATAATATTGAAGATGCTGTAGTGCGGCTAATTTACAAACTCCGCTCTGAACAGATGGATTTAATTGACAGTTCCTCTCTACATACTGCTTTAAGTCCCGCTCATACCTATACCATTCAAGCAGAATTAGTGAGTCAATTAGCCAGGCCCCGCATTCCTGAATTGAGTGCAAGTAGCAGCATCGACCCAATGGAAGCGTTAAAAACTTACTTGAACAATCGCGAAGACCTCAAAGACATCGCAACCTCAATGATGGATGCAGCTCAGAAGTTGCTAGCAGATGAAGTGGAAGTTTGGCTGGAAGCAGCAACTAATGAGTAGGATAAAATAATTTGTAATTAACAATTATTATGGAATAACGTAGACGCTTCTCTACGAGACGCTACGCGAACGGCTTGCCGCAGGCTACCGCAGAGGCGCGGAGGGCACGGAGAAATCAGAGTTTTAGAGGTATTTTGTGTAAGCCCTATTTTCCACTCTCCAAAATCTATGACGCAAACAATCCAAGCAAAGGCCATCGACTTACGCTATTTAATTGATAACTTTGGTATTCAGTTAGTTTTAGATGACTCATTCTTCCACGAATGGCAAGAATATTTACCAGAAATTAATGATTTAGATAAACAACTTTTAGATAAGGTAAAAACGGGTTATTTTAATCTTCTGAATTATCCACCTTTACTAGAAGATGTAGTTAGAATGGCTGTTGTAGACCCATTACTTTTTATTGGGGATTTTTATCTAGCTCCGTTTTATGTAAAATCAGAAGAATCTATAGATATTGCTGTGCCAGATGAAGATGTAATCATCAAAGGTAGAATAGATACCTTAGTTTTGAAAGAGTAATTATGGGTGATGATTATTGAGTCTAAAAGAGCTTCGTTTTCAGTGGAACAAGGAGTCGCACAAATTCTTGCTTATCTGTTAGGAAATATGTATACCGATAAACCTAGTTTTGGTATGATTGCCACAGGAAGCGAGTTTATTTTCGTCAAATTAGTGAAAGGAAATCCACCGCGTTATGCTTTATCAAAGGGTTTTTTGATGCGAAACCCTGGAAATGAATTGTACGACGTGCTACTTATATTGAAACGCCTGACTCAGTTGGTGAGTGCTTAAACCTTATCGCCTGATTATATATTCTCACAACAGGTAAGTATTGATGCCTTTGAGAGTTAGACATTTAGATATTATATACAGATAATTGATACTCTTAATGAGCGCGATCGCTAGATATGATATTCAAGATGCTTTAATGCGGCTACTTTATTTTATAAACAGCTTTACTGGCTAAAAAAATCGAGTTTTTACAACTATTTTGTATTACAAATAACATATTTTTTAGCAAATATGTATGTATACAACCGATTATTTCGCTTTCCAGCAGAAAAACCCGTTTTTTGAAATGCCTTGCTAAATCAGATTTATTTGCTACTTTTGATGATAGATTGCTCACTTAGTCAAAAAAATTTAATTCAGATGATAAATATTATTCTATATACCCTATAATTCTCATAATCACGGTATCCATGTAGAAATACCGTAGATTTAGGGGTGATTCCAATGAGCAAGTCGCAACAACCAACAAAATTAAGTAAATTCCTAAGTGAGGGGATACAGGCTTATGCCATGAAAGCCTTGCGGACTATACAACTATCGTATCAACACGCAATTAGAAGTTGGTTGGATGGACGCAGTATCCAAAGCTTTGTGAGTCTGTTATTAATAAGTATTTTTTTGAGTATAGCAGTTGCCTCCTGTTCTGGAAGCAGTTCAGCTAGCAAAAATGATGTTAAGTTAAAACTCGTTTCATTCTCTGTCACCAAAGCCGCACATGACCAGATAATTCCCAAATTTATCGAAAAGTGGAAGCAAGAACACAACCAAAATGTCACATTTGAGCAAAGTTATGGTGGTTCTGGCGCTCAAGCAGCTGCTGTGATTGACGGTTCGCAAGAAGCAGATATAGTACATTTGGCACTTCCCCTCGATGTCAGCAAAATTGCTCTTGCAGGTTTGATTAAATCAGGTTGGGAAACCAAAGCACCGAGAAGTGGTATCGTTAGTAGATCGGTTGCTGCGATCGTTACTCGCGAAGGCAACCCGAAAGGCATTCAGACTTGGGCAGACTTGGCAAAAGATGGCGTGAAAGTGATTGCAGCTAACCCAAAAACTTCTGGTATTGCTATCTGGGAATTCTTAGCTTTCTGGGGTTCGGTAACTCTAACAGGTGGTGATGAAGCGACAGCGTTAGATTATGTCACCAAAGTTTATAAGAATACGCCGACTCTAACGAAAGATGCCCGTGAGGCTAGTGATTTATTCTTCCAAAAAGGTGAGGGAGATGTCTTAATCAACTACGAAAATGAGGTGATTTTGGCAGATAAAAATGGGACGAAGTTGCCTTATGTTGTACCCCAAGTCAATATTTCCATTGACAATCCTGTGGCGATAGTTGATAAAAACGTTGATAAACACAGTACAAGAGAAGTTGCACAAGCATTTGTTGATTTTCTTTACTCCACAGAAGCTCAACGGGAATTTGCCAAATTACAATATCGTCCTGTTAACCCTAGCGTTACCCAAGAAGTAGCATCACAACATCCGCCAATTAAAACTTTATTCACATCTCAAGATTTAGGTGGTTGGGATATTATTCAGAGCAAGTTTTTTGGAAATGGGGCAATATTTGACAAAATTAAAGCTGCGAACAAAGCATGATAAAAGAGATATCATGCTGCATTCTCTATATTTTGCAGTTAGCCAAGCATTAAGTAATTCTCAGCCACTTTATCTCAATAGATAATTTATGAGCTTTTTTAACCGATTTCAAAATAGCTTTTTCTTAACATCTTTAATGCTTCTTGCCAGCAGTATCACTGCTTGTAACAGCGGACAGGAATTGAAAAGTCAAGTAAGTATTGATGGTGCTGCTGTAGGTTTTCCAGTTTCTTTAGCAGTTGCAGAAGAATACGGCAGAGGCAAACCTGAAGCTAAAGTTAGTGTTGCCTCAAGTGGTACTGGTGGTGGTTTCAGTAAATTTTGTAATGGCGACATTGATATAGCTGGTGCTTCTCGCACCATTAGAGATGAAGAAATCAAAAAATGTAAAAGTAAGAATATTGAATTTGTCGAGTTACCTGTAGCTTTAGATGGTATAGCCGTAATTGCTAACCGTAAAAATAACTTCGCGAAATGTCTAACTATTAAGGAACTGGGCAAAATTTGGGGTGCAAAATCAGACGGTAAAATCTTGACTTGGAATCAAGTTAATCCCAAATTCCCTAACGAAAAACTGAAGCTGTATGCTCCTGCTTCTGATACTGGAACCTTTGATTATATGACTCAAGCTGTGACTGGCAAAGCCAAGAATGGCCGTACAGATTACACCCCTAGTCACAATCAAAATCTCCTAGTACAAGGTGTTTCAGGTGATGTATCAGCCTTGGGTTATGTTGGGATATCTTACTACATTCAAAACCAAGATAAACTCAATCTAGTTGCTGTAGAAAGTCCTACAGGAAAGTGTGAAAAGCCAGTTCCTGTAGATAATGTCATCAAAAATATCTACACACCTTTGTCTCGTCCTCTATTTCTCTATGTCAGTAAAAAATCCTTAGATACCAAGCCAGCAGTTAAAGAATTTGTAGATTTTTATCTAGAAAATTCTTGGAAGTGGGTAGATAGTGTTGGTTATGTGGCACTACCTGATGAAGCTTATGTCAAGGTCAAACAAAAATTTGCTACTGGTGAAACAGGGACAAAATTCAAAAAAGCAAAACCAGGTGAACCAATCACAAACTTTATTTAAATAAAGTTCTAGTCATTGTAGTCTGAATGTAGTTAAAAAAATAATTGTTTATGCAAAATCTCAATTCTCAAAACGATCCTTATCTACTTTGCAGACAATCATTGGATAAAAATCCATCTGAAGATATTTCTGAAAAAATTGTTGGGGTAATTTTATTTGCTTGCGCTTTAGTTTCGGTTTTAACTACTTTTGGAATTGTCGTAATTATCTTTCAGGAGACATTCGGTTTTTTCCAAGAAGTTTCCTTTGCTCAATTCTTTCTTGATACGAAATGGACGCCTTTATTTGCAGATAGACATTTTGGCGTTTGGCCGTTGATTAATGGCACTTTCTTAACAACGGCTATTGCAATGGCAGTTGCTATTCCTTTGGGTTTATCTTCTGCCATTTATTTAAGTGAATATGCTCAACCCAAAGTGGCAGCAGTTTTACGTCCAGCAGTGGAACTTTTAGCGGGAATACCCACAGTAGTATATGGTTACTTTGCGCTGTTGTTTGTCACACCTTTGCTACGAAATTTTATCCCTCTGGAAATATTCAACGCCTTGAGTGCAGGTTTAATGATGGGAGTAATGATTACTCCTACTGTTGGTTCTATCAGCTTAGATGCTATTAAAGCAGTTCCCCGCTCTTTACGAGAAGGATCTTATGCTTTAGGTATCACTAAACTGGAAACCATTTTTAAAGTAGTTCTACCAGCCGCGCTTTCTGGAATCATCGCCTCAATTATATTGGGTATTTCTCGCGCTGTGGGTGAAACAATGACTGTTCTCATTGCCGCTGGACTACAGCCAAAGCTGACTGTTAATTTTGCGGAATCAATAGAAACAATGACAGCTTACATGGCACAAATTTCTGGAGGAGATAGTCCGCGTGGTAGTCTAAATTTCAAAACCTTATATGCTGTAGGTGCTGTTCTGTTTCTAATCACCCTAGCTTTGAATATTGTTAGTTACTGGATTGCAAATCGCTTTAAAGAAAAATACGATTAATTAAGTATGGCTACAAGTTTTCAACCAAATAGTTCTCTAGATTCTACGGTAGAATTTACCGATAATGTTGAAAGTAGAGAGACATTAGGAAAAGTATTTGAAGTAATTTTTTTGTTAGGATTGCTGATTGGTTTATTTATCCTAGCATTGCTACTTTTTGATATTTTGAAAGACGGATTAGGTAGATTTTTGTCACCCGGCTTTCTCACCGAAACTCCTTCTCGTTTTGCTGACCAAGGTGGCATTCGTCCTGCAATTATCAGCAGCGTTCTTTTGGGAACTGTTGTGATTTTTGTTACTGTTCCTATTGGTGTCGGAGCAGCTTTATATCTAGAAGAGTATGCACCTAAAGCTTGGTGGACAGCGATTATTGAGATTAATATCAGTAATCTGGCAGGTGTACCTTCTATTGTTTATGGATTGCTGGGTTTAGGAGTTTTCAATTATTTACTTGGGTTTGGTCCCGCTTTAATTTCTGGTGCATTGACTTTATCTTTGTTGTCTTTACCAGTAATTATTGTCACTTCTAGAGAAGCAATTCGCGCCGTCCCAGATTCTTTGAGAAATGCTTCTTATGGATTAGGTGTTACCAAATGGCGAACTATCAGCAGTCACGTCATACCTTATGCTATTCCTGGTATTTTGACAGGAGTGATTATCTCTGTATCCCGTGCCATTGGTGATGCAGCCTCTCTAATTGTTGTCGGTGCTGTGGGTTTTCTCACTTTTGACCCTGGTTTGTTCCAGAGATTTATGGCATTACCCATTCAAATTTACAGTTACATCACTCGTCCTGAACCGGGTTTTGCTGGTGCAGCAGCAGCGACAATTATTGCTTTGTTGCTCTTGATTTTAGCTTTAAATGGTGTAGCAATTTATATCCGGCAACGCTTCTCAATCCGTTAGGTAATTAAATATCTAATTAGATACATTCACAGATATTAGGAGATACGCTTTCATGACTTATAGCAATAGTAGAAGTCAATCAGATAGTGCCACAATCGAGCAAGGTAGTAGCGTCTTCAATGTTGAAGGTGTAAAGGTTTTCTATGGAGGATTTCTAGCACTTTTAGATGTTTATCTAAAGATTCCTGATAAACAAATTATTGCTTTTATTGGGCCTTCAGGATGCGGTAAAAGTACATTACTGCGTTGCTTCAACCGTATGAATGATTTAATTCCTGGTGCTAAAGTTGAGGGTAGACTGAATTATCGCGATCGCAACATCTACGATCCTAAGATAAACTCTGTAAAATTACGCCGCCAAGTCGGAATGGTTTTTCAAAGACCAAATCCTTTCCCCAAGTCAATATACGAAAATATTTCCTTTGGGCCGCGGGCTAATGGTTATAAAGGTAACATCGATGAATTGGTGGAAGATTCCCTTAGACGCGCTGCTATCTGGGATGAAGTCAAAGACAAACTCAAAGAGAAGGGTACTGCATTATCTGGCGGACAACAGCAACGACTTTGCATTGCTCGTGCGATCGCTATGAAGCCAGATGTATTATTAATGGATGAACCATGTTCTGCTCTCGACCCCATTTCTAGCCGCCAAGTAGAAGAACTCTGCTTAGAACTCAAGGAGCAATACACCATCATCATGGTGACACACAATATGCAGCAAGCTTCTAGAGTCGCAGATTTCACCGCTTTCTTCAATACAGAAATTGACGAGTATGGCAAACGTCGTGGCAAATTAGTTGAGTTTAATCCGACAGCCCAAATGTTCAGTTCTCCTCAAACCAAAGAAGCTGAGGATTACATCAGTGGACGGTTTGGTTAAAGAGAGGTGACAACGGAAGGGGAAAGGTAAAAGCCAAATTCAGTTATGAGTGACTATTATCCCTTTAACCTTTTCCCTTTCATCTAAATCTAGTCAACTCAATGTCCCTTTAAAAAAGACTTCTGTCTACTGAAATTTATACCTGGAAAGAAATCCCCCAACTTTTGCAGTTTGTTTTTTCGTATAAATTCTTCCCCCACTAAAAGCCGAGATTAAGTAATATATATATAAATATAACCATAAATAAAAGGCGTACAGTGAAAATTCAAGAATTAAAAGCATTGATTAAAGAAACTATGCCTGAAGTTCTGCAAGAAGAAAGACTTCGCCTCTGCCAAATTCTCATTCCTTACATAAGTGATGATGAGCAACGCGAACTGGAAGCCGAATTTGGTGTACCTTCAGATGATGCTGAGAATGAAGTAATTGATATGACCGATTGGGTAAGATATGGTAATAAAGTTTCGCAAAAGAGCGATTAAATTTTTATAAAAAGCAAGTCCCGAAGATGTCGAAAATATTCGGGAGCAAATAAAGCGAATTGTTATTGCTGTCGAAGACCAAGGCATTATCCCGTTTACAGAATTAGATATCAAAAAGATGAAAGGTGATTGGGAGGGATTTTACAGACTACGTATAGGTAAAAACAGAATTATTTTTACAGTTGATATTGATTCGAGAGACATCGAAATTTACGCCATTGGTGCGAGAGGAGATGTTTATAACAAATAATTCGTAATTAGTAATTTAATAACTGGGAATTACCAAAGTAATTATGGAAAATATACTGAGGCTTGATGTACAAAACAAAAGTAGTATTTATGTTTAGTACTTATACTGTGTATTATGTTTAAGCCTCTGTCATTTGCTTTAGTTATAGCTACCATTCTAGTAGCATCAATCAATAATCCCAGTGCTACCTTAGCTCGAACTTGTGCCTCTAAGTGTGGGTCGCACCCAATTCAGTTTACACCTGGGCAACACATCCGAGTTGAAATTATAAATAGCACACCCAACCTGATTAAAATTCAAAAACCCTCCGAGACTGATGCAATATCCTTGAGTCCAGGGCAGAAATTAAATTTAGGACAAATAGAGGGTACTGAGCCAAATACATCTTTGATATTTTGGAGCGAAAAAGGTTTATCACTACAAGCAATTGTCTCTAAACTTAACTTTGGCACATTGCGGCTAGAACTCCGTCCAACTTGGCGCTCTCCAGGCGATCGCTCTTTGTATATTACGGATGATGGTAGGATAAACGTGTTTTAGATAGCAAATAATGTTATTAGTTATGAGTTAAGAAACAACTTTCAATTCAACACTCATAACTGAAAACTCCTAACTTCTATTGTGCTAGACCGACCTGTATCTGAACTATCAAAGCCTCGCCGACGCTTACCCGATCAACGTTGGCAAATTTATCCACAAAAACCAGAATTTGCCCAAAATCTGGCGGTTTTGACAAATATTTCACCGATTGTCAGCCAGTTGTTGATTAATCGGGGTATGGAAACACCAGAACAGGTACAAGCATTTTTAGATCCAGAGTCTTTAGTTTTGCCTTCGCCGTTAGAAGATTTCCCAGATTTGGCGATTAGTTTAGAGTTGTTGGAAAATGCGATCGCTTCTCAAACAAAAATTGCTATTTGTGGTGATTATGATGCTGATGGGATGACTAGCACTGCTCTACTTTTGCGTAGTCTCCGCACTTTAGGCGCACAAGTAGATTATGCTATCCCCAGCCGGATGCACGAAGGCTATGGTATTAATAAACGCATAGTTGAAGAATTTCACCGCGAAGGTGTGGGATTAATTCTCACTGTAGATAATGGTATCTCTGCATTTGAACCAGTTGCGAGAGCTAGAGAACTTGGTCTTGCAGTGATTATCACCGATCATCATGATATACCCCAAAAATTACCGCCAGCTAACGCTATCCTCAACCCCAAACTAATAGCTGAATCTTCACCTTATCGGGGTGTTGCTGGTGTTGGTGTTGCCTACATTTTGGCAGTGTCTCTAGCACAACAACTAGGCCAGACTAAGGGCTTGATTCAGCCAATGCTAGCACTGTTTACGCTGGGAACGATCGCAGATTTAGCCCCCTTAACTGGTGTAAATCGCCGTTGGGTAAAACGTGGTTTACAACATTTACCCAAATCCCACTTACCTGGAATACAGGCGTTGATTCAGGTAGGTGGAGTACAGGCGAGAGATGAAGGAGCAGGGGAGCAGCGGAGCAGCGGAGCAGGGGAGCAGCGGAGCAGCGGAGCAGGGGAGCAGGGGAGAAAATCTCCAATCCAAAATCCAAAATCCCTCAAGCCTGAAGATATCGGGTTTCGTCTGGGGCCGCGAATTAATGCTATCGGTAGGATTGGTAATCCCCAGACTGTGATTGAATTGCTGACTACAGATGATATGGGAGTAGCGCTGGAAAGAGCAATGCAGTGCGAACAAATCAACGCTTCTCGCCAGGAAATGTGTCAGCAAATTGAACAAGAAGCGATCGCTTATGTAGAAGCAGAATTTGTTACATCTCTACAACGAGATCGTGTATTAATTGTTGTTCAACCCAATTGGCATCACGGCGTTATTGGCATTGTCGCCTCCCGCTTGGTGGAACGTTACGGTGTTCCCGTATTTATCGGGACTTATGAGGATGAGGAACATATACGCGGTTCTGCACGTTCAATTCCAGAGTTTCATGTGTTCGAAGCTTTAGAATATTGTCACGATTTACTAGGCAAATTTGGCGGACACAAAGCAGCCGGGGGATTCTCTCTACCAGCAGAGAATTTACAGGTGTTGCGATCGCGTTTGATTGAGTTTGCTAACCAGTGTCTTGAACCCCAACATCTCAAGCCTCTGCTCAAAATTGATGCTGAAGTCAACCTCAATCATCTCAATCAGCAGCTTTATCAACAGCTTAATGCTCTACATCCCTGCGGTATGGACAACCCCGATCCAGTTTTCTGGACACCTAATGTCCAAGTGGTTGAGCAAAAAATTGTTGGGAAGGGTCATATTAAACTCACAATCGCCCAAACTGTCGATAATCAGGAGTATAAAATCAAAGCGATCGCTTGGCGTTGGGGCGACTACTTCCGCTTACCACCGCGTGTGGATGTCGCTTACAAACTGCGAGAAAATTACTTTAACGGTAACACTAGCATCGAACTAGAGTTAATCGGTGTCAGGTTGCCAATTAAGCTTCAACAATTTTTTGCTTCTTCACCTATCCAGTCAAGCACCACCTTTGAGTACAACCAGCGACAGTATACCTGTGGTTTCTATAAAAACGGTATTGAAGCAGAATTAAGAATTAAAAACTCTGAAGGCAAAGTATTAGCTATGCAGCCAGGACATATAATTGGTTTGCTGGGCACTAATCGTCAAAACGCCAAAGAAGTCGATCTCTCTCAACCACAGTATGACAATATTATCCAAGCTGCCCTTCAGGCGTTATCAGTATTAAGTGCTGAGTTATGAGTTTTAAATTCCAAAATTTTCTTCTACTCAACACTCAGCACTCAGCACTGTTAAAGGTTGCCGTTGCGAAATGCCAGCACAAAGATTACAGCTGGGCCAGCAATCACAATTAGCGCCACGGACAGCAATTGGAAAATAACTTCCCAATTGATACTGGTAAAAGCGTTAAACAATCCAGATAAAGCATCAAACATTTTTCTTTTTCTCCTCTCAATTGTCTTAAAAAATTCAATAACTTAATTACAAAACCCGCAATCGATCATATCTGGCTATGGCCTGTTAGATTTAATTTACTTAACAAAATTATAAGAAAAGACATAAAAACGTAAAATAGGGGCATTGGGCATTGGGCATTGTCTATTCTCCCTATTCCCTATTCCCCACTCCCTACTCCCTAATCCAAAATGTCAACTTGGCAATGTGTAAAGCAATGTGGAGCCTGCTGTAATCTCGACCCAGCAGAGCGTCCAGACTTGGAAGAGTATCTCTCACCACCAGAACTAGAACTCTACCTCAGCATGGTAGGCGAAGGGGGATGGTGCGTTAATTTCGACCATACCACGCGAGAATGTCGCATCTACTCCAATCGCCCTCGCTTCTGCCGTGTGGAATCAGAAGTGTTTCAAGATATGTATGGGGTTGAACCAGAAGAAGTCAACGATTTTGCTATTGACTGCTGTCGCCAGCAAATAGAAGGAGTTTATGGCGATCGCAGTTTAGAAATATTACGCTTCGACAAAGCTGTTGGCCTTTGACACCCAACCCTCCTTTTTTTGTGTGAGGTTGCAATTTATGACAAAAATCTGAGAAAATGATAGAAATATGAAAAGACTCTAGCAACCAAAACTACTGCTTGTGAAACTTGACTCTGTACCTTTGGAGATTTCTGGCATATCTCACACTGAGATCGAGCTAGAACTGAAAGATAGCAATGATATTAACTTAGCTCCCGCGATCGCTCCGTCAGTTCAGCCTGTAATTGCCGATAGTCCTCAAAAGCAGCAATCAGTGCTAGTAGTTTTTGGTACGACTTTTGTAACCATTTTTCTAGCAGAAATTGGAGATAAAACTCAGCTATCCACTCTGTTAATGAGCGCACAATCTCATTCGCCGTGGGTGGTATTTATCGGATCTGCGGCGGCCCTAATAACCACCAGCTTATTAGGTGTACTTTTAGGTAGTTGGATAGCCAACCGACTCAGCCCAAAAACTGTAGAAAAATCAGCCGGCGTAATGTTGTTGGTAATTTCCCTAATGCTATTTTGGGATGTATTTAATAGTCATTAGTCATTAGTCATTAGTCATTAGTCATTAGTCATTAGTCATTAGTCA
>NZ_JABXKO010000032.1:0-21062 GCF_017114965.1 Nostoc sp. JL31
TTATCAACCTGGGAAAATAATAATAGTAAAGCTGATAACAATTAGCTGAATTAATATTGCAAAATAGCCAGAACTCCAGTTTAGAATAGACAGTTCTGTATAGATTTAAATTAATCCCAATTATTCTAGATAGAAGACTTTTAGTCAAGAGAATAGACAGACTATTCTAACTGGAAGTGAAGAGATAAATGATTTAATTTCTGTCCTGACTATAGATATCTCAGCAAGGAAAAATCGACGATATTTTCTCAACTTTCAACAACAGAATAACGCAATTATCGGCTTTGAAGCTCTCGATATGATGACTAATTGTAACCACGAATACTCTTTGTAAATTAATTCCTCAGCGCAAGTAAATTGGCCAGATGTATGATATTCTTGATTTATAGGGAATCTAAACCACTTCACGCACAAAGGATCTCCAAGCACTTGCGCTGTAGTGATGAAGCCAAATCCCATAAGTTAACCAATTGTTTGATGAACTGATGGTCTTGCTCCACAAGTTTCTGGAGGATTGTGGAAGTAGTTGATCGGTAGCAGTTCTGAAGTTCGGGGGGACTTTGGTCTGCTTGCAGTTCATCAATCACTTTTGGGATAAACCTTTTATTATTTACAGATAGTGTTTTCTTAAATCCTCAGAAATAATCAAAGCTTTGGCGAATGAAAAAATAGAATAAGCAATCGATAAATAATATTATTTGCTATTTAACCAATTGGGTAAAACAAACTTAATTGAACTTCCAGATTAATTAAATAACCTGGTGTTTAAAATGACTAAACCGAAAACAATCCGTAAATCTGTTCGCGATCGCATCCTAAGTACAGCATCAGGTTTGTTTTATCGAGAGGGAATTCGCAATGTCGGTATTGACAGAATCGTTGCAGAATCTGGTGTTGCTAAAATGTCGCTCTACAATCATTTCAAGTCAAAAGATGCATTGATTGAAGCCTGGCTGCGACAACAGGATGAACAATGGTGCGAATGGCTCAAAACCACGATTGAGCAACGAGCTTCTAACCCATCCCAACAACTGTTGGCAATATTTGATGCCCTGCGGGAATGGTTTGAGGGCCCAGATTTCCGAGGTTGTGCATTCATTAATGCTTCAGTGGAACTAGCCAATGCTGACCATCCTGGACATCGAGTGGCATTGGAGCATCAACAATCGATTTACCACTATATCAAGAGTCTAGCTCAAGCCGCAGAAGTTTCATCACCGGAACAGTTAGCTAGGCAACTGCTTCTGTTGGTGCAAGGTGCGATCGTGGTTGCGATGATGGAAGGAAGTTGGTCAACCGCTTCACAGGCTAAAAAAGTCGCGGCAACACTAATTCAGACTGCATCAAAATCCGGTGTTATCGAAACAGTTTTGAATACCCAGTTAGAGTGCTGATTATATTCATAAATCCTAATAAATGCTTGCACCAAATGATGGTTTTAATAAGATAAATACTACCGTGTGTAAAATTTTAGAGTCTTTTGCTAATTGGACTGACTAAATTCTTATTTATCCCACTATTTCTAGTATAAAACCTTCTCTCGTTCTAAACAAAATGTGCATCTCTAGGATTGAATGCCAGCTTAATTATCTCATGGGGATATACATTGCCAAATATATGATTCCGAGGCACTCTGGCGATTAAAGTTTGTTCTCCCACCTTAACCCAGATACTACAAATACCAATACCATTTAAAACCCGTTCTACTAGCCCTTCAATAATTACCGAACACAGTTTATGTCGCATTGAAGAACTTGCATCATAAACATTAAAAGTATCGCCAGATAAACAACATGTAGTAATCGGCTTTGTGATTTCCCCAGGATATAAAAACTCTATCCCGTTTGCAAGTTTGATAAAACTTCCACGGCTACTCTGTTCTACATGGCACGGAATAATATTATCTATTCCTACGAGTCTGGCAAGCTGCTCGTTAGCTGGTCGGCGGATGATGGTTTCCAAGTTATCATCCTGGACAATACAGCCGTCAAATAAAGCGATCGCTCGATCAGCAAAATGCAGTATATCTGTAAAATTATGACTGACTAATATGACTGCTGATCCCCTCGCTTGCGCCCATTGTCTAATTTTCTCAATCATCTGGGGACGTATTCCCACATCTAAAGAGGCAGAAGGCTCATCCAAAAGCAGCAATTCGGAATCAGCAACTAAACCGCAGGCAATACAAACTCGTTTCGCTTCACCACCAGACAGAGAACGAGCTGACTGATTTGCTAAGTGTTCACAGCCAAAAGTTGTCAGTGCAGTATGTACCCTTTGCTTAATCTTGTGTGTTGGTGTGCCGCGAAACTTTAATACCTTGGCAACATTATTAAAAACAGTGTCATCCAGTAGTAAGGTTTCCTGAAAGACCAAAGCCGAACGACGACGCAACAATGTTTTATTGGTATTACGGACATCCTCTCCAAATAACTGCATCTCACCACGGTAAGGTTGCAAAAGATTGATTGTTCTTAACAAAGTGCTTTTACCAGCGCCATTGGGGCCAAGCACAGCGACCAATTCTCCTGGACGGACTGCAAAATTTTCAATTGACAGGATATTTTTACGTGTTTTGCTATCAACGCTAACCTGTCGCATATTCAGGGCATACTCGTTAGTACTCATAGAATTTTCTTGTCATGCTGTAGAATAGTCAGCAACACGATAACGGTGTATGTGATGATCAGAAGAATGTATGCGATCGCCATTGCAACATCGTAATTTCCTTTCCCTACCTCCGTAACGATCGCTGTAGTCAGGACTCTAGTCTGCCCCTTAATATTGCCGCCCACCATCATGGATGCACCAACTTCCGAGATGACGCGACCAAAACCACCCATGATTGCAGCCATTAATCCTAACCGTGCTTCCTTGATTAGCAACCAGTTGGCTTGCCACTGTGTCGCCCCCATTGATAACAGTCGCCAGCGTAGCTTCGGATTAATACTGATAATTGCCGCAAAACTGAAGCCAGCAACAATTGGAAAAGCAATGATGGTTTGGGCGACGATCATAGCTATGGGTGTATAAATCAAATCAAGATTTCCCAATGGGCCAGATCGCCACAAAAACATACTGACGAATAAACCAACTACGACGGGTGGCAATCCCATACCGAAGTTAATCAAACTAGTCAAAGTCTGCTTGCCGATGAAATCCACTAATGCTAGCCACAGTCCTAATGGTAGTCCCAGTAAAACGCTAATGGCTGTAGCTGTTCCAGATACAAACAATGTCATCGTCATGACTTGGAAAACGTCACTATCGCCACTGGTTAATAGCTCAAAAGCTTTGAAAGCTCCTTCGATGATTGTATTCACAAATACAAATCTCTTAAAAAATTGGGAAAGAATACTCAAATATGCAGTAAAGCAACCCTTAACAATCTGATGCCCAAGTTTGTCTAAAAGCCGTAATCTTTCTCCGTTTTACCGGCATCAACATAAAATAGCGGTTGTTTGAACTCTTTTTTCCCGTGGACTGCAATTATTGTCTGTCCTTCAGGAGATAAGACAAAATTAATAAACGCTTTAGCTCCTGCACTATTGACTCTGGGGTATTTCTTAGAATTTACCTCCATCACATGGTACAGATTTAAGAGTTTCTTATCTCCTTGCACCAGTACTGGCAAAGACAGGTTTTTCTTCTGAAATATATATGTCGCCCGATCTGCTAAGGTATATCCTAGTTTTTGATTAGCGACTTGCAAAGTTTGCGCCATTCCTGAACCTGTTTGCTGATACCAAGTGCCAGATGGTGTGATATTTGCCTGTTCCCATAAATCTTTTTCTAGTTTGTTAGTCCCTGAGTCATCACCCCGCGATACAAACAATGCTTGATTTTTAGCAATCAGATTGAACGCTTCCACAGCATTCTTTTTACCTCGGATCTTTGCCTTGTCAGTATCTGGGCCGACAATCACAAAGTCATTGTGCATTACCAAGTGCCGATTAATCACCGCACCACCCTCCAAAACTTTACGTTCGGCTTTCGGTGAATTGACAAATAGCGCGTCAACCTCACCTTTTTCAGCCAGAGCTAAAGCCTGTCCGGTGCCGACTGCAACCTTTTTCAGCCTATATCCTGTTTTCTTTTCAATCGCCGGAACTAAATCATCTAGTAGCCCACTATCCTCAATACTGGTTGTCATTGCCACAATGACATTTCTACTTCCTGAAGACTGTCCAAAAGTTGGCTCTTGGTTGAATATACTACCAAAGCCGATGCAAAGAATCGCCACGAGAATTACCAAATACCCATGACGCAAAGCCCGATGATTGATCATTGCACTCTCCTAGCAATCTGTGCGCCAATATTCTTTACTATAGCAAGCAAAGCTTACATTGAGGAGTATAGGCAAGATTGATTAGGAAAGCAACTATATTTATGTTGTTTTCCAGACAATTTTGATGATGAGAAGAATTCCTGACAAGATGCTGACATCTTAGTTTTTACCCAGCATGGCATTTCTTTAGAAGAACTTGACAAAAGTCCTGGTATAGCTTTACACCGCTTTGTTTCAGTCATTGTGACGTAGTTTAGAGATATTTGGTGGAATGCGATCGCAGTCTTTGATCAACTGCGATCGCAACAGGTTCGTGTCTCCACGATGGATTTAAGAATAGCAACGGTCGGCATTCAGGTAGCCCTAGATATTAAAGGAGGCTATTCTCCTGGCATCAGTAAGCGGTAAAGGAAGTTTTTACTTACTTGGTTCTGTCTAGCCATTTCTAGAAGTAGTATATCTCCATTTTTGAGGAGGACGAAAAAGCATTGAGCATCGAGGTAATCATCGTTGCGTAATCCTTCATCAGCTACCTTGGTTTCCTCTATCTCTTCATAGTTCAAGTAATGCTCTTTGTCCTCAACGTCTACTACATTAAATACGATCGGCATTGCTTTTAAAGTATAAGAGTACATTGTCGAGCATAAATCCTATAGTTGCTTTAAGTCTGTTGGTTTAGTTGCAAAATATAACCCTACTGGGATGTTTTGGGAGGGTTCTAAATTAGGCAACTTGGAACTAATCAAGGCAATCAAAGCACGCTTTAAAATGTCGATTTTGCGTTATCGATTGTTAGTTTTCATTAAAAAGCGGATGCTTTGTCTGTGTTTCCTAGTCACGCTCTTTTAGGGCTGATTTCAAACGCTGTCAGAGTGAGATAATTCTTTAAGCAAAGGTACAAGTTCATCAAGAGGCATAAGTTATTTGATGAATTTGGGTTGCATCTATTTTAGAGTCTTTCCTTAGCATATTTGCGATCGCCTGAGAAAGTGCTGATGTGTGACTGAGCTAAACTAAACGTATATCATCTCAAAATAAGCAATATGGCTCTGGGCGAAATTTTACCAACTGTCAGTCAACTATCTCATCAAGATAAACTTCGACTAATCCACTTTCTCCTTCTTGCAGTTGCGAAAGAAGAAGGATACAGCTTAGAAGATACTGAAGATAGTGATTCAACCAAAGCACTTCTAAATCAACTGGCATCAACTCAAGGAGTTGTCTGGTCTCCTCAAGCAGATCCTGAAGCAATTCAAGCATTATCAGACCTGCTAGTGGCAGCACAGGGAGCCGCCAATGCTTGATGGCCATCGCTTTCTGTTCACGGAGCGAAACGATAGTCAAGGGCGATCGAGCGTTATGCCATGTTTGCCCTTAACCCCTACCAACGGAAGCCGTTCTACAGAAGCGATCGCACTGTTAGATACAGGTGCGAGTGTTAATGTTCTACCTTACGAAATTGGCTTACAGTTAGGAGCAGTCTGGCAAGAGCAGACCGTCCCTATTCAGTTGACTGGGAATTTGGCTCTTAATGAGGCACGAGGCTTAGTGCTGTCTGGTCAAGTTGCTCCGTTCTCGCCTATCTTGCTTGCATTTGCCTGGACTCAATCGAAAGATACACCTATAATCCTGGGACACATGAACTTTTTTGCAGAGTTTAACGTGTGTTTTTATCGACACGAGTTAGCGTTTGAAGTTTGTCCAAGAGCAAAGTGAAGGGTGTTGCATAACCAGCAGCCCAATAAGTGGCTAACAACAAAGTGTCATTGCCAGATATAAATCAGAACAAACAAAACAATCCAGATGACATCGACGAAGTGCCAGAAAATAGAAGTGGCATTTACACCAAAATGACCTGTGTCGTAGTTACCAGGAATGAAAGAGCGACCAAAAACAAGTATCTGCAACAAAATGCCAGTGAGAACGTGCAAACCGTGGAAACCTGTCAGTAAGTAGAACATTCCACCAAAAACACCTGTGGTAAAGCCAAAAGAAAGATGGCTCCATTCGATCGCTTGTCCGACTAAAAAGTAAGATCCCATTGCGATCGAAAGCATTAGAAACTGGCGAAATGTTATCAAGTCGTGGCGTGCAAGGGCGCGTTCTGCCAAGTAGATGACAAAGCTACTAGAAACAAGAATTATCGTATTAATTGCCGGATCTCTAACTTCCAGTCCATAAACACCAGATGGTAGCCAGTCAGGATTTGCTGTTTTATAGACAATATATGCTGTAAAAAAACCGAGAAAAATGAAAGTCTCTGACAGCAAGAAGACAATGAAGCCAAACATCTTGCTGCCTTCTTCATCATGGGTATGCTCGTGTGAGGGATTGATGGAACTGTCCATTGCTTGAAACTCCTATATATTTATCTCACGCAGAGGCGCAGAGAAAGAAAAGAGAAGTAGTAGTTTGCGATCGCGTAATACCTCACCTAAAACTCTCTGCGTCCCTCTGCGTGAACCTCTGCGTACCTTTGCGTTTAAAAATCAACTATTTGGCCTGCTCTCTAATGCTCGGCTACCAATGGTTCAGATTTACCGTAGCCGTAGGGTTCACTTACAACAACTGGAATTTCCTCAAAGTTCTCGACAGGAGGTGGTGAAGAAATTAACCACTCCAGTCCAATTGCTCGCCAAGGATTTTTCGATGCTTGTTCGCCATGTATCCAAGAACCAATCATATTCAGAATGAAGGGTAAGGTAGACACACCTAGCAGAAATCCTCCGATACTGGCGATAATATTCCAGAATTCATACTCTGGCGCATAAGAAGAAACTCGACGCAACATTCCCTGTAATCCTAATGGGTGCATTGGGAAGAAGTTGAGGTTAGTGCCAATGAATGCCAGCCAGAAGTGCAACTTGCCCAAGCCTTCATAGTACATACGTCCAGTCATCTTGGGGAACCAGAAGTAAATAGCAGCAAACATCCCCATTGTTACCGTGCCATATAGAACATAGTGGAAGTGACCCACCACATAGTAAGTGTTGTTGACATGGACATCAATGGGAACAGAGGAAAGGGTGATGCCACTGATACCTGCAAACACAAACATTATTAATGCACCAAACGCAAACAGCATTGGTGTATCAAATCGTAGCTTGCCACCCCAAATCGTTGCAGTCCAGGCAAACACCTTAATGCCAGTGGGGACAGAAACAAACATTGTTGTGAGCATGAAAAACAGCCGCATCCAGCCTGGAGTAACACTGACGTATAGATGGTGTACCCAGACTATACCGCTAACTCCAGCAATCAGGAGTGATGAAATAGCGACAATCTTATAGCCAAACAGAGGTTTGCGAGCAAAAACAGGGAATATCTCTGAAAAGACTCCAAAAACCGGGAGAATGATCACGTAAACAGCAGGGTGGGAGTAGAACCAGAAAAAGTGCTGAAATAGAACTGGGTCGCCTCCCTTGGCGGGGTCAAAAAAGCTAGTTCCAACTGTTAAGTCGAGTAAAAGCATGACTGCACCTGCTGTTAAGACAGGTAGTCCAAACAGTTGGATAATCTGGGCACTGAATACGTTCCAAACAAAGATGGGTGTACGGAAGGGTGTCATCCCAGGTGCGCGCATCTTAACAATCGTGGTGACAAAGTTAATAGCCCCCATAATTGAGGAAACACCTGATATGGCCACTGCTAGAAGCCAGATTACTTCACCATTGATTAAGTTGCCTGTCGGGTTTTGCAAGCTGACGGGAGGATATGACCACCAACCGGCTTGCGCTGGCCCACCGGGTACAAAGAAGCTGGCCATCAGTAGGATAGCAGCGATCGGTATCATCCAGAAGGCAACAGCATTGAGTCTGGGAAACGCCATATCTCGCGCCCCAATCATCAGAGGTACAAGATAGTTAGCAAAACCTGTGAGTATGGGGAATGTCCATCCAAATAGCATCACAGTGCCGTGCATGGTGAACATTGCATTATAAACACTACGGTCAACTAGGTCTGATTCTGGGGTAATCAATTCCCCACGAATGATCATTGCAAATATGCCACCAACTAAAAAGAGAATGAAAGCGGTAACAATATACTGAATACCGATAACTTTGTGGTCTGTGCTGAAGCTAAAGTATTGCCTCCAGTCTGCTCTCGGTTCCTGTTCAGGTGCGTCACCAATGTCTTCAACGGAAATATTTGTCATTTGTCTTTTATCCTTTGTTTTTTGTCACTTGTCATTTGTCACTTGTCCTACCCTGCGGGAAGCCGCTAAGGCGTCTATGTCATTTGTCCAAAACCAACAACTAATGACCAATGACTAATGACCAATGACCAATGACCAATGACTAATTGCTGTAATTAACTACAGGGGCTTGTGCGGGTGTTACCGTAACCCAGCCTTTGATTAGTTCTTTTGATTCTTGGGCGTATTCGGAAGCTGCTTGATTATTTGCAGTACATGGTTTACGATTTGCTGCCTCTGCAAGCCACTTCTTGTAATCTTCAGGAGACTCGACAACAACATTTGCCCGCATGGTTGCAAAGTAAGTACCGCTAAATTCGGAATCGGTCAATTGATATTTGCCAATGCGGATAGGAGTGAATTCAAAGTCAATGTTGCGGTTGGGAATAATGTCTTGCTTGACTCGGAAAGCCGGAATATAAAAGCCGTGGAGAACATCCTCAGATTGCATTGCTAGACGGATGCGATGATTGACGGGTAAATGTAGTTCGGTGCTGGTAATTCCTGTTTTTGGATAGCGGAAAACCCAAGCCCACTGTTTGGCATTAACTTCAATGTCTTCAAATGGGATTACATTTGATGTAGCATCAGTTGATACAATTGAGGAAGTCGGGGAGGCGGAAACTATGCCTACATCTCCGTTAATTGGTGCAGCAGATGCCGATTTCATCCCTATTGGAATATGCAGATGCATAGCTTCCATTGGGCCTTGAATCCCCATTTGTTCGTAGATTTCGTAGCTGTAAGTGGCAATCCAAAACACTAGCAATACAGGAATTGCAGTCCAGACAATTTCTAGTGTGATATTTACTTCAATTGGAGGGCCATCGCTGGTATCATACTTCTCTGCTCGATGGAAAATTGCTGAGTAGATGAGTGTTCCTGTGACTCCAAGGAAGATAAATGCTCCTAGCGTGATTAAGAAACTAAACAACTTATCGACAAGCTGCGATTCTGCTGCGGCTTGAGGAGGCATCCAGGAATACGTCCACTGCCCTATCCAAAGACTAACAGCAGTTAAGGCGATCGCGATCGCACTCAAGATCAAAATATTTCGGATTTTCATAGCCATAAAAGTCATTGGTCATTGGTCATTGGTCATTAATCATTAGTCATTGGTCATTAGTTATTTACAAGGGACAAATGACATAGACGCCTTAGCGGCTTCCCGCAGGGTAGGACAAATGACTAACATTGATTACTTCAGCAGTAAGTTGGGGTTTTTGCCCAAGCGCAACAACATATCAGCAGTATTGTGAACTCCAAACTCAGCAGCTAAGTGCGCCCCTAGCGTTCCGTGGATGAACATGATGAACATAATGAACACTCCAGAAACTAAATAAGTCCACTGCACTTGTTGACTGTCATCCTGACGCCAAATATAACGCTGAAATCCTCTCCAAATAGCCATCCCAAGAATCAGCGCTAGTAGAAAAACACCACCCACTCCATGCCAAAGCATTGTTTCCATAGCTGACAATCCCCAGGCACTCTTTACTCCAGTGAGTGGTTCTGCCAACATGATTTCGTAAAAACCTGCTGCTACCGTAAAAATTGTGATGAGTGCCGAACCTAGCATATTGTACCAGCCAGCATCAAAGAAGCTAGAACGAGTGGCAGGAACTGCTAAAAACTTGAAGATTGGTTGTTGTAGAGGGAAGAATGCACCAATCAAATCAAAGGTAATGCCAAGGATGAACAAACCTATAGTGAGATGAACTAAATTTGGGTGAATGGGTATAGTGTAGGGCAACCCATTTGCTCCCATCTGAGTCTTTAATTGCTCAATAACTTCAGGGTTCATTGCAGTAAGCCCTCCTTTATAGCTTCAACAACTGGTACAGTGTGCAACCCATATACCCAAACCAATTCATCTCCGAAATACACTTGTATGCCTACCAAAACAGTCAAAAGTAGACTTGCTGCTAGGTAATAAACTGATATCTTTTCTGGAGTGCGGCAATGAATCACGTAACGCCAAGCTGTAATAGCTGCCAGAATTCCTGCAAGTGACCAGCCAAGGAGCGTATGTAAATTAAGTACTGGTTGAGCTGCGTTATAAGGTTGTGCTAAACCTGCTTCAAATTGACCAAAAATAACGGCGATGAAGATGGAGATTGTAGCGAAAAACATATTCCACCAACTCACCTCAAAAAGACGGTAGTTGCTAGTAAAGTATCCAATGACATCACACACGAAGGCAAACAACACCATTGCAATCACAAAATGGACAATGATGGGATGTATCGTATCAGGATACGGTAAATTATGGTTATTCAGAAGATTCTCAAGCATGGTATTCTACTGATATGTTAGTTAGTGTTTAGTGCTTAACAATCAATACTTCACAATCTTTTGATTTTTACAACAACTTAGATTGCACTTAAAATCCTTCTAAATAACAACAGCAATTCTGATGAGGAGAATTCTTTCACAGAGTAGCTTGATTCTGATAGGGAAAAGCTCGCTGGAATGAATATAGAATAGCAAGTTATCGAAAAAGGTTTTACTCGTTGGTAAATGCTGACGAACGAGTTACTACTTTCCATCTGTGAAGTCAAACAATGATGGAGAAATTGGGAGCAGCATTACTTTTACGTATTTTGGAATCATCCTTGGCTGATTGTCTTTGACCGCAATCACGTAATTATTTCCACAGTCTATAGATTAACTGGCAAGTTTTTTTGGCAGTGCAAAGAATCAAAGCTAAATACAGCATTTTTTAGCTCCAAAGCCGCAATTAAATTTTGCACTACTACGATTTCCCTCTCTTCCTTGTTTTGGATCTCTTCCATATTGACTACTACTCCTCTTTTACTCGCAAACACTGTTACGATACTGACAAAATTCTGACATGATTTTTCGTAGTCTTGGACTGTTTCTTTAATGCTTTTACCGTCGATACGACACCACTCAGATTCTTCTATTTCAACGTAGTTTTGCGCCCAGTGATTAAATTTTGTCACCAGTTTATCAAAATCGACTCCCATCGCTATGCGCCTGATAGTTGAGTATGAGGGAACACCGTGCTTTTGTATTTCAAACGTTTTGATTAACGCTCGACGATGCCGTTTGACGAAATCCCCCCACGCACGATACCCAACATATCCACTCATAGTGCCCATTATTACAAACAGCAACACCAACCATAGTGGATGTCTTCGACCATCACTTGTTCTGAAGTCTTCTACTTGCCGCAGATGTTCAATCAGACAAGCACCCATGATTCTTATCCCCTCAACACTTGCAATTTTACCTGTTTTAGGGAATGAAACAGCCCTGCCTGCTCCCTGTCCCTTGTTCTCTTCTATGACTAAATAGGCTTAGGGCATAATAATGTCCAAAGCTCATAAATAGAATTGCTAGTTTTGGAGTGTACTTTATTTTTTTGAAGAACTTTGTACTTTTTATTCTCCATATATAAAGAATATCATACATTTGTTAAAATTACTTGCGTTAACCAACTAATTTTCAAACAGTATTTGTCGTTACAATTAATCATGAACTACAGGATTATCAGCCAATAATTGCATTTTTTCTTTTGTTTCAGTGTAAGGAGTTTTGACCTGTTCAAAAAAGTTAGATACCCAAGGTAAAGCCACAAGAATTCCCGCTAATACTACTAAAAATACTGCAATTCCAAAAATTTGGTCACGGGGAATTTCAAGAACACCGCGTAAAATTACTTCTCTTAAAGCAGAAACCATAGTAATCTCTAGTGCTGCTGCCACGGATGTCCGTTGTTGTTGTATATGATCGATTAACAGGCGGAATAACTCTACCAAAATCAAAATGAACAGGATATCAGATGTTACTTGCCGTAAATCTAATGGACTCAAAAAGGAGAAGAACATATCTCCCAGTCGGATGAGCATCACACAGAATAAACCAAGGCAGAGAGAAATAATAATAAAGTCTTGAAAAAACTCCAGGTTACGTACAATTGTATTTCTTTGTAACCAGTCATTGAAGTTTAAAGTTAGCCCTTTGAGCATCGTATTTCCTAACAGTCTAGATTCATTTATTTCCATAACTGAAATAGTGCTGAGTATCTAGCATCGATTACTCAGCACTTGGAACTGTATTCAATCCCATTTAGCTATGGGGTTCAATTCAGCCCTCAGCCCTGTTAAACTATTTGGAACTGTTGAGTTTCTGTGCGGTTTCGGCAGTTTTCATCTTTGATGCTGCGGTTGTTAAGTTATTCGCAGCCTTGATGATCTCTTGTAAGGTTTCGTTAATCAGATTTTCATCAGGGGGAGCTTCTAATAAGTAAGTTTCTATGAAAATCTCCACTCGACTAACAATTATTTTGCTTTGAGAGCGTAGTCTGTTGAGGTCTTTGGTAGATAGATTATTCATTGTTTGAAGTTCCTTTGGTTTCGCGGGTTAGTTCTACATTTTTGGTCAGCAATTCTCAGTCAAAGAGCGATTCTTACAGGTCAGCCCTTTTTTGAAAGATAAAACTTGCTGGAATACCAATTAAATTGTTCGCCTGTTGACTGCTTAAATGCCTTCAGATTCCCCAAATTTTTACAAAGGTTTCAAGCAGGAGATATTGCTATATCTGACAAGTTAGCGAGTCTATTTTAGGACTTACGTACTGAAAACTAAAGTTTGAGATTGCTTCTCTACGAGAGGCTCCGTGAATGCGATCGCAGCACTTGCAATGAGATAATTTCATGGTGCCTAAGTTCTTATCTATTGCTTAGACTTACGCACCGAAATCATCTTTTGAGACTGAAGTGTAGGGTTTTGAGTCTTGAAGTGTCAAAAGCTTTGGTGCAGATATCAGAAGTTCTCCTCTGGTCGCCGCAGCGTATAGTTTACTTGAGACGAGTAGTCTGTCAAATTCATTTTGATGGTTAAAGAGACGCGAGAAATCGCCGTCTCTACTCTTAATTTATCCATCAATTATTTATTGACAGACTACTAAATATAGGGTGGATGCTTACCCTGTATCTTTGTATTCTGGCTGTTGACTCCTTTTATAACAACTTGAAGCCGAAGTTATTCAGAGTCTCACGCAAATCCTTACACCCTTTTAAATAGTCTAAAGTGGCTATTCGCTCAGCTGAATGTTGCGACCAATCACCAGCGACATTCATCTTTTGTTCAGTGTAGAACTCTTTCATGATATCATTATAGTGAGTGATCGCCTCATCTTGCTCTGCCAATTTATAGGTTTCCCGATGGAATACAGCTGGCTGGGGTAGGCGCGGCTTAACAACAGGTTGTGCTTCAGGATTGGGATAACCCACACACAACCCAAACACAGGGAACACAAAAGGTGGCAAATTCAATAACGTAGCTACCTCTTGAGTACTTTTGCGAAGTGCGCCGATATATACCGTTCCTAAACCAACAGATTCAGCAGCTACGATCGCATTTTGCGCTGCGACTGAAGCATCGACTATTGCTTTAACCAACAGTTCTACGTAATCCAGAGCTACGGGAGTTAGTCCACGACTTAGGGCAACATGAGCCAGACGACCTAAATCTGCTAACCAAACGAAGAATACGGGAGCTTGGTTAATCCATACTTGGTTATTAGCCAGCCTGCATAATTCTGCTTTGCGTTCTTGATCTTCAACTGCTACCACACTCCAGGTTTGCATATTAGCTGAACTAGGAGCAGATTGAGCAGCAGCAACTAGCCATTCTAGGGTTCCTGGTGGTAAAGGATCGGATAGATAAGACCGAACTGAACGGTGAGCTATTAGCGTTTCTAGAGAATCGTTCCAGTCAATTTCGTGATTGAAGGGAACTTCACCGTAGCGCGATCGCAGTAGTTCTGTAGGATTGGTCATAGTCAACTTTTGAACCTGAACACTTTTTGACGATTTCAGAGGGATTACTAACGACGAAAAACGTACCGATTTTAGATTTGGGATTAAAAAAGTTTTTTGGCCAAGTACCGAATGGTCTTTTTCAATCCAAAATTGCAAATCTAAAATCCAAAATTGTTTGATTGCTACGCAGCTAGCTGGGTTTCTCCAAAATCTGAAGTTAGGCGATCTTTCCGAAAAAAAGCAACTCGTAAAGCTAGCCGATACTCAGATGCAGGGCAAGTAAGCGGAGTTACCGTATGCCAAGAATTGTCAGAACGTGCGATCGCAACTGAGGAATCACTAAGGGGTAGAATATCTTGGAAGGCAGATTCCGGATGGGAGTCTTTGAGAATTCGCAAACAGCCTCCCCAGTCTACAGACCATTGTTGATTGAAAAATAGCAGATGAGTTAAAAGTTTGTTTGGCTCGTCTGTATGAGGGTGATGTAACTGTCCTGAGCTATACCGACGAAATCCAATATCCATTACACAGTCTTTTAGTTCCAACCCAGACATTTCAGCTAAAGCTGCACGGTAAGAATCTGTCCACAATCCTTCTATCAACTGTCGCCAGACTTTACTCAGGTGTCTCAAGTCATAAGTAAGTCTGCCTTGTGCCATCCGCTCTCGCCAGCGATTATCGCTAGATTTGAGCATCAAGGAAATATCCTCGCTAGTTGCAAGCATTTTTCCCCAAGAGTATCCATATCCCTCTCCCTCCGACAGGCGAAACTCTTCGTGGGGAAAACTCGCAGTTAGTTCTAAGCTTGCTTCTGGTGAAAGCAGGTTTTTGATCAAAGCCCAATTGTATGGGACTTTTTGCATTGCTGTGGTACGAATGGAATCAAAATTAAGCATGGTAGAAAAAACGCTTTACTAAAATTAACCAATCATGATTACCCTGGACATCAAGTGGTATTGAACTAGAGGCTGGGGACTAGGGAATGGGGATTAGGGACTGAGGACTGAGGACTGAGAAGATTTAAGATGGGAATTTAGATCCCAAGCAAATCTGATTCATATTTTCTTGCCCAGTACCCAGTACTCATTACCCAGTCCCGAAGCACCCTGATCGCAATAATTTTGTAGGATTTGTCATTGTCATAGCCAACTTTTGAACTTGAACGCTTTTTTACGATTTCAGAAGGATTACCAACCTCATTGCAAATTTGTTTAGGTGCAAGACAACTCGCTTTACCGATAGCGGTTCTTCACTACTGCTCAAAATAAGTCCAGATCAACTTCCCCAGGATCAAACTGCTTTCCCTGCTGTTTGAGTGATTGTCCTTGGAGACTACGCAACAGGGAGCGCAAAACATCAGTCTTAGTGCGTTGGAACCGCTTGCAGTACTGCTCTAGAAGTTGCCGTTCTTCTGGAGACAATTGAAAAGTGATTCATCCTTGCTCTTTTCTCGGCATAGCTGCTACCAACATAATTGGTAATATTCTAGCAGTTGGTACAATAACTGCAATCGCTAACCAGAGACGGAATTGTGATGCTTTCTTAACCCTCCCGACTCCGCATTGAGTTCACCTTTGGGGAACAAAACTCAGGAGTTCTTCAACAGTGAGACTGCGCTTAACTTTTACTGACTCATGCTTTACAGCATCCAGCACTGATTGAATTTCTAGCTGACTGAGTATGATTCCATGTTCTTGCAGCACACTGATGATCAGATGCCGACCGGAATGTTTGCCTACTACAAGGCGACGTTCCCAACCAACATCTTCCGGCGCAAACGGTTCGTAAGTACCGGGATTTTGCAACACACCGTGAGCATGAATCCCTGACTCGTGTGCAAAAGTATTTTCACCCACGATCGCTTTCCAGGGAGGAACCGGCCAATTAGCAGCTTTAGCAACTAATCGTGACAGTTCCAGCAACCGTTTTGTATTAATACCCGTTGGGATGTTGTAAAGGTGTTTCAGTGCCATCACCATTTCTTCCAGCGCCGCATTACCTGCGCGTTCGCCAATCCCATTTACTGTAGTGTTAACGGATCGCGCTCCTGCTTCAATACCAGCTAGCGAGTTCGCCATTGCCAGTCCAAAATCATTATGCGTGTGCATTTCTATGGGAATGAATAGATGATGCACAAGGGAGCGAACTTTGCTGTAAGTGTTCAGAGGGTCGAGAATTCCTACAGTGTCACAAAAGCGAAACCGGAAAGCTCCCAACTCTTGAGCATAATACGCCACATCCAATAGAAAAGATGGATCGGCTCTGGAAGAATCTTCTCCGCCAACAGATACAGCTAAACCGCGATCGCAGGCAAAATTAATCGCATCTCGCAGAAGATCCAGCATTACCTGCTGCTTCCCCCCAAACTTGGCGGCAATTTGAATTTCTGAGACAGGAACGGAAATATGCACCCGTTCTAAACCACAATCTATAGATGCCTGGATATCGGACAATTTAGCACGGTTCCAGCCAAGTAATTGGGCATTTAATCCCAGATTAGCGATCGCTCGGATAGATTCTGCTTCTTCTTGCCCCATTGCCGGAACGCCAATTTCTAGTTCTGGAACACCAATGGCATCAAGAAAAGTAGCGATCGCAATTTTTTCTTCAACATTAAAGGCTACACCTGCGGCTTGTTCACCATCTCGCAAGGTTGTATCGTTAATGTGAACTGGATGTTTGTTCATAGTGAAG
This sequence comes from Nostoc sp. JL31, assembly GCF_017114965.1. NCBI lineage: Bacteria > Bacillati > Cyanobacteriota > Cyanophyceae > Nostocales > Nostocaceae > Nostoc > Nostoc sp. JL31. Next base: position 16,970 of record NZ_JABXKO010000032.1, read on the forward strand.
TGATGATTCATTTTGCAGCTAACTTGTTGGGTGATTTTGATTGACTTGAGGAATTCGTAATTGAAAGACAGAGCAGCTAACTTGAGTTGTGGAAAGTAAAAGACATATTTTTGAACTGGAGGGTAACAATTACGAATTACAAATTACGAAATATTTGCTACAACTTCCCCAATGTTGCTAGTGTCATAGCCGCCGAGAATCTCTAATTGCGATCGCACTAGCTGATGTCCCAAGATACTGAGAAATTGCTTTACTGGTTCTTCTTCCAAGTATTCTTTAATAATCACCAAGTCATATCGCGCCCGATGAAGGGGGATAAATCCCAATCCAAAGGCAGTAGCTATAGATGCGGTACTGATACCTGCATCAGCGATTCCTGAAACTACAGATAAGGCAACATCTTGATGGCTGTGAACGATATGGTCAGATCCTTTAACTTTGTGCAATGGCACTCCTTCTTCTTGGAGTTTTCGTTCTAAAAGCATCCGACTGCCAGAACCTACTTCATGGTTGACAATAGTTGCTCCAAATTCTACTAAGTCGGAAACTATTTTAATTCCCCTTGGGTTTCCTGATGGGACTAACAAACCTTCTTCCCAAACTCCAAGGGTAATCAAAACGGCACTCTTGCCTGTTAAAGCTTCCCGCGCAAAGGGAATGTTATGTTCCCCAGTTTTGGGATCGTATAAGTGCATTCCTGCAATATGAACTTCACCTTTGCACAGACTACGTAATGCAGCCTTGCTGTGGGCGAAACGATAATGAATTCGCAGTTGCGGATGCCAACGTTCAGTTGCTCTTGCCAAGAGGGAAAGCACAGGTGTACAACCAGCAATCACAACTGTATTGTGTAGTTTGTCTATATCATCCAGAATACGAACCAGGATTTTATTTGTAACGTTTTGGCTTTGTGCTTCACCCTCCGATTGACGCTCATTACTAGCTACTTCTGACGCTAATGGCAATTTGCTGATGCTGGGTAACTCTTCCACCCTTACGGATTCCTTAGCATCAGGGTAGATCACTGCAAGCGTCTCACCATCAGCTGGAATCATTTCGATCCGAAAAGCATCATTCCCAACGAGGGGATAAGCTATCCATTGATCCCCAACCCGCGCTAGACTAACTCGTGATTGCTGTTGCTTAGGGACTGATCCCGCAAGAATTGCCTCAACTTCTGGTAAATCTTCTTCAAACCAGAATAAGTCCTCGACTTGGCAGCCAAGAGCCTTGGCTAAACGCAGTGACATAGCAACAGAAGGAGCATATTGCCCTAGTTCCACACCACCAATACTCTGACGAGTTACGCCAGCTATATTAGCTAATTCTTGCTGACTCATACCCAAGCGAGTTCTAATTGACTTCAGGTTATTGCAAAGATTCACATCCAGTTTCATGAGGCTGTATATCTCCGTTAGAAAAAGCCACAGCAGACAAACTTAAATCTGTTGGGTCAATCGCAAGGTTTTCTCGTATTTGCCGCTTTTGTTGTCAGACATATTGATGTTTTGACAATTTTGCTTATTTACCGCAAGTATAGCATACATATCGCTAAAATACTTGCATTTTTGGATACTATTTTAGTGATTTAGCGTAGCTTGCTAACCTACTAGTCATCGCCAACGGTAGCAAGCTACGTCACCAAAAAAAACTTAGTCCGAGTGCGGTAAATCCTGATCTAGATGCCAATTGCCTTTTTTAGTTGGTACTGCCACCCACTGGAGTTCCAACCATAAGATCGGGTTCTTTTCCTTCAACCTTGAGGCGGGATCGCGAATAATGCGTGTGGCATTTATGCAAACAGCCTGACATATCCCCAAATCTTGAGCAACGCCTCTGAAAACATCTTTGTTGTCATTAATTGAGGCAAACAGCATATTAGGATAATAAACAACAAAATGTTGTATAAGTTTTGGAGGGCAGCCCCAGTAAGAGTTTACGAGTTCGACGTGGCAGTACTGGAGCAACTCACCTACTTTAGCACAGCGTTCCTTGACTACGGTGATAAATTTTTGGACTAAAACCTCTTCGGTCAACATAATGAGTTCTCCTCCTTCAATGAGGTAGACGAATTTTGGCGTGGTTCAGAACGCCGATTTCTCAAATGGTGGTAAGAAGTTTACGCAGTTTTTTCTGCTTTTTCGAGTCAGAGATTGCCAATTGCTCCAGACACTTTGTATGAGGGATAACCCCTACTGCATCGTCCTATTCAAGAGGTATCTCCGAAAATGAATCTGCAACCTTTGTAGAGTTTGGGCTAATACCTAATGTTTGGAGGTGTCTAAACAACCCAAACTGTACCAGCAGTTCCTCTAGCTGATCGTTAGACATAGATTTCGGAGTCACAAAATCTGTATTCTGGTCAATTGCCATTGCTAGGTTGCGATAGTGCTGCGCCTGTTCAGACTCAGGAGCATACTCAATCACCGTCTTGCGGTGGAACTCTGCTTGCTGCACCATATTGTCTCTGGGTATGGAGTAGATCATTTGAGTCCCCAGTTTCTCTGCCAGAGCCTCGATCAAATCATCTTCCTCATCGACTTTGCGAGAGTTGCAAATCAATCCTCCCAGACGTATACCACCTATGGGTGCATACTTTTGAATACTTCGGCAGATGTTGTTGACGGTATACATTGCCATAATTTCCCCAGAAGTGATAATGTAAACTTCTTGAGCTTTGCGTTCACGAATGGGCATGACAAATCCACCGCATACCACGTCACCCAGACCGTCATAAAATGTATAATCAAGTCTAACTGCATCATCATAAGCACCAAGTTGTTCCAGCAACCCAATTGATGTCAGAATGCCTCTACCTGCACATCCTACACCAGGTTCCGGCCCACCCGATTCCACACACAGCGTCTTCCCCCATCCCACCTGGCGGAAGTCTTCTAGATTCAAATCATCATCTTCTTCTTTACGCAACGTGTCGAGTACAATCTTCTGGTGGAATCCTCCCAAGAGGAGCCGGGTGGAGTCTGCTTTTGAGTCACACCCTACAACCATCACCTTACGATCCAGATCAGTGAGTCCAGCCACTACATTTTGAGTTGTTGTGGACTTGCCGACTCCCCCTCTTCCATAAATAGCGATTTTCCGCATAAAAACCTCAATAATGGCGCAGACTTATTAATTCGGCTCCCAGATTATGGTCTAATCAAGCAGAGTATTGAATCAAATTGGAGTTGTAAATCTTGAAAGTATTTACTACCCAGTTTGTGACTGAATTGATGCTGTTATATAGTGGACATCAACCGTCTATCCAGCACTATAAATATTGCAGTTATTTGCTAGAAGTTAAACAGCTTCTTACAGATATGGCAGTAAATATTAGCAGGATGCGAGATACAACAAGGGTGCTAAAAATTAGTGACAATCCTGTCACCAAAAATACAAAAAACTTCCACAGATACGGCAGGTGAATGAGAAATTTCTGTTTACTCACAGCAAGACAAGTATTATTTTCGCTGCAAAGAAGATACATAAAAAAATCAGTCCAGCCTACGCTATGGCAACAGCTTCGCCAAACGAAAAACCGATTTTTAGGCGGTTTTGCTCCACTTCGATTAACGTTTTGCCATCACCAATAACTGATGAGGCTGGTCTGATACTCACTTCAAAGGAATCTAAGGAGTTTTTATTCTGGTTTTAGATTCCCTATAAATAAAGAATATCATACATTTGGCCAATTTACTTGCGCTGATTAATTAATTTACAAAGAGTATTCGTGGTTACAATTAGTCATCACGGCAGTTCCTCCTGGGGGAAACCCCCAAGACCGGACTGCCTCATCTAGAGAGCCTCAAAGCCGATAATTGCGTTATTCTGTGGTTGAAAGTTGAGAAAATATCGTCGATTTCTCTTTGGTGAGATATCTATATTGAAGACAGAAATTAAATCATTTGCCTCTTCACTTCCAGTTAGAATAGTCTGTCTACTCTTTTTACTAAAAGTCTTTTATATAGAATGATTGAGATTACTTTGAATCTATACAGAACTGTCTATTATAAACGGGATTAATGACTATTTTGCAATATTAATTCAGCTAATTGTTATCAGCTTTACTATTATTAATTAGAAAGGTTGATAG
>NZ_JABXKO010000123.1:0-109107 GCF_017114965.1 Nostoc sp. JL31
GTACTAGGATTGAGCCAATATTTGCTGATAGTGAATATTTAGGTAATTCCACTTTCACCTCTGATTCAGGTAAAAGCGGAATACGAGAAGTTTATTTTTTTATATCTATGCCAAAGAATAACAGAAAGGGAAAAGCTGCTGTAATTACAAATACTGAATATTCCAAAGTCAGGCAACAAATTTTATCAGAAAAATATAGATTGCTTCTAGACATTGGATGGTTCACCGGGGAACGCTGGGGAGCTTTGGTGCAACTAAGAGTAGCCGATGTTTACGATCAGCCAGGCATTGCTAAAACAGATATCATCTTTCCTGCAATCATCAGAAAACATAGACCAGACGGGACAGCCGATACCACGGAAATCCCAGTGCATCATATCTTGAAGGAGTCTTTGGAGCGATACAAACCACAAACAAATAGTGAATGGTTGTTTCCGTCAAGGTGTGGAACTAAGCCCATTGTTTGGAAAAACGCTTATAACATTTTGATGGCTGCGGTGGAGAAGGCAGGGTATGAATCTAAAGGTATTGCTACTCATACTATGAGGCGGAGCTTTGTGAATCGACTTAGAAAAAATGGAATTCCCAAGGAAATTATTCGTACCTTCACCGGACACCGCGACAATAAAGGGCTTGACTCCTACTTTGAAATCGAAACAGACGAGAGAAGAGGCGCGATCGCAACTCTATAACCTGTGACAAAGCCTAAGAAGAGGGAATATTCTAGATTTCTACATCTATGATTTTCGCGATCACTTCCTCAAAAATCAGGAGAAACCATGACTACCACAGTTGGACAACTAATCGAAAAATTACACGATTTCGACCATAACTTGGTTTTGGACATCAGAAATGTAGAGGATGAGGAATTTTTCATTGCCGCTTTTGACATTGGCGTAAACCGTTTGAATATTCTGATCGATACCAAGGATGATGACTTTGAGAAGCAACAGGCAGCAGAGGAACCAGCTTTTACTGACTCTTAACTCACTCCCTGTCATTTGTCATTTGTCATTGGGCATTTGTCATTGGGCATTTGTCATTGGGCATTGGGCATTGGGCATTGGGGAATGGGGAATAGGGAATTGGGAGTTAGGAGCGCCAGGAGCGGATCAATTTCTCAATTTCCACCGGGGCTAGTCCCGAAGCGATCGCAATCTCCACCTCCTGCCTCCTGCTTTGGGCCAACTGCGATCGCACATTCCCCCCGGTGATGTGCCGATGCTTAATTTTCCTGCCAGTCTTCCAGCAATAGCGGTAATAATCGTTATCTTTGCGGTTGGAAGGGCAATACTTTTCTACCCAGTGGAGATGTTCTGGAACAGCTTTAATGTGTTCTGGAACATCAGTATAGTCCCCGAATCCTGGGGTATTTTGTTCTGGAACAGGATTTTTGGTATCACGTTCCAGAACAAAACTTTGGCGATGACTACTGACTAATTCAGGTGACTGTGTATCCTGTTCCAGAACGCGGGCTGACTCCCACTGCTCCCAAGCTTGCTCAAATTCGGTCTGATTTAAAAAGTCGTCTGGGTCTGGCGGTTCATCACTGTCATCGTAAAAAACAGAAACTTGACCGTCGTCTACAAGACGGGGTGCTTCTCCGAAGTGTGCAGGATTCCAATGATCGCCATTGGTTATTTCTTCCCAGTAAGGATCGTAACTAGGGGAAAAGGGGGGAGCCGTTGCAATTGACTCCACCGCGAACAATGTCAGCTGCCTTGGGGGCCCTCCGTTGTCGGATTCCGTCATAATTAGGTTTAGTGTTAATCCCCGCCACAGGGCTGTAAGCAAGCACTGTGGCGAATTTCTTATTCGGACTTTTTTAGATTTCGGGAATCGGCAATCGACCATAGGGGCCAAAATCATCAGGTAAATCTTGGATAGTTTTACCTTTTGATTTCAGTAACTGATCAAGTGCCTTCATTTGGGCGATCGTGAACGTAGGCACACTATCGCCTGCCTCCCATCTACTGACAGTTCTGGCTGTTGTGCCAATAGATCGCCCAAACTCCTCTTGAGACATGTCTAGTTCACTTCTAAGCGCTTTCAAGGGTGATTCACCCCCATCTTTTTCTCTACTCACTCTTTTCTTTATCATGATACCTCGTCTAGACAATATGACTAGACGGGTTGACAGGGACAACATATCCAGACATAATGTCTAGTAATAGACGACAAAAAGACCAGCCAATGTAATTGCCTCGGCAAGAAACAGTTATTCGGCTGGTTTCACCTAAAGTGTCTCATCTCAGTAGCGAATGCCAAATCCGGGAAAGTCGCACTCTTGTGTAATAGCCGTTGAAAACCGATGAAGGGTATTTCAGGCTACCAGTGTTCTGTGATTAGTTAAGTGTATGAGTTGCAATGCAAAGTGTTTGTCTATACAAGTCGCTGCTGGATAAAAGCTGGTGACGTGCATTTGTATGCGGCCGCAATCTGTAACCGACCTTAGTAGGGCATTCCACATTTTCCAAGGGCGATTTGCCGACGTGGTGACACGGTGGGCTGTGGAAATTAAGACCTGGGTGAAAATCCCCTAGAGGCTTGGCGTGTAGGTAATGGCTCACGCACAGATGCACGTTCATGAAGGGGCAAACCACCGTGTGGTTATGCAACTGCTCACAGTTTCTTTGAAAAACGCGCAAACCTTGCGACCGGTCGCACTTTTTCACATTCACATGACTCCAATTAAACACAAATATGTAACACGAAAAAAACGGATACGCCAACTAGAAAAAGAGATTGAGCAGTTGCAATGTCAGGTTAAAACCCTCACCCAACTACTCGACGATGCCCACGGGATGATTTATCGTTCCCGTCCTGGCTTGGCGCGTGCCGTCGAACGAGATTTTCATGAGGAGTTGTTGCCATCAGAATTACCGCCCACAGCACTAGCAGCGATCGCTAAAAAAAGGGTACAGCGCAAAATCCGCAATTTATCAATTGCACCCCGCGCCGACTTGGTGATGGATCGCGATTCTAATGGGCGTTTAGTTGCTAAACCCAAGAGGTAAACAATGGGCAGAATCAAAATTCGGTTATCAGGACATCCCACAGATGTAGAGGCTTTTGGAAACTTCTTAAGAAAAACCAGCACATACGTCACTGCTCTCAAAATTATCAGCATAGGAGCAATCAGACCTATGCGCCAAAGCACAGATGTGTTTAGCTACGCCGAGGTTGAATTTGATAGCAGCGCAATGGAGGTACAAATAAATTAAGGGCACGGCATATCTTCACCACTGCGCCCTCAAACTTAACCATTTTTGTGGAGGAATATGCCTATGAAATAACTTTCATTTATATAAGCCAAAAGCAAAATTTCCATAAAAAAACCAGTCAATCGCTGATTGGTTGACTGGTTTTTCTTGTAATCAAGAGTTAAAGCAACATGAAAGTTCAACAACTAATTGAAAAGTTACAAAGCTTCCCATCTGACTCGCCAATAGTCATCAGAGATATCGTTGATGATTTCCCATTGCTTCTTTTTGATTTGAGGCTTGAAAACAACATCGTGAAGGTCATCGTCGGCGATGATAAATCAGAGGAAATGGAAAAGGACATTTATGCAGATTAAACAACACAAATCTGATGTATTGCTTTCCAATGACTTCCTGTCATATTTAGTTGTCGCTTATGCCCTCGTCACAGAGGATTTAGCAAAACACACAGGACAACCTGCGATTGTTCACCGAATGAGATATATCGACCAAGGTAAACAAAAGTTTCATCAATTTTCTGATGAGGAATTGCATCAGTTTCTAAGAGACAACTACCCAACCTGAAAGACAGAGCATTTACCTATGACTTATCAACAACAGCTTTTTGATTGGATCGTTGTCAAACAAGTAACGCCATGCAAGTGGGTTATCTTGTCGCAATTCCGCCGCCGCAATGACGCAGAAGGATATCAAAAAATCATGAAAAGTCTTTCTCCTAACCCCGTTGAAGTGGTTTTCCGCAACCGCCTCACAGAGTTTGGTTTGGAGGGTTAGTTATGACATTCAGGGAATACGACATAAACGACCAGCAAGAAGCTAATGACTTGCTTGCTACAACCACGGCTAATTTTGTTGCATATCTAGCGAAAGAGTACAACTTGCCTGTCACACAAGCTAGTTACCTATGTGGCTTAATCTTGGCAGTTTTACCTGAAAAGCTGCACGAGACACCTCACTTGCGTGAAAGCATTAGGCAGATTGTAGCCACACAGTTTTCACAATAGGAGCAACGTTAATTCAAAAGCGATCGCGCCAATGCTAACGTGATCGCTCCATCTACCCAAACACTTCAAACTTGTACAAGTAAAAAATAGCACATTTTGAGCAAATGAAAGTAACAACCATCACTTACCAAAGAGTTCTCAATCTTGGCGATTACAATTCGTGCAGATTAGAGAAAACCGCACTAGCTGACGAGTTTGAAGACCAAGAAATTGCGACACAGAATCTTATAGAAAGTGTTCTGCGCCAACTCCATGATTCGGCGATACAGAACCAAATTGATACAGAAATCAGAACCAGTGAGAAACAATTAGCGGCTCTCAAGGCAGAGTATGCAGCGCTGAGTAAAGAGGTTGAACTTCTCAAAGCTCAACAAACTAGCTTATCCCCAGTTGTTGACGACCGATTTTAGTCGCAATTTTTAGGCGATCGCCCTTGACAGGTGTGCGATCGCCACGGACAGATACCAACATTAGTTTACCAAAATGCACACCATAGTTAATAGCCCATCCGTGTTTAGTTGTAAATTACCGGCCGCTGGTTGGATTAACCTAGCCCAAATCCGCCAAATCCAGTTTGAAGACTTACCCTCCCGCACTGCCGTTGTCACTTGGCAGAACGGAGACAAGCAACCATTCTTCGGTGAAGATGCTGTAGCACTCATCAAAGCGATTGAAAAAGCCATTACTTCAATTAACAAGCGAGTCTAAACAGATGAAAAAAGATAACTTCTTGATGGACAAAGAAGATTACATAGTTAACACATTGGCAATGGAAATTGCAGTCCAATACCTATGTAATTTAACAGGTAAATCCTTTAACTACTGGTCTAAACAAATCAGGTAACAGGCAAACTCTCAATGTGACCAACTAACAGATGAACAAGTTGATAAAACTATCAAAGATTATTTGGCTAACAAAGCTATTGGCAATGATTCAATTACAAGCTTAGGTCATGACAAATCCTGAAAATTCCATTCCACACCCAGATCCATCCTGGGATTACTACATTGAATTGCACAAGTTAATTAGGGCTAGAACTCAGTTAGATAAATTAATTGAGTTTATCTCAAAAGTTGAAAATGCCACAGAAGACACTCAAGAAATATTGAGAAAAGACTTAGACGCAATTACCGACACTCTCGAAAGCATATAACCGCCTGATGAGGCTAGCTGACACACTAGCCGAAACGGTGGCATCGTTGCCACCGTCGCAGATTGTGTCCAAAGCAATCAGCAACTTAACTAGAGAAAGTGCGGCGTTCACGACGAATTGCGCTGCTGAACTGCGGCGTTCCGATGTTCATGCACGGCACAACTCTAGTTAATTCCCCGAATGCGTTTACTCCTGAATCGCGCCCCTCAAGTGTGGGGCGTTAGGGTGATTCGTGCGCTATTAAGTTCGGGTAAGTCAAAGGATGCCAGTCCTTGAAAAACCACCATTTTATTTCGCAGAACCATGACAATAGAATTAACAATCCTTGTAATTGATGTTAGTAAATCGAGTATAACCACTCACATTTTAACACAATAGCCCAAGGGCGGATTGCAAGCATATTGGAATAAAACCAGAAATAAAGCATCTACTTTATATCCGGCTTTTTACTCCAATCCTGATACTAGGAAGAAGCAGAAATCAGCTTTTGAATTTGCAGATTATCTAGCAGAAATCAAGCCAGATTACGCAATCCTAGAACCAACAGGAAATCACTATTCAAGACTGTGGGCATCTATCCTCAATAAATTAGAAATTAAAATCTTGTGGGTTGGTCACGTCGAACTCAGACGTTACCGAGGTGGTAAAAACCTCCCGAATAAAAGCGACCCAGCTGACGCTTTACCAATGGCTGCTTATGGTCACGATCCAGATCACCATCTGGAAAATGGGGAACTGAATCTGAGGTATTTCCTCATGCACCGCCCCGAACCCATCGATGAGCTACGTGATTTGTGCCAGCAGCTTGAACACCTCAACCGGGTGCAATCGCCAATTGTGAATTATGCCCGTCAACTGTTGGCGTGGCAATTCCCGGAAGTGGCGCATACTAGGAGCCTTTCCACTGCGGGATTTTTACCCCCTCTGTGGGCATGGTTAGCGAAAAGGCTCGAAATTTCCCCCGCCGGGAAAACCAGGATAGAAAATCGCTATAAAATATCCATTGCCAAAGACTACGGAATTGAAATTGACCCAATCTTGGAACTGCACGCCGAATGGATGTGTGATATCTCACTCTATGAGCAGCGCTTAGAAGCAAGAATCAGTGAAATGTTGTCCGAGTCAGCATTTAAGCCTTACATGAGCGTGTTTGATAAGTTCGGTTTTGGGTTGCGAGTGCGATCGCGACTGCTCACCAGGGTTTATCCTTTTGAATCGTTCCTGGGCATCAACGGCAAGCCAGTCATTGAATATGAAGTCAGGGAAGTGAAGCGAACCGAACGGGACCGTAAAAACGGAGAAACCACAATTCGGCGTTTAGCCGGCGATACCAAACGAATTAAACGCAACCGCAGCCGCGACACTTTCAAAATGAGGTTAGGAATGGGTACTGTTCTGGAACAATCCGGGGATGGACTTATTGAAAAACCGAGCGGTTCAGCCTTGTGTAGAATCAGTCTGTGGCAGTACGTCTTAATCGGCGTGGAAACTGGCAGACTACCAGAGAACGAACTGACCAAGGAATTGATTAACTACCGTGACTCACTCAAAGCTAACGTCACTGAACAGGGTGAAAAGCTGTTAGGTGGCAAACACATCCAGGGAAAACTGATGAGTAAAGTAGTTAACCTACTGTTCCAAGAATTGTGTAAAGTGATTCCCGTGACCTGATGCTAAAACCCTTCATGCAAATGGAGGGTTGTAAAATACCCAAAAGTTTCAGTTACCCTGAACATCGTCCCTTGGAGATAGAAGCAATTTTTGGCAACCCATTACGGAAAGCCCAAGCAGTAGGTGTGGATTTAGTGCAGATTAGCTGTTTATACCACCAATTGAAGTTTTTAGATGCCAGGGGAAAGTGATGGAGATTAGGGAAATAGGGCAGAAAAGGGGGATGAGGGAGACAAGAGAGGCAATTAATTCTTTACTCCTAACTCATAACTCCCCCAAATTTTAACGCAGGGATTCAAAAATGACTGCTATTGTCATTAAACACAACAGGATAATTCCCAGTGGAAGCAACAACTGTTGTAAAAGGTACAGCAGTATGGGTATGATTTGTAAGATACCCAAACCAGTTGATAAAACGTAAGCGATCGCAATGCAAAATAGCACCAACAAAAAATATTTTAAGGATTTCGAGGCAAACCGAAATAAAAGCGTGTCTTGATTGGTGTCCATAGTTTTACTCACGAAAGTAGCTAAATTTTGGGCAATGAATATTCTTTTTGATTACCCCACTCTTTCTTAAAAAACAGGCTGTGGGGAATCAAAACTATTAGTTTTCTAATTGGATAATTGCCTTGTTCGTTGAATTAGTTAAAAACTGTTGCTGCTTTTGTAGATTGTCTTGCTTTTCATAATTAACTAATAGTTGGAATGAAATAAACAAGCCCAACAACAGGAGCAAAAACGAGCCAAACCCAGAGGAATACTTATTTATTTCACGCTCAACACCACATTTGAGACAGACATATCTATTGGGATTACGTGTATCTTGGGCAAAAGGGCACTGATTTTGATTGCAATCATGATGACAATCTTTGTCTAACATCATTGAACCTCCTGTAAAGTAAAGACTTACATACTTAGTTGTAAATACGCTCTACAGAATCTAGTTAGTTAATACCCACTGCCTGTTTAGTAGACACCACTTTCATGAGTAATTAATATGGCACAGTAACATCTGTGATTTACTAAGCTTGCAGTAGTAGCGCTCTCTAAATCTCTCCTCAACCACCTTTTCTTAACGCTTAACTTAACTTTGCCTGTATTACTTACAAGAGTAATACAACTCCAAACGCTTTGCAGTCGGATAAAGTAAATTTCCTACCGAGTAGGAAAAAGTATTTTGTAGTATGCCAGGTAGGAAGAAGTAGTAAAAATATAGTTATAATGAATTACAAATGATACATCAAGTTAGCAAATGGGTGTAGAAGAGGCCTTAGAGTTTGTAGATAACTTGGTTTTTCTCAAGACGGGAGAACACTTAGATAAAACTCAAAGGATTATCTTGCGTCATTTGTGGGAGGATGAAAGGCGGACTTACCAGGATATTGCCAACAGCCTTCGTTATACAGAAGCGCATTTAAAATCAGTTGGCGCAGAACTTTGGCATTTACTATCAAAAGTGCTGGGAGTGAAAGTCTCCAAATCTACCTTCCAAGGCATTGTTCAGGGATTTAGAACAACTCAACAATCGCTAAAAATCAGCCAGATTCCCAATTTAGAGGGCAATGACGCTAAACCCCAAGATTTAGATTCTAACTTTGTAGGGCGCGATCGCCAAATAGCCGAACTCCACACCTTAGTCAGTCGGGGAGAAAAAGTTATCCTCATCCAAGGTGAAGGTGGTGTTGGCAAAACAAGATTAGCACGCAAATATTTTAAAAGTCAAAAATTTAATTTTGTCCTAGAACTGTGGATGGCTACAGAAATCCAAAACCTTACGCCTGTAGAGAGTGTGGTTGAAGAATGGCTACGGCGATACTTTAACGAAGAACCGGGAGGAGACTTTGGTATCAGCTTAGAACGACTACGGCGCAAACTTCGAGAACAAACTTCTAAAATTGGCGTATTTATCGATAATCTAGAAACTGCTCTCGATAAAAATGGCAAGTTTCTAGAAGATCGTCGCCCTTATGTTGAGCTATTGAGAGTATTAGCAGATTCGGATGTGCATTCAGTTACTTTAGTAACAAGTCGTGAGCGTTTACGCGAATCTAGTGTAGAGGTTCATCTCTATCCACTTGAAGGTTTAGATGATGAAGCATGGCGAGAGTTTTTCAGTAGTTGCCACATCAATTGTGATTGTACTATTCTCGGTGAAATGTGCAGAGCTTATGGAGGGAATGCCAAAGCAATGCAAATTCTCCGAGGAGCAATATTGACAGATTTTTCTGGTGACATACACGCCTATTGGCAGGAAAACTGTACAGATTTATTAATAGAAAGAGAGTTAAAAGATTTAGTCGCCAGTCAATTTACCCGTCTTCAAAAAAATGACTTAGAAGCCTATAGTCTCCTGTGTCGTTTAGGATGCTATCGTTATCAAGATATTCCTTCATTATCGATCGAGGGAGTTTTATGTTTGCTTTGGGATGTACTAGAGCAAAAACGTAGAAGTATAATTAAAGCTCTGCAAGATTTGTCTTTAATAGAAGCAAAAAAAGGACAATATTGGCTACACCCGGTAATTCGTGATGAAGCAATTAGTAGATTAAGATTAGTCAGTGAAGAATGGAAATTAGTAAATCGAAAAGCCGCAGAATGTTGGACGCAAAGAGTTACAGAAATCAAAAATATTACAGATGCATTAACAGCTTTAGAAGCTTATTATCATTATGTAGAAATTAGTGATTTTGAGCAAGCTGGTGATGTAATTTTACAAGGGCGAGGCAAACAGTGGAGTATAGGTTTGCCTTTGGGTTGCTCTTTTTACCAACTGGGACTGCTCCAGAAAAATTTTTCTGTCATTAAACGGATAATAGACGATATAAAATCGCAAGAAAGACTAATTAGACTTTACAATATCCTTGGCTATACATATCGAATTATTGGTTGCATTAGAGAAGCTATAGAATGCTATGAGAAATCAGAAGAAGTATTAGGCAAATTAGATGTCAAGCAAACAAAAATATCTATTTTGTTCAATACAGGACTTTGCAAGCTTGAATTATGGGAAATAGAAGCAGCCGAAGATTGTTTCAATTCTGTTTGTAGCCTTGCTGAACAGAATAGCAACCTTGATGATTATATGACTTATGGTCAATGCTGTCTAGCTTTGATAAAATCACGCTCTGGTAGTGGAGAAGAAGCCTTTCATCTTGCTGAAGTTGCCTTTTCTGCGATGTCATCATCAACTAGAGTAACTTTATGGGGAATCGGGCATAGTTTAGTAAGTCTCTGCTTAACTTATAAGAATTTAGGTAATCTTAAAAAATCCTTTGAGCTGTGCCAACGAGCTATATTTCATGCTGAAGAAAACAACTTTACCCAAATCAAAGCTAAAGCTATAAGTTCTCTGGCTGAACTTTTTAGAGAACAGGGAGAATTTACCAGAGCAATTTTTCATCATTCAGTAGCAATAGAAATTCTTGATAAAATCGGTGCGAAATCAGACTTAGCTGAGGCTTATTATCAGTTGGCATTGACTCATAAAAAAATGGGTGAAATTGCTAAGAGTAGGGAAAGTTTTGTCCAAGCGATCGCCCTCTTTAACGAAATGCAAGCACCCAGGCAAGTTGAGAAAGTACAAACAGCAATGGAGTATTTTGAAAAATAAGCAATACTATTTGATATTAACTGACGATTTTCCAGCTAATGGCCTCTCCAATCTCCATCAGTGTCTCTTTCTCTTCGGGAGTAAATTCGTAGGGAACTGGCTTGGCAATGCCCAAGATACCATGCAATCGACCATTCAGCATCAGCGGCACTGCGATGGAACCTTCTACCTTCGTTTCTTTTGCTGAGGGTCTAGCCACTCCTGATTCGTCGGTTTGCAGGTTGCAAATCTGTACGGGTCGCTTGCGTTCGGCGGCGACACCAGCCATTCCTTTACCAATGGGAATTAGCGTCATTTTAGGCAAGAGTAATTCTGGAATGCCTTGGTAAGCCTTTAGGTGCAATAACTGGCTGTCTTGATCTAGAGTATGGATGCTACCTGTAGAGCAGTCGAAAGCGTTCAGGATTTCGGTCAGCAGTCGGTTCCAGTCGATGGCAGACCCTTCATCAGTCAGGATAGCAAAAATGGGTTTGATATCTGAAGTCATAGTCGGGTGAAGTCCCCTAGCGATAATTTAGAGGATCTGAGAGCCAAAATTCAAGAATTTCTGAGTTTGGGAACTAAGGTAGGAATTTTGCTCAATCCAGATGAGCGGATTGTTGAAGTTTACAATTTTGGACAAGAGCCAATAATACTTCGTGATGGCGATATTTTAACAGTTCCCGAACTGCTCCCAGGATGGGAAGTACCAATTGCAGATTTGTGGCCTCTAGAGTTTGACTAGAATAATGGTGAAAACTCTACAGACGTAGATAGATCAGATTAGAAGTTTATGCGATCGCTTTCAGTACAGATGGCAAAACTTTGATTAGTGGCGGTAAGGATAAAATTATCAAAAAATTATCAATATTTGGCAACTACCATAGTGATTTAGTCCCCGATCAACTGAGGGACGGTAGAATATACCTAATTTTCGTAGCTTCAAAAGCCAAACTATGACGATGCATTCCACACTCCAACGTGCATTTACTAACCGCCGCGTTCTCAAAGTGATTAGCGGTTTGAATAACTTCGACGCCGCTAGTGTCGCTGCTACTGTCAAAGCTGCTGAATTTGGCGGTGCTACTTTTGTCGATATTGCCGCCGATCCAGCTTTAGTCCAGCTAGCTAAAAGTTTGACAAATTTACCTACTTGTGTTTCAGCAGTAGAGCCAGAGAAATTTGTGCAAGCTGTCGCAGCTGGTGCTGATTTAATCGAAATCGGGAATTTCGATTCCTTCTATGCTCAAGGACGCCGCTTTGAAGCTCTGGAAGTACTAGCGCTGACTAAGCAAACCCGCGCTCTCCTGCCGGAAATCACCCTATCTGTCACCGTTCCCCACATCCTGGAACTAGATCAACAGGTACAGCTAGCAGAAGAACTGGTAAAAGCTGGAGCAGACATTATCCAAACCGAAGGTGGTACTAGCAGTAACCCAGTTCACCCCGGAACTCTAGGATTAATTGAAAAAGCTGCTCCCACCTTGGCAGCAGCTTTTGAAATTTCCCGTGTAGTGTCAGTGCCAGTATTATGCGCTTCCGGCATTTCTAACGTTACCGCACCATTAGCGATCGCGGCTGGTGCTGCTGGCGTTGGTGTTGGTTCCGCCATCAACCAACTCAATAGCGAAGTTGCAATGATTGCCGCTGTGCGTGGTTTAGTTGAAGCCTTAGCAACTGCAAGAATGCTGACTCAGAAGTAGGGCATTGGGGATTGGGCATTGGGCATGGACAAGAGACAAGGTAGACAAGGAAGAGGGGGGAGACAAGGGAGAGACTTGTTCAATAATTCCCCCTTGTCCCCCTTGTCTCCTCTGCCCCCCTGCTCCCCTGCCCCTCCGCTCCCTCTGCCCCTTTGCTCGCCTCACCCCAAACAATTCTTCAACGCATAAATCACCTGGTCTTGCTGCTGTTGTGTCAGTTCTGGGAACATCGGTAAGGATATAACCTCATGGCAAGCTTGCTCTGCTATTGGTAAGTCCCCAATTTGATAGCCTAGATTTTGATAAACTGGCTGCAAATGTAAAGGGTGGGGGTAGTAAATCATTGAACTCACGCCCTGTTCTTGCAATTGACTACGCACCCAATCTCGATATTTGGCGCTAGAACCATTTCGCCCTTCGCCGGATATGCGAATAGTGTATTGATTCCATACCCCAATACCCCCAGGTAATTCTTGGGGCGGGACAATCCCCGGAACTTGACTAAGGTACTGGTAGTAATAGTTGGCAATATCTCGGCGGCGATCGTTCCAAATATCTAAATAACGTAGCTTAATCTGCAAAATAGCTGCTTGGAGAGCATCTAATCGGCTATTTACACCTATTTCCTCGTGCAAATATCGAATCTTACTACCATGATCTCTTAGTATTCGCAGTTTAGTGGCGATCGCTGGATCGTTAGTCGTTATTGCTCCACCATCGCCGCAACCACCAAGATTTTTGGTGGGGTAGAAACTAAAGCAACCAATATGTCCAATGCTTCCGACTTTTTCACCCGCCCAAATCGCGCCTGTAGACTGAGCGCAATCTTCAATTATGAACAAATTGTGAGACTGAGCGATCGCCATTAATGATGTCATATCCACAGGTTGCCCAAATAGATGAACCGGGATAATCGCTTTGGTTCTGGGTGTAATCGCCGCTGCTACTTGCTCTACATCCAAATTAAACGTAGTCGCGTCAATATCAACGAAAACAGGCTTTGCACCGACGGCGCTAATCACTTCAGATGTCGCAATAAAGGTGAAAGGCGTTGTAATCACTTCATCGCCTGCACCAATGTCCAAGACTCGTAACGCTAAGTAGAGCGCATCAGTACCAGAATTACAAGCCACACATTCAGTGACAGTATTATAAGCGGCAAACTGTTGTTCAAAGCCTTCGACTAAGGGGCCGCCAATATAGCGGCCGGAAGCCAAAACCTCTAACACAGCTGCACTTACTTCTGCTTCGATGGTGGTGTATTGCTGCTTGATATCAAAGGCAGGGATGGGATTTACACTTTGGATCATGAGTTCTCATTTTATCGGGAGATACAAAGGATGCACTTCGACAGTCAATTTTTGCTGATTGAATTGTGAATCAAAGAGGAGCTACTAAAAGACTATCGCCCAAGATACGCATCTATTAGGGTTTTTACTTAAATTGTGGTGCGGTAAACCACCGCACATTTAATTTACAGATAGTAGGCATACTAGGTGTTTGCCATGTTAAGGTCGTACCATTTTGAATTGATGAAAGTGATATATATCAACCAAGATCCAACACATCCGATCAAAGTTCCAAATGTGTGGGCTGCTTTGAAAAGAAAATACCAGGAGATAGAGAACCCATGCAGGATCTAATCAAGCTGGATTTTGTGGATTTAGCTATTGCTGTGGGATTGATGGCGATCGCCATTGGTTTATCTGCCTGGGAAAAATTAGGATTAGAGTTGAACCTAGCCCTTGCTACTGGGAGAACCATCTTACAACTTCTTGTATTGGGATACATTTTAGATTTCATCTTGGCTTTAGACAATGCTTGGGCAGTTTTGGCGCTATTAGCAATAATGCTGACAATTACGGCGATTGTCGCACGAAATCGCATCAGCCAAAAAATTCCTTATGTGTTGCCTTTGGTGTGGGGTGCAATTTTAATTAGTACCGCCGTGACAGTGTTTTACATCAACTTCTTAATCATTCAACCAGAGAGATGGTATGAACCACAGTATATAATTCCTTTAGCAGGGATAGTCTTAGGTAATGCTACCAATGCAGCTGCGATCGCAGGCGATCGTCTTGTCAGCACCATTAATTCCAGCCATCTCGAAATAGAAACCCATTTAAGCTTAGGTGCAACTCCAGAGCAAGCAGTTAGCCAGTATCGCAAAGACGCCATCAAAGCCGGATTAATTCCCACTCTCAATCAAATGATACTCATAGGTATGGTCGCAATACCAGGAATTACCACCGGGCAGTTATTAGCTGGTGTCAAACCCTTAGATGCTGTATCCTACGAAATTTTGATTATGTTCATGGTTGCTTTTGCTAACTTGTTGACAACAGTTTTAGTCACTAAAGGGTTGTGTCGTCAATTTTTTAATTCTGCCGCACAGTTGGTGAGATGAAGAGTGAAGAGTGCTGTTAGCGGATAGCTAAGGTTTAGCCCATGCTGAGTGCTGAGTAGGGTGAAGGAATTCATCTACATCCAAAATAAGTAAATAAGTATTTCATTTCCTTGTAGGGGCGCATAGCTAGCTGTGCGCCCCTACAAAGTCTCTACA
Organism: Nostoc sp. JL31; assembly: GCF_017114965.1. NCBI lineage: Bacteria > Bacillati > Cyanobacteriota > Cyanophyceae > Nostocales > Nostocaceae > Nostoc > Nostoc sp. JL31. The sequence continues at coordinate 14,912 of NZ_JABXKO010000123.1, forward strand.
CATTGAAATATGAAAATATTTTGGAAACGCATCTATCCTATGAAGTATTTTATACAAAGCATAAATAAATATTTATATGGTTATTTAAAAATCATGTAATTTCAGTATTCCAACCTGACGCTGTAAAGCTGAGAACTCAAGGTATTGCAGTCTATCGGAGGTAACAGAACCAAAAGAGGAATGTCATCATTAGGAGATGTACCTTTAGGTAGAGATGTCAAGTAGGTGAAATATTTATTAATATTGTTAATAGATAGTAAATGTAAATTCAGCGTCAGGAATCCAAAAAAATTCCTAATGGCAGGTATTGAGCATCAATCATCAGATTGTTCACCAACGGAACAGAAGATTATGAAAGACCAAAAACCATCAGACTCTAAGCAATTCGTCGGAAATCTCAAGAATGGGATTTGGCTGTTTGGGCTGTCATCCTGGGTATTTGGCATTACCGATCGCAGTATTGCTTCATTTGCAGATGGCTATCTATCTGCTTTGGATTTGACGCAACTATTTACGGCGGCTACATTCTTTGTGGCATGGCTATTTTTGAAACCCGCATCCAGAGTGTAAGTTAACCAACTGATTAGTATCCAGTCACTCTTGACGCTAGTCCGATCGAGATTTAGAAAGTTGTTTATTTGATGGCATAAGGGATGCGCGACAGAATGCATAAATTCTTTTGCATCATCGCAATCAAGGTAATTCGTAAAATCTCCGAATTACCCTGATTTCGAGTTCTTACGAGAGAGAATCAGGATCTATAAAGTTCGCACAACCACTGTGCCAGCATTAGTAATTCGATTTTGGTATATCTAAAAAAAATTATCTAATTTTCCGGAACTGATTATGCTCACGTGGTAGTCTTTATCATCAGATTAGCGATTTATACTGAAACTCTATAACGAACCTCCAGGGAATATAAGCCCATTACGGATTAAAAGCCCGGTCTTCATGGCCGGGCTTTTGACAATAAATTAAAAAAATTGGGATAACTCTGGAAAATCCCAGAATTACCCCAAATTTTAAAAGTTACGGATTGTTCTTAACTCCTAACTGTTGTAGAGACGCGATTAATCGCGTCTCTACTCCTAACTCCTCATTAAATTAGGCAAACGCAGCAGTTGTCACATCGTTATTCGACAGAATTTCTTGCAACTCTTCAGCGTCTACTGTTTCTTTATCAACCAGCATTTGCGCTATCTCATCTAAAATGTGGCGGTTACGCACCAACACTTCTTTAGCGCGTGTATAAGCTACATCTACAAGTTTGCGGACTTCTTCATCAATGGCAGCGGCGGTTTCTTCAGAAAAATCACGCTCTGACATGATATCGCGTCCGAGGAACATGTTACCTTGTTGACGACCAAGGGCAACAGGGCCTAAGCGATCGCTCATCCCAAATCGGGTAATCATTTGACGTGCAACCCGTGCAACTTGTTGTAAGTCATTAGAAGCACCAGTGGTAACTTCTTCTTCACCAAAGATTAATTCTTCAGCAATCCGACCACCCAAAGCTACAGCCATCTGATTTTCTAGATAAGCGCGGCTGTACAAACCAGTGTCCATCCGGTCTTCGCTGGGGGTAAACCAAGTTAAACCACCTGCACGACCGCGAGGAATGATGCTAATCTTTTGTACTGGGTCATAGTCTGGCATCAAAGCACCAACTAAAGCGTGACCAGCTTCGTGATATGCTACCAAGGTTTTGCGCTTTTCGCTCATTACTCGGTCTTTCTTCTCTGGCCCAGCTAATACGCGGTCAATAGCGTCGTTGATTTCATCCATCGAAATTTCAGTCAAATTCCGGCGTGCTGCCAGAATTGCGGCTTCATTCAACAGGTTGGATAAATCTGCACCAGTAAATCCAGGGGTACGACGGGCGATTTTATCCAAATCCACATCTTTCGCCAAGGTTTTGCCACGAGCGTGTACCTTGAGGATTTCGCTACGTCCGGCATAATCGGGACGGTCTACCACAACTTGACGGTCAAAGCGACCAGGACGCAACAGTGCTGCATCTAGGACATCAGGACGGTTGGTAGCGGCAATAATGATGATGCCAGTGTTGCCTTCAAAACCATCCATTTCGGTGAGCAACTGGTTGAGGGTTTGTTCCCGCTCATCGTTACCACCACCTAAACCGGCACCCCGTTGACGACCTACGGCGTCAATTTCATCAATGAAGACGATACAAGGAGCATTGGTCTTAGCTTGTTCAAACAAATCGCGGACGCGGGATGCACCCACACCGACGAACATTTCCACAAATTCAGAACCGGAGATCGAGAAGAAAGGTACACCTGCTTCACCAGCTACGGCACGCGCGAGGAGGGTTTTACCTGTACCAGGAGGGCCAACTAACAACACACCTTTAGGAATTTTTGCACCAACGGCGGTAAAGCGATCAGCGTTTTTCAGAAAGTCTACGACTTCGTTTAATTCCAACTTGGCTTGGTCAATACCAGCAACATCGCCAAATGTCACCTGAGTTTGTGGTTCCATTTGCACTCTGGCTTTGGATTTGCCAAAGTTCATCGCTTGGCTACCTGGACCACTTTGAGCGCGACGTAGCAAGAAGAATAAGCCAACCAAAAGCAATACAGGGAAAAATAAGCTGCTCAGTGCCTTAAACCAAAATCCTTCGTCGGTTTGGGGCAAAACAGAAATATCAACGCCTTTAGAAGTCAGAGTATTAATCAAGTCTGGATCGTTGACTAAGGTAACAATCCGTTTAGCTGGATCATATTTGGGTGTAACCAGTGCTGTGGAGCGATCTGCACTCAAACTGACTTTTTCTACTCTGCCTTGCTGAACTTCTTGAATAAAGCGACTGTATCGCCATGTCTCTCTGCTTTGGGGTTGTTTGTCAAAAAATGCTGTTCCCAGCGCAATTACGACAATAAACAGCAGCGCGTACAGCCCTGCATTTCTCCATCTTTTATTCACTAAGGTCTATCCTCCGGTATTTTTCGCGCAATCGCCTAGCTTCTCTGCTCGGAAAGGTGATTATTAAGATTTATGTTAACTTATCTTAAGATATAACAAATTTGGTGTGGCTGTCATACTAAAAAAAGCTCCCTTATTAGCTGAAAACTTTGATGGTAGGGATTACATTGTAGCGACCCTGAAGGCAGATGAACTGTATGAATAGGAATAATTTCTACCACACTATTAGTGTAGGCGATCGCTTCAAATCTCTGGACTAACTCGACGCTCCAAGTTTCTTCTCGTACTGGCTGCTGGTGGTTTTGCAACCAGTTTACAAGTTGCGATCGCACAATTCCCGGCAAAATTCCTGCCTTTTTTATTGGTGGCGTGTACCAACTGCGATCGCACCAGCCCCAAAGGTTGCCTGTACTGGTTTCTAGCCAATTTCCTTGAGCATCAACTAATATTGCTTCTTGAGCATCTGAGCTAGTTTTTGCCAACCAAGCACTCAAATAGTTTCCAGTTTTATGAGAGGGGAGCGAGCGAGAAAATTCTGAACTGGCAACAGCGCATAAAATACCATTCTTTTGTTTTTCTGTCAAATTTTTTGGTAATAATCTACCAGTTATCCATTCCCGTCCATCGGGAAAGAGGGTAATTCTGAGAACGGGAAAGTGTGGGAGGAGAATTTGAGCGCCTTGACGCAGACGATTCCAATCGGGTTGCTGCCAGCCAAAAGATTGTATTGAGAACAGTAAGCGCTGGCAATGTGCTTGCCAATTAGTTAAATTACTATCTAGGGAGTTCTCATAAACCCGCAATGTTGTAAAAACAGTTGCCCCATAAAGTAAACCCGGATCGTTAATGTTTAATTCTAGGGTTTGAGAGTGAATTAACTTGCCGTCATACCAAAAAATATTATTTGTCACAACCAAATTGCTTGTTGCTACAACTCCATTGAAAAGTGATGACTTGTAATGCTCATACGCTGCATGAGATAAAACCTGTGGGCTGCATATCGCTAAACACCAGAATCAAGATTCAGGTGTTTACATTCATGATTTCTGGCATATTCAATTAGCCACTGAAATAATTGTTGACCGTAGCTGTGTGACCGTTTCAACTCATCAACAACTAAATCATCAATGTATAAAAACTTCCCCGATGCTAAACAATTAGAAATGCGAAATCCGGCGACCGCTACAGCTTGCTTTTCTACCTCCAAGAATGCAAGTTGATATCCTTCCTTCATTTGATATCGAACTTGTTCTACAAACTTAGTCTGTTCAATATGAGGGCGCAACTGAGAGATAACAAGAAAACAACCTAATATTTGAAAGTCAGATTCTACCAATTTTATTGACATTAGTATTACCTTACTCAATCATGTATGAGAAACTTGAAAATAATTGAGCGAATATAATCCTCGATTACACTTGCAATAAGTTAATCTTTAGGAGGAAATATAATTTTATTAGTACCTTCAGGAGTTGTAACTATTTTTCCTCCCAAAGCTTCGATTTCCTTAATTGCGCGTTTCTGAGTTCTTTCATCAGCATGATTATTTAAAACCATTGACCATGTAGAAATTTGAGCATATTTACTATTAGGATTTCGGCTCAGAAATTCAGCAGTTCTTTGGGAAGTATTAGCTACAAGTTGACTCTCTGGATCTGAAAATTTACTTGCCCATTTTGCCGCCGTTGCAAAAGACTGTTGGGCAGCTTTCGCATTTCCTAAAAATAATAACTCATCAACTCCTTTATAACGCCAGATGTAATAAGACCTTTCGGGAACTGAGGGGGATAGTGATTTTAAGCCTTTTTCAGATATTGCGATCGCACGTTCTGGCATACCAGCATATAATGAAGTACTGATCGAAAGACTGTGATAGGCTGTTAAAAATCGCGGGTCACGTTCTAGAATAACTTCAAAATATTCTGGACTTAAACTGTAACCTGTTTTATCCCGAATTTCATCATCTCCAAAATATTGCAGAAAATTGAGATATACCAAATCTGCGATGAAGTTCTCATAACCAAAGCTAGGCGTTTTTTCGAGAAAATTCAGACGGATATTTTCAGATTTTATTTCTTTTTTTAGAGTTTCTAAAGAGGCAGATTGTTTTCTATTTATTAGTTTTTGCAATTGGGGGAATTGAATCAAGCCAACTCCTAAAATACACATACAAATTACAACAGGTGTAGCAAAATTCTGACGAGATAACAACATATTTTCTTTGTCTTTATCATCATATTCATATTATTGTATACATAGTGCTATCAGAAAAGTCACCCCCATTTGTGAGTCTGCGCTTTGCTAGAGCAAATAAAAAACAGGTTGACTAAAATAAATGAATTCAATGACGGGTATTACTTTATACTTAATCTTGCTTTTGTTCTGAGATATACTTTATGTTTATTTGTTCATAAGTAATATCTAATTTCTACAGATTGGAACGAAATGCCCAAAAGCTAATTAAATAAATCTTTCAGAGTCAACGCCACTTAAAACAGTGGAAAAACCTTGCAGCATTGTTGGACTTATTACAAACCGTGGCTCCAAAATCTAACACGGTATTATTCTTTTTCTAAGATAAATTTAACTTTAGGAAAATCATAACTTTTTTTAGTAAAGATTGCTTTAATTATTAAGTTGTTTTGACTTTAGTTACTTTTTTTTAGTAAAAGCCTTAAAAATTTTGACATAACCTAAACTTGTATCTTGTTTATATTTAAATCCGTCTGTAACCTCTAAAATGTCATGGTGAATAATACTTTTAACGAAAACGCAAAAACTAATGGTCAAGCCATAGAAAATGGGGAAAGCAATAGTCAATTTAGCAAACCAAGTAGTGAATTTAAAAGAAAAGTTAAGAAGCTAAATACTAAAGGAGAAGGATTCAAGATTGATGACATTATTGATGCTATTCAAACAGCAATAGTTGAAGTTATCGAGCTAGAAATTACCACTTGGGTTCCAGAATCATCTACTCAGTTAGAAAATCCCCAAGGGCAGCAAATTGCTCAACCAGGTAATCGAATGCACACTATAATCAATCTAATTGATGGTGATATAACTAATGAAGTTGGTAGTGAATTTATTGGTAGTGGGCCATATACAGAACTTCGTGAATTTCATCTAACTCAAATCAAAGAAAGTCGGGAAATTATGCAAAAAAATATAGAAAGTTTGCAGAAGTTGTATGGATTTTTTATAGAAATTATGAAATCTAGTAAAACTTCACAACAATCGCTATCTCGTCCCCAGTAGTTGATATTTATTAATTGATATTAACCCAAAAATACCTACAGGATATGAGCTTATCCTAACCTGTAGGTTAATTTGCTTTAGAGAAATCAAGGAAGACTATGCCTAATAAAATTCAAGAACAAGCTAAAGATTTGCTAGAAAAAGTAGTCTTATCTGTACATGGATTAGTTGATGATATTACAGCTTTAGAAGTAAATACAATGGTTGTAGAGCAAATTACTGGCGCAAAGTTTAATGCTTGGCAAGCGTATGAAGAGATTTATTCAATAAATGATAAAGACTACTTTGATGCTCAAGGAATTCCAAATCCAGACGATTTACCAGAACCAGAAAAAACTCAAGCTCAAGAGCTACGTAAGCGTTATACGAGTCTATTTTCGCAACTTGAAAGAGAATATTTTTACATTCTCCTTGAACAAAGTAATGAGACTAATGAGCCAGATTCCAGGATAATACAATATCAAGAGCGTCTTAAATATCAGGTGGAACATAAAGAAAATATTGTTCCAACTGATGAAGTATACATTAAGTTAGCTCGACCAATATTACCTGCTCCCACTCCTGTTGCAGATCGAGAAGAAAATAATCTAAAAAGTTTGCAGCAAAGGTGGAAAGAGATTGAAGAACTTTTGAATAATGATAAATTTATTCGTACACTACGTAAGATGTCTGAGCTTAAAGCTGCACTTAATAGTGGGAATATTACCAGCATAGATATCGATATTATTTATGCTCAAACTGTTATGCAGTTAGATGGAGATATTATTAGTCGTTACCATAAAAAGCTATTTCAATTACCTGATGGGGATAGAAATTTAATCCTAAAAATACATAATGAAGGGGTAGTTGCTGGAGAAAAGCAGTGGCGTGGAACACTAGATTTTCTGATTGGTATTATACAAAATATCGCAAAATTATCCCGACAATGAACGCTGAGAAAATGCATACAGATAATGAAGCTGATGTTCAACTCTCTTTCTTTGTGCAAATACCTCAAGGCACTCCTATTGAACTTGAAATTAGGGTTGAACCAGGACAATATACTTTTTATCTAAATAAGACAGTTTTAAAACAAATTGAGCAAGCGCGAGAAATAGGCTGCTCTTTATACATTCCACCAAAATTACTAGCTTATATTTGGTACTACAACTGTTTTAGTGATAAGATTTGCTTTAATAAGAAGGCTACGCCAGACAATAAATTAGTAATTAATAAAAAATACTTTAAAATATTTGACAAGACTTTTATAGTAACTTTTATCAAATTATTGTGGAGTCAATCATTACAAAAAAAATCAACGTTACAGTATGGACTTACTTTTAATTCTTCTTATCGAGAAGATACATCAGATTTATATTTGTGGAAACAACAAGATATTGTTTTACAAAGTAATGTTTTATTTTCTGGTGACATAATTCACAAAATAAAGAGTGATTTTATCAAAAATCCTGAGTGCTTAAATATTGTTGATCTGCATTATTGGCTTATTGAAAAAATTCTAAGCTGTCTTCGGACTAAATTAAATTTATTTACTTGGGAAATAGCTTCGTTATTACCTGCTACTTTTTTTGCATGGAAATTACATTTAGCGTTTTCATTATCAATACTTGCTGGGTTGGTAACATCTTTTGTATTTGCTACTATTCGCTATTGGCTGGTTAGTCAGCTTCCAAGATGGACTTATATTAGTTCTCAATATCGAAATTGGGTGGCGTGGGGAGTAACTTGTGTCACTTCTAGTATTTTTATTTTTACTCCCACTAATTTCTTATTTTTGCTACTTTTTTCACTAATTGGGCCGTTATTACAATGGGTTTTTAGTTTGATAGTAAGGAAAATTGGTAAAGTCTTTATGCGTTGGTTAATAGTTTGAAAATTGGGTGTGAGGCATTGCAAAAGATATTTTGTTGTGAAAGACTGTTTTAAGAAAAAGATTAGGGTAGCTGAAATATTCAAACAATGTTGCCCAAATTAAATCAGACTTTCTAATTACGTTTCAATAGCTGCCAACATTGCCCGGCGATCGCCCAATCTTCTTGAGTATGAATAACTAATACCCGTACTGCTGAATCAGATGTAGCAATATCCTCATCCACAGGCTGCTGTTGATTTTTCTTAAGGTCTATTTTCAGTCCGATAAATCCAAAGGCTTCACAGGCGGCTTGGCGAATTTCTGGAGAGTGTTCGCCCACACCTGCTGTGAACACTAAAGCATCTAATCCGCCCAAACTAGTAAGCATTGCGCCAATACCAGAACGCAAGCGATGCACGTAGATATCCCATGCCAGTTGAGCGCGGGAATTACCTTGAGACATCGCTTCTCTCACTTCACGCATATCACTAGATACACCCGAAATTCCCTTTAACCCAGAAGCTTTATTTAATAAGTCATCCAACTTTTCTACAGAGTAATTGCAGTGCCGCAACAGGTAAATCAGAATCCCTGGATCGACTGAACCAGAACGACTACCCATCATCAATCCTTCTACGGGCGTAAATCCCATAGTAGTATCAATACTGCGACCATTTTTAATCGCCGCTAAAGAGCAACCATTGCCTAGATGGCAAATAATTAACCACTCAGATGCAACATCTCGACCGAGAATTTGGACAGCACGTTGAGAACAGTATTGGTGACTAATACCATGAAACCCATAGCGGCGAATACCTTGCTCTACCCACTGATATGGACCGGGATAGATTGCTGCTGCATCGGGTAAAGTCCTATGAAATCCGGTATCAAAGGCTGCTACTTGGGTGACATCTCCTAAGATTTGTTCAATTGCTTCTATGCCTTCCAAACCCACTGGATTATGCTCTGGAGCCAGGTTAGACAGATCAGCGATCGCCTTTTTGACATCCTCCGTAATTACCACACTATCTTGATAATCCTGTCCACCATGTACTATTCGATGTCCCACCACATCGATTTCTGACAACCGATCGATTACCTTGGTATCATTACGATCAAGTGTATTGAGCATATAGGTGAGGTGCGCCTGTGGAGAATCACCAGAGATTGATTTTTGCAACGTTCCACCCGTAGCAGTTTTCACCTCAATTTCTGCGACAGCCCGATCTTGAGTCCAGTTGATTTTCCCTTCCCAAAGGGGTTGGGGTGCTTGACTGGGAAGAGTTTCATCTGCAATTTCATATAGACAACTCTTTTGGCTGCTCGATCCGGCATTCAGTACCAATATCTTCATAGTGACAACAGAAAAAGACGCTTTCCTTTGATCGTGCCACTAGTTGTAGCTTCATGCTTAGTACAGTTTTGCGTAAAAGCGTAGCGTTTTTAATTCAGGGGAACGCATTAACAAAACGGCTACTGCATTAACAATGCAAGCTGACGCATTAACAAGGCGGCCACTGCATTAACAATACAAGCTGACGCATTAACAAAGCGGCCACTGCATTAACAATGCAAGCTGACGCATTAACAAGGCGGCCATTGCATTAACAATGCAAGCTGACGCATTGGCATTGCACGGTATTACTTTTCATAAATTCGCTATAAATTAATGAAATACTATACTTAGTTTTCTCACGGTACAACAAGGCTTTGAAGCTTCTAAATTTCAGAGAGTTGAAACTAGGAAGCGAGGAGAAGTGGCTTGCTCAATTATCATTTCGTAGGTTGATTGGACGGATGTCGCGGATCTTGAGGGTTCTTTTGCCTGCGTTATCGTCGTCATCAATTGTTACCAGGTATTTCACGACCGTATGGTTTGCATTTCCACCAGTCACAGTGACAACAAATGCTGAGTAACTGTTAGTGTTTGTGCCACAACCACTTCGGTCATGGAAGGTTTGATTCCATTCACCAATATGGACACCCTCGCCTCGTGGCTCATCACCACTTTGTTTAATTTCATTCAGGAGAGCTACTTTCAGTTGAGAGAGCTTTGATTTTTTATCAGCAAGCATAAGTTTAAGAAACTTATCGCGATTAAACTGGTCAAGGTTGCCGCCGTTGCTGCATTTATCTTCATAGTTGGCGTCAGCTGAATCCGGGCTGGTCATTACCAGTGCTGGGATTTTGGGAGACTGAGCGGCGTACCCAGAAGTTGTCGCTAGTGCGAGAACACATAAAGTAAAAAAACCAAAGCGCATTCAATTCTCCGAGCGTGAATTAGTGTGTCCAATCAAGATTAACTGCAACGGACACTAAAGGAGAGGGTTTGCTCGGTAGGCGTATGCAGCAAAGGGGTGAAATGATCAGTGATACCGAAAGTTATGAGTATGCAAGAAAGGAAACCCTCAACTGAAATCGTTATACTAACTGTGGGAGGCTGTTTATCTATCCAGCCAGATTCCATAGTTGTATTTTTTATAGCTTGTTGCACTATGTCTTTCTTCAAAACCCCGCTGATTGGTTTAAAAGCTGACTCATTTCGTCACCCATTAGACCTGGAAGCTACCAGAGCGCTCAAGCAGATACCAGGCATAGATATGTTGGTACGAAATTGGCTCGGGCCAATGGCAGAGCAGGTTTTCTATGTGGAAAATATTGCCTCTAGCATTTTGGTGGGTGAAAAGCAACTACCCGATTTATACAAGCTCTTATTAGATGCCTGTAAAATCCTGGATATAGATCCTCCCCAGTTGTACGTCCGGCAACATCCGGCTCCTAACGCCTATACTTTTGCTGTGCGGGGTAAGCAGCCTTTTGTGGTGCTACACACTTCCCTGATTGATATTCTCACACCAGAAGAAATACAGGCAGTAATTGCCCATGAGTTGGGGCATCTCAAGTGTGACCATAGCGTTTACTTGACACCTGTAAATTTATTAATATTAGCTGCGGCGATTGTGCCCAATGTCGGTACTATCGTTGCTCAAGCCATACAGGCGCAACTTTTGGAATGGGTACGTTGTGCTGAGTTTACCTGCGATCGCGCCGCATTACTAGCAACCCAAGACCCGAAAGTGGTCATGTCCGTGTTGATGAAGTTGGCAGGTGGTTCTCCCACCTTAGCGCCCCAACTGAATCTCGATGCCTTTGTTGCCCAAGCCCGCGCTTACGATGATATTAGCAAGACAGAACTGGGTGAAATGGTCAAAGCTGCCCGTACAGCACAATTAACCCATCCAGTGCCAGTACTGCGGGCGCGAGAAATTGACCGTTGGGCAAGCAGCACTGAATATCAAACTCTGTTGCAAAGTCACGGACTGAAGTCTACTAATAATGAAGTTGCACCCAAAGGTGGATGGCGTAATTGGTAGAGCTACTTTTCACAACCGCTTTTTGCGCTTATATAGCGAAAATTTTTAATAGATCGTGAGAAGCGATCGCTATTTGGCGATCGCTTCCCCTTTTCATCCAAAAATACAAACTTTCCCTACACTACATATCCCTTTTGTCAACTAGAAGCTTTCACTGCTGCTTCTGCTTGAGAATGTAACAACAAACCGTATTCCAAGCCCTCTACCACTGCTTGATAGGAAGCCGCCAAAATATTGGTGGAAACCCCAACCGTCGTCCAGCGTTGACGACCATTGCCTGATTCTACCAACACACGGGTTTTCGCCGCAGTGCCCGTATGTCCGTTGAGAATCCGCACTTTGTAATCTGTCAAATCAAAGGTTGCAATTTGGCGATAAAAGTTCACTAAAGCCTTGCGTAAAGCTGCATCCAAAGCTGCAACGGGCCCGTTACCTTCCGCCGCCTCCAAAATATTTTTCCCGTCAACAGCGACTTTGACTGTAGCTAGGGCATTGCTAGCTTCTTTCCCTTCAATCAAGTCGCAGTGGACTTGAAAACCTTTGACTTCAAAAAACTTTTGGCGGTCTCCTAAAGCTTCGTGCATCAACAGCACAAAACTGGCCTCTGCTGCTTCAAATTGAAATCCTTCACTCTCCAAATCTTTGAGACGCTGGAGAATTTCTCTAGCCTCTGCCTTTTGCTGATCCAATTCAATCCCAAAACTGCGGGCTTTGGCTAAAACATTGCTCAGTCCAGACTGTTCCGAAATCACAATGCGCCGACGATTCCCGACTTGTTCCGGCTGAATGTGTTCGTAAGTTAGGGGATTACGTTCCACTGCTGATACATGAATACCGCCCTTATGGGCAAAAGCCGAACGTCCCACAAAGGGAGCGTGTTCATCTGGCGCAAGGTTGACAACCTCACTCACAAAACGACTAGCTTCTGTAAGTTGTGTGAGCTGGTCTTCTGTGATACAACTGTAACCCGCCTTCAGTTGTAAATTGGGAATTAACGAACAGAGGTTAGCATTACCGCAACGTTCACCGTAACCATTAATTGTGCCCTGTACCATCTTTGCCCCTGCCATTACGGCGGCTATTGCGTTAGCAACCGCCATTTCCGAATCGTTATGAGTATGAATTCCAATTTGGGGCATTGTCCTTTGTCCTTTGTCCTTGGTCATTGGTTCTTGACAAATGACTAATGACAAATGACTAATGACATCTTGAACAATTTGGCTAATTTCGTGGGGTAAAGTGCCACCATTGGTATCACAGAGGACTAGCCATTCCGCACCAGAGGCGATCGCAGCTTCTAATGTCTGTAAAGCATAATCTCGATTGTGCTTATAGCCATCAAACCAATGTTCAGCATCGTAGATAATGCGACGACCTTGAGAACGGAGGTACTCAATGGTGTCGCGAATCATCGCCAAATTTTCTTCTAATGTCGTCTTGAGTCCGGTTGTCACATGTAAATCCCAAGACTTGCCAAAAATCGTTACCCAGCGAGTTCCCGCAGCCAAAATATCCTGTAGCATCGGTTCGGTGGCGGCAGTGGAGTTAGGGCGTCGAGTCGAGCAAAAAGCAACAATTTCAGCTTGTTTTAGCGGATCTTCTTGAAGTTGCCAGAAAAATTGTACATCCTTGGGATTGGCACCAGGCCAACCACCTTCAATAAAGGGAATTCCCAGTTGATCGAGTCTACGGGCAATGCGTAACTTATCTTCTATCGATACAGATAGCCCCTCGCGCTGAGTGCCATCCCGTAATGTAGTGTCATAGAGCCAAAGTTGAGGTGAGGAATTTGTGGTCATAAAACTGGGACCGACGAGACAACTTTCGAGGCAATGTGTCAATATACAACAAAAAGCCAGTTTGGCAATTTAAAAATGCCTAAAGTACTAGCAGAAGATAAAACAATTGATTGCGAGTATGGAAGCAATCTCCGCAAGGTTTTGCTGCACAATAGTATTGATCTCTACAATGACGGTGCTAAAGTAATAAACTGTCGGGGCATTGGCAGTTGCGGTACCTGCGCGGTTAAGGTAGAGGGCAAAGTATCAGCAGCGAACTGGCGCGATCGAGTACGGCGTTCGCTTCCTCCCCATTCTCCTACAACAGACTTGCGTTTAGCCTGTCAAACTCAGGTTTTAGGCGACGTGAAAGTGACAAAGTTTGATGGATTTTGGGGACAGGGTTCTCAAATAGTGTGGACACCAAAAGGTTAAAAAGAAAGGAGTTAAGACAAGATGGGTAGATGGACACCCTTAATTTTAATGGCTGGCGGTTTAGCCATTCTGCTTGGTACATTACTGGGCATCAACTTTCCGATGGGCGTACAAACTGCTAACGCTCCCAGTGATAAGAAATCAGAAGTCCTGCCAGCTAATATCAATGTTAATAGCAGTGCTGGCAGCAAGAATGAAGAAACTGCAACAGAAGGAAACGAAACAACGGAAACAAACGAAAACAGACGCGGTATTGTAGCCCCAAGACCTGACAACAGGAGTAACGTTGCTCAAAATTCTGCCGATGACTCAACTGACAGTACAACAGATGGCAATACAGATTCTTCAGAAACCAGCACACCATCTAGCGATACAAATCAAGGCAACGAACCAATTCGCGCTTTGTGGTAAAGATAGATCCGTCTTTAGTTACGAGTTATAAGTTATAAGTTATGAGTTATTAGTTATGTACTAATGATAAATAGCTAATGATAGATGACTAATGACTAATGACTAATGATTAGTGAGACTGTGATTATTGGTGGCGGCGTTATTGGTTTAGCGATCGCCATTGAACTAAAATTGCGCGGGACAAACGTCACCGTGCTTTGTCGTGACTTCCAGGCTGCCGCTACCCACGCCGCCGCCGGGATGTTGGCACCAGATGCGGAAAACATCCCTAATGGGGCAATGCGTTCCTTGTGTTGGCGATCGCGTGCCTTATATCCCGACTGGACGCGCAAATTAGAAGAACTGACAGGCTTAAATACTGGCTACCGTGCCTGTGGTATCCTTGCACCCGTTTTTGAAGAGGCAGGGGGGCAGGGGAGCAGGGGGGCAGGGGAGCAGAGGAGTAGAGGGGAAGGTCTTTCCTCCTCATCTCCCTCATCTCCGGCTTACTGGTTAAACAAAGAGGCAATTCATCAATATCAGCCAGGATTGGGAGCCGAGGTAGTTGGTGGCTGGTGGTATCCTGAAGATGCACAAGTTGATAATAAGGCTCTCGCTTGCGTATTGCGGACGGCAGCTGAGTCTGTTGGTGTTGAACTCAAAGACGGTATTACAGTAGAAGCATTTTTACAGCAGCAGGGACAAGTGGTTGGCGTGCAAACCAATGTTGGAATAATTCGCGCCGCGCACTATGTTTTAGCTTCAGGTGCTTGGTCAAATGAATTGTTACCGCTACCTGTGCTACCTAGAAAAGGACAAATGCTGAGTGTGCGGATACCAGAAGTTTCGCCGGGATTGCCCTTGAAGCGGGTTTTGTTTGGGCAGAATATTTACATCGTACCAAGACGCGATCGCCTGGTTATTGGAGCAACAAGTGAAGACGTTGGCTTTATCCCCAACAACACCCCAGAAGGTATTCAAAAATTACTACAAGGTGCTATCCGCCTGTATCCCCAATTAAAGCATTATCCCATCCAGGAATTTTGGTGGGGATTTCGCCCAACTACCCCTGATGAATTACCCATTCTTGGCACTAGCCACTGTCAAAATTTAACCTTTGCTACGGGTCACTACCGCAATGGAATTCTACTTGCGCCCGTAACCGCCGCTTTGATTGCCGATTTAATCTTGGAACAAAAGTCTGACCCCCTACTTGCTGATTTTCACTATTCGCGTTTTCAGTCCAAGTCATCTACCTCCACCCCAATGCTGACTCACTCTGCCAATTTCTCTAACGGACATCACTCTGCTATATCCCCACTCCCCGCTCAAGACTCCCCACTCATTATCGCTGGCAAAACCTTCCAATCCCGCTTAATGACGGGAACTGGTAAGTATCGCAGCATTGAGGAAATGCAGCAAAGCATCGCCGCCAGCGATTGCCAGATTGTCACCGTAGCAGTCCGAAGGGTACAAACCAAGGCTCCGGGACATGAAGGTTTAGCTGAAGCCTTGGATTGGACGAAAATCTGGATGTTACCCAATACCGCAGGTTGTCAAACTGCCGAAGAGGCAATTCGGGTGGCGCGTTTGGGGCGAGAAATGGCGAAATTGTTGGGGCAGAAAGATAATAACTTTATAAAGTTAGAAGTAATACCCGATCTTAAGTATTTACTCCCAGACCCGATTGGGACATTGCAAGCAGCAGAACAACTAGTTAAAGAAGGCTTTGCAGTATTGCCCTATATCAATGCTGACCCCATGTTAGCCAAGCGTTTAGAAGAGGTAGGTTGTGCTACAGTCATGCCTTTGGCATCACCAATTGGTTCTGGACAAGGACTGAAAACAACTGCCAATATCCAAATCATCATCGAAAATGCAGGTGTGCCAGTAGTGGTAGATGCTGGTATTGGTTCACCCTCAGAAGCCGCCCAGGCAATGGAATTGGGAGCAGATGCTTTGTTGATTAATAGTGCGATCGCTCTTTCTCCAAACCCAGCAGCAATGGCTCGTGCCATGAATTTAGCAACAGTCGCCGGTCGTCTAGCATACCTTGCTGGCAGAATGCCTATTAAAGATTACGCCAGTCCTAGTTCACCTCTAACTGGGACGATTACTAGTTAGAAAATGGGGAGTAGGGCATGGGGCATGGGGAACAGCACAAGGGGACAAGGGGAAAAACTTGTTGTAAATTCTCACAAGTCACCTTGTCTCCTCTGCCCCTCTGCCCCTCTGCCCCTCTGCTCCCCTGCACCGCTGCCTCTTTTAAATCCCCAATGTAACGATTTATCTAGCAGTTTAAGACCAGATTTAGCATTTATGTAACATTAAATTAACGATAAAGATAAAGGAATTCATTCATGCCCTATACCAATGAAGAAGGCGGTCTTCTGAATAATTTTGCCCGGGAACCAAAGATTTATCAAGCAGAACCTCCCACAGAAGGGCAAAAGCGAACTTATCTCCTACTAGGAATTGCCGCTACAGCTTTGGTTGTCGGCTTGATTGTAGTCGCCTTCTTTGTTTCTAAGAGCAGTTGATCGTAAAACATTTTAAGAAAACTTCATTTTCTTTATAGTTTTTCAGGTTCCGATTTTAAGAGGGGCCTGCTTTTTTATTTTTTGTTAAAATTGAACTAGGAACAATAAAGTATATAATTATACTTTATTGTTCCTACTATAATTGAATGCTGAATATATCCTGAGTAGTACAACGTCTACTTGTTAAAAATAATTTTTAGTATGAGACCAATTTGAAAAAAGAATGATGACAGATACATACTCCCAAACCTTTGTTCCCTCTGGCTTTCTTAATTTTGAATTTTGAATTTTGAATTTTGAATTGGTATGAGTTTGTCCCACTGGATGCACCCAAAAAGGTTATATGTACTGTGTTTTGGCTCTTTAGCCGCTATGAGCGTGAATGATACTGCACACAACAATAATTCTACTTGGAATCGGCAAGTATACCACCGCCTAAAACTTGCCTTAAGTCTTGGCTTACGACGACAAATTCTTTTGGCGATATGTGATGATTTATACTTACGTAATCAGGTAGCAGCCCGTTTGCATTCTACATTAGCTTATCCTGTTGGACAGGTGCTATATCAATCATCAAATGCTCAGGAAAATAGCACTCCAGCTTATCCGCGATTAGTTACGTTGCGTTTGAATTTAAACGATCCGAACCCCATAATCCAGATTAATCAATGGTTGACTAATTATCCACCGCCAATTGTTGGGGCATCAAAAGATACTCCTGGAAAACCTTTTCCAGTACCAGCATTTCAGATTGTCGGCGTGGAGCATCTCACTAAGCAATCAGTAGCGACACAGCGGTTATTTTTGCACTATCTCCGCTTAAGCGAACAATATTTCTCTACACAAGAATCTAGCCGATTCCTGGAATCTAACTTGCTGTTGTGGATACCACGTCCTTGGTTATCGGCTATCAAGCAATCAGCACCACAGTTTTGGCGTTGTCGTACTGGCGTATTTGTGTTTGCTGGAGAACCCACACCAGCAACTCAGAATTTGGCCTATCCAGAACGTTTTTCACGTTCAGGAAGCTTGGATTTAGGGAATATTGAGCAGTCGATTCTAGATGAATCAGCTAACCAACCAGAACTCAGAACCGCAGCCACTGAGTTCAAGTTTGAGAATAATTCTGATTTCCCAGTAGAGATACAAGGGAATCGCGTACACAAAACTGAGGAAGTTTCACCATCACCAGCGGATTTATTGAAGGCTACGCCACAACAACAGGAATCTACAAATCGGTCTGGTAGTGGGAGTAATAATCAATCGCTGTCGTCTTTATCTTATATTAGCAGTGAGTTAACGGAGCTAATAATAGCAACAATTAATACAAATATTGCTCGAAATACAGAGGATTCCTTACAACCACAGCAGATTTTATTGGAGATTGAAGAATTACACGAAAAGCAAGTTTCAGAGGAGATACTGGCAGAGGCTTATCATCGGTTGGGTACTTTATACCGTCTTCGCATTGAGCAAGGAGAGGCAAATTTAGAAAACCTGATGGTGGCAATTATTGCCTATCAGGAGGCAATTAGCTATGACGAAAGCTCACCGCAACTCCCAGATATCTTGAATGATTTGGGTACACTCTACTGGATGCTATACCGCACACCACCCAATTCTGAGGAGGGACAAACTTATATAGAGCAGGCAATAGAATTTTATCAGTTGGCGTTAAAGATGATTTCGCCCCAGATACATTCGGAAACTTACGCTCGTGTGCAAAATAATTTGGGAACAGCCTATGGTGATTTAGCTCGTTTCTCTCACCCATCTGAAAATTGGCAGCAAGCTATTTTCGCTTACAGTGAAGCACTCAGCTACCGTACAGCGGATATGGATTCATTAAAGTATGCGGCTTGCCAGAATAATTTGGGTACTGCCTACTGGCATTTAGGGCAATACAATCAACCGATTGTGCATTTAAAGAAAGCGATCGCAGCTTACAATGAAGCACTTGCACACTACAACCCTGAAGAGGAACCGCTGAAGTATGGAATGATTCAAAACAATATCGGTACTGCGTATTGGAATCTGGCACAATACGAAAAACCTGCCCAAAATCTCCAGCTAGCTATAGATGTTTATAGCGAAGCTCTCAAGTATCGCACTCCAGCTAATGTTCCCAGTGCCTGCGCCGCTACACAAAATAATCTGGGTACTGCCTACTGGCATCTAGCAAACCTATCTGAGACTACTAAAGAGGCACAGCAAAAGTATCTGCAACTATGTATCAGCGCTTACGAAGAAGCTATAGCTTTGGCTAACTCACTTAGCGGCACTCCTTTAAGTTTTGATTTGCTTGCCTCTCACAATAACCTGGGACTAGCACATTATCAGCTAGTAATAGATAAGTCTTTTAATGGCGACAAAGCAACACGCTCTCAACACTTAGAAGTGGCATTAGATAACCATTTGCAAGCCTTAAACGGATTAAGTAAACAACCAGAAGCTTATCAAACAACCTTCGCTTATGTGGTGAAAACTATTCGTGCTTTTCATAATGAGTTAGGGATACAGGGACAAAATCTGGCTCTATCTAAAATTCCTAGCCAGTTGTTGTCAAAGATTTTGTCAAAATTATGAATCCCATTCGTCTCCATAGCGCGAGGAATGTCAAAAAACCATAACTTGATATCAGCTTGACAATTTATCGGTAAGTCAAGTAAGGTAGCGATGTCTACGACGGGCTACGCCTACACAATTACTAGACTTCTTGCATAAATCAAAAAAAGAACCCCACTTTCCCTTTGACTTTCGTTAAAGTCTCAACTCCTGCTGAGTTTAGCGTGTTAGAGAACTTTTTGCAAGAAGTTTACCGTTTTACTAATTACAAACTAGTGAAATATATTTTAAAAACCCATAATTTTAACTTAATAAATATAAATTATTCATTAAATTATTTTGAAATACACATAAAATTTTTATAAAAAATACAATAAGACGTTGGCGGATTTTCCGTAAATTTACTAAGGTAGATTGAAGACCTACTTGAAAGAAACTCCAGAATGATAATTAAAACCTAGAATTATGAAACTTAGTTTTGTTTTCGCTACTGCTATATCTAGTTTTTTTGTGAGTTTGACCACAGGATTTAGTTTCTCTGGTCAAGCACAAGCTCTAACTTTTTCTGGCATCTCTAGTGCGACATGGGGAAATCCTACTCCAGGAATCACTGATACTAATCCCATATATACAGGTGTGGGAAGTAACACATTTACTTGGGGTCAAGCTAATTCGTCACTAGGACTTCCAAATAAACTAACCTCTAATGGAACTTCCTTTTCTGCGGACATTAACTCTGTATTCAAAATAGCTGATTTAACTTACTTTAATGGAAAGGTACGCACTGATTCAAGCGTTGAATTTGTCCCTTTAAATCTTAATGTATCTTTCAGCCCACCTGTGGGAACCAGCCAAGTTTTTGACTTCAACTTGCGTTTAGTAAATACATTTAACGACCCAAAAGATCCTGAAAAAAGTGCAGACTTAGTATTCTTAGACACAAAATTGAGTAATCGCAGTTTTACCTTTGGAAGTAATAAATATACCCTTGAGTTAACCGGTTTTAATCTAGAGGGTCGCCAGATAAGTATTAAAGCTCTTGAAGAAGCTACAACTACAACAGCTATTTATGCCAAAATCAAAACTATACCCGAACCTGCGTCAGTGTTAGGTCTATCCTTGCTAGGGATATATCTAATATCTCGTAAAAATTCTTTGAAAATAAATACAGGGAATAGGGAATAGATATATACTGAGTTTTGTTCAAAAATTAAATAGGAGTGCTACATAACAATCCGATTTGATTTTTGAACTTATTTACGGGGACAGATAAGAGGCAACGGTCAAGAAGGCTCTTTCAATTGTACGGAGTTTTTTCATGCAATCAAAAATTTGGGTGATAAAAAAATGTAGAGACGTGATTTGTCACGTCTCTACAAAGGTTTACCATTTTTTTTGATAGACGCAATTCATCGCGTCTCTATGCAGGGTTAGGTTGGGTTCGGCTTTGAAGTAGCTGGATAATTGCAGCTTTTTCTAAGATTCCAACTAGGACGCCATTCTCACGAATCACGGGAAGCACAGATAGCTTTTGTTGTTCGAGTAACTGCATGACTTCCAGCAGAGGTTGATCTGATTGGACTGTGGTAGATTCGGTAATTGGTCGCATGACTTCTTTAACTTGAGTTTCTGACCACAGTGCTGTGGGGATGGTTCTTAAATTATCAACTGCGATCGCACCTACTAATTGTCCATCATCATCAGTCACTAAGAACCGATGCCAGTTTTGCCCACTTATGACTCGCTCATCAGCAAATTCTCTCAGGGTAAGATTAGCAGAGACAATCGGGCTGTCATGAGTTACAGCATCCTGAGCTGTCAAACCTGTAAGTTTTTCTTGGACTCTGGCAAATTGAGCCGAATTACCAGCATTTTGCAATAAGAAGAAGCCAATTAACAAATTCCAGAAGTTACCGGCGTTGCCAAATAATAGTAAGGGAACTACACCAGAAAGAATTGCTACCCAACCAAATATTTGCCCAACTCGACTCGCAAAGGTTATACCTTTATAAGGATTACCTGTAATTTTCCAAACGATAGCTTTCAGTATATTTCCGCCATCTAAGGGCAAGCCAGGAATCAGGTTAAATAGCGCTAATGCCAAGTTAACAGAAGCTAGAACACCAAGAATTGCAGCTAACGGTCCTGATGCAGCAGTAGTAACACCGATCACTGTAACGATACCGCACAATAGTAAGCTTACCATTGGCCCGGCGATCGCTACCCAAAAAGCTTCACCTGGGGTTTTCGACTCTTTTTCTAAGCTTGCTAAACCGCCAAATATAAACAGCGTAATGGATTTGACATCAATTCCCTGACCAATCGCAACAAAACTGTGGCCTAATTCATGGGCGACGACAGAGGCAAATAACATCAGCGCTGTCATCAATCCTAGTAGCAAAGCTAATCCCGCAGACAATTGGGGAAATTGCGCCGCCAATCCACTGCTATAGCTCCAAGTTACTAAACCCAGAACTAAAAACCATGACGGATGGATATAGAAGGGAATTCCGAAGAGATTACCAACGCGAATTGTGCCATTCATGTCGTTCACCTTTGATTTCAGCTTCGAGAGGTTTGCTTTCGTCCTTCTCGATGTCTCTAGTGTAACGAAAGGTTAAGAAATTTTAATCTTGATGGCAGTAGTGGTGCCCGTCCGTAAAGGTGTGGTTATTGGTAATATTGTCCAATAACTCTCACTACCTCTCGATCGCTACATCAGGCAGGCGACTCCATTCATTCCAAGAGCCATCGTAATTCCGAACATTCGGATAGCCCAATAAATATTTTAAGACAAACCAGGTATATCCAGAACGCCCACCGATGGCACAGTAGGGAAACACCTCCTTATCAGGCGTAATGCGCTTACTGTCATAAAGATTTTTTAATTCGTTAAATGATTTAAAAGTTCCATCCTCATTGAGAGTTAAGATATGCTCCAAATGCACTGCACCTGGAATATGTCCAGTACGTTCGCCTGCTTTTGGTGGCTGATTGAAAAACCACTCACCAGAGTATTCTCGCAGTGTTCGGACATCTAACAACACGCGATTGCTTCTACCTATCGATACCTGAACTTCATCGTGTAATACTCGCAGATGAGCATCAATACCTCTGGCACGGTAATCCGTAGAAGTAAACATAGATAACTCAGTTGCTAGTGGACGAATTTCTGATTTCCATTTTTGGTAGCCGCCATTGAGAACTCGTACATTTTCATGTCCAAAGACTTTCAACAACCAGAAAATCCAGGCTCCCGTTCCCGGATAACTGCCATAAGCAATCACTGTGGTGTCATTGGTGATGCCTGAACGTGCCATCAGCTTTTTAAAAGCGATCGCATCCAAATTCATCTTCAAGTCGGGCAAGAGTAAGTCTGTAAAGATGTTCCAGAAGACAGCACCAGGTATGTGAGCATTTTTGTACGGCTCTGGACTCATATCTACTTCAATAATGCGGATGTTTGGATCGTTAAGATGATTTGCAAGCCAATGGGTATCAACGAGAACAGACGGATCGGCGTATTGAGACATTTGTATTTCTCCTGTAATAGCGTGAAAAGAATTGAAACTTGTGTTTCCTCAACGATTTAGTCTTGGTTTTGGTTGGGAAATACGATGTGCGATGTCCGATGCACTAGGGTTATGGAAATAGAGAATAAGGAAAAGCCGATAAGTGGATGGAACACTGCTAGAGGAAAAGAAGTTTGCAAGTGAATTGTGAGAAATTGCAGTCCCAGTAGCACTGGCATAGTTGCTGTTAGGTTTCGGACTCTTCGAGGAAAGGGAATCAAAAACACCCATATCAACAAAATTAGTGAGAGTCCGCCATATCCTCGCACGAGCCAAATATGTAGGTTCCACCAATCAGAGTTGTAAAAGTAAGCCAATCCAACACTGAATATTTGGATTATTAAACAGAGATTGAAAAGCACTGCTGCGATCAAAAAACTGATTTGAATCCAGCGCCTGGATATCTGTGTGTCATCAATGCCAGAATTTACAGTCATGTAAAGTAATCCAAAAAACCAAACAAATTAGTCATTGGTCATTGGTCATTAGTCATTAATAAAGAGTTTTTTGGTACATAGCTCGCAACAGAGTGGGCGAAAAAACTAAGGACTAAGGACTAATAACTAATGACTCCGCGAAGCGGTTTGGTGTGACTAAAGCTAAGATAGGTCTGGTTGCGATACTGCGCCTAGACCTCGAACGAGTACACTTTGCAAATCATGGTTGCCTTACAAGCTCTATTTCATGGAATTGCTCAAGCTCAAGATGAACAGACTTTGCGATCGCACATATCCGCAGAAATGAGTGAGTATTTTTCAGCTACACGATGTGGGCTGTTTTTCTTTGCCCAAATTGCTATAGTTGACAGCAAGATTCAAAAAGCATTGCAAATTGCATTATCACCTCAACACAATCCAGTTGCACGCTACTTGCTAGAACGCCATGCCCCTGTTCATGAAGCTTTGGTAGTAGAACCTAAAACATGGAAATTGATTTGTCCTCGTGCCGATCACTGGCACGTTATGGCAGGGCCAATTGTCAGCAATGGTGAGTTAGTGGGTGTGGTAGGTTTGACGCGTCAGCAAGGAATGCCTGCATTTGATTCACAAAATCTTACAGATTTGAGTGCGCTTTGTCTGCATATTTCTACTTGGGTAGCAATGGCGCAATTGCAACAACCGCTATTACAGACAAAGTGTTTAACGCCTCGTGAAATGCAAATTGCTTCCTTGGTGGCTAAAGGACAAACCAATGCAGAAATTAGTGCTGAACTTTGGATTACTGAAAACTCTGTCAAGCAAGCCTTAAAAAGGATGTTTCGCAAGCTTGAGGTTTCATCTCGTGCTCACATGGTTGCAAAACTTTCCACAGTTTCAAAATAAATGACCTTTTATTGCCTGATCAATCCTGGATTTCTCTCCTTATGTCACAGAAGAAAGGCAGGAGGCAGGGGGCATGAGGCAGGAGGCAGGAGGTTTTAGAAAAGAATTTTCTCTGGAGGCGAAATAGTCTGAGAGCAACTAAATTTATTTATGAAAAACAAAAAAATATGTATTTTATTAAGTAGGCGCAAGAAATACAGCGTCCTTTTTAAATCTACTTTCGGCTGAGGCTTACGGCGCAAGTCTAAATTTATTTATGGGAATTCCTTCAGCATAGCTGCCTTCTGAACTTGCCCCCTGATAATCATTTCTAGCAAAATTCAAGTGAAACGTTATCAGGGGTGTATTTTCTGGCTTAGGCATCCACTTATGCTGGAATTTTCTCCATCTGCTGAGAAGTTTTCTGCAACATCGGGGTAATTAGATCGGCGGGCACAGGACAACTGAAGTAGTAACCCTGACCTTCATCACATCCCAGCGTTTTTAGGTAGTCAAGCTGTTCTTGGGTTTCCACACCCTCTGCCGTGATGTTCAACCGCAGGCTTTTTGCCAGGGCAATAATCGCATTCGTGACGGCAGCACTATCAGGATTGGACGTGACATCCTGTACAAATGACCGATCGATCTTGAGCATATTCACGGGAAAACGCTTTAAGTAGTTGAGAGAGGAATAACCAGTACCGAAGTCATCTAGAGCCAAGCATATACCCAGTTCTCGTAATTGTTTTAAGGTTTTAATTGATCGCTCCATATCAGCCATCAAGAAGCTTTCTGTCACTTCCAATTCCAGGCAAGATACTTGGAGTCCAGTTTCCTCAAGAATTTGACTAACGATCTCAACCAGATTTGGTAGTTCAAACTGTCGAGCTGACAGATTTACAGATATCCGAATTGGGTTAAATCCTGCAAGCTGCCAAGCACGGTTTTGGGCACAAGCAGTTCGCAAGACCCATTCACCAATTGGTAGGATCAAACCATTGGCTTCAGCAATGGGAATAAACTTTACTGGAGAAACCAAACCTAATCTAGGATGCTGCCAGCGAACCAACGCTTCCATAGCCGTAATTTGTCCGCTATGTAAATCAATCAGAGGTTGATAATAAACCAGCATTTCGTTGCGGTCAAGCGCCCCATATAATTCATTTTCTAAAGTTATTCGCTCCTGCAACTGAGCATTAATTTCCGGTGAATAGAATTGGTATTTGCTACGCCCTCTTTGGTTTGCTTGATACAGTGCTATGTGAGCCTGTTGCAAAAGTTGATCTACGCTATTATGCTCATTTATTCCATTAATTGTGATGCCGATACTGGCGGTGATATGAATCAAGTTACCCTTTAGAGAAAAGGGTTTACTCAGGGTGCTTAACAGCATCTGAGATAGCTTAATTACACTTTCAAAAGAAACAATTTCTATGCGGGCAATTGCAAATTCATCTCCACTCAAATGGGCAAGAATATCTGTTTGTGTCATGCAGAATGATAACCTCTGAGCAACTGCTCTTAACAACAAATTTGTTGTTTCATGCTCCAACCCATGACTCATAGCAGTGAAATCATCAATACTCAGTAAAAAGACTGCTACAAAGCGCTGGTTATTTTCAGGTTGAGATAGAGTCTGATGGAGGCGATCGCAGAATAATTCACGATTGGGCAATCCAGTTAAATCGTCATAATTACTGATGTAATGAATTAACTCATCTAATTTGTGAAGAGTTTGTGAGGTATCCGCCATCAATGTACCGGCTTCATCAGCAAATTCTGTGGGCAATTCAGGTAAGGTTTTGGTGTTTAGATAATTTTGCAATGCCACAGATGTAAAAATAACCGGTTTGAGAAGGTGGTGTAGTGCGTAGAGGGTGGCGGCTGTACCCGCTAAGGTAGCCAACAGAGCAATAAGCATAACTCGAATCGCCATCTCCAAAGAATAGGAGTTTGAGATAACGAAACTCAAAAGTAAGCTTAGAAGTGGTATGTGAGTACCCAAAAATGCCACCAACATGATTTTAGCGGTGTAACTTTTTTTGAGTAATGGAAAACTAGCTAGGAACGAGTAGAGATTTAGCTTGTGATTGAGCTTCATAAATTATGTTTGATAGTGGGTAAATTAGTTCCGAGCTATTCTGACAAAAGGGTATTTTGGATTTATAATTCAGTGCAATTAGCTTTCATGGAACCCAACCCTGATAAGGTCATATATTATGCTTCCCAATCGAGGTTTCTATTTGATATGTTTAACGATAAAGTTTATGTAAAGCTTCTCGATAAACAATTTCACAATAAATACCTAAATTATGTTGATTTTTATTAGTTTGTTTTCAGGTGATGTAAAAGTAAAAAATATATACAAATTCGACTTGATTGCTGAAAATATTTTTTTATACCTAAAGATAGAGACGCAGAGAATGCAAATAGAGTAAAGATATATTCTCACAAACGATTTAGGATTGCTATATTTTGTAAGGGCATAGCAAATATACCAGGCGATTAGAAATCGCGGCTACACAAACGAAGTCCGCCTACGCGGACTCAAAGGATTTGAAACCCACCTCCGTGGGTTTTGTTTGTATAGCTGCGAATTCCATGAGACTGTTGGCGAATTGCGATCGCTACCCTCAAAGCATTGAGATGTCGTAGCGCCTCACCCCGTAAATTGTGGTTTACATGAATTCGCCAACAGAGTCATTCCATTCGCTAGGGCAAACGTGTTTTTACGCTCATTGAGATGCTCCCTGGTTATTTACCTAGAAGTTGCTGTAAAGACGCAATAGATTATTTATTGCTAGAGCCTGAAAAAAGCAGATTTGTAACTTGTTCTAACACCTTTAATGCTGTTAATGAACCTCGAATCAACCGAGTAGCGGCAAAAGGTTGTCGAAGCATTTCGATCGCTAACTGCAAAGGGTTTAGAGAACCATCAGAGTTAATTGCTGGTGTGAGATCGGGGATATTATGCTGACAATCGTCGCTGACTACTCGCAGCATTGCCACTGCAACTCCAGCCGCATTGAAAAATTCTAAAGCGGTAAATCCTTCCATATCTACAACATCAGCCGCCAAAGTCTCACCTAAACGGTGTTTTTCGGATGCAGACCAAATTACGCGATCGCTTGTCAGTGATTTGACCAAAGATACTTTTTCTGATATTGAAGAGTGCAATTGTGTTGTAAAAGTGCGATCGCATTCTTGCTGTTTCCCCTGATAAACACAATCTTGATACAGGACAATATCACCAACTGTATAGCGATCGCTCAAGCTGCCACATATACCCATAACCAGCACTCTGGATTTTGGAGTCAGAAATTGTCCTTGTTGCAGGTATTTGAGTAAAGGCTTCATCCCTACAGGTATGGCTACTACTTTTGGGATGGAGGCAGTAATGCCGCTTAATCCGCGACACACGGCTTTATATTCTGCTCCTTGAGGCACCAGAATTGTGTTGATGGGCAAAAAATTAGGCACTAGCTCTCTCGATAGTTTTAAGTTTTAACGGTCAATTAATGTTTAGAGTAGTAGATGGGCATGGTGGGATTCTTCTTTACCTTGAAGAGCGATGTCTACGACGGGCTACGCCTACGCAGTTTGTAAAATTAGGATCGCTCATCAGCGCTGCGTAACCACTAACTAATGCTTGGATTAAAGATTGGGTCATATCTGAGTGACAATAAGTAATATTGCCGTTTGGTAGTAACCAAAATTAGCAAACCGAAGATGATTGCTGTAGCATGACTAAATAATTGTGTCATCCACACGATAATTTTCCAAGATGGTAAAGCTTCATAACTCCAAATCCGCACGAGAACTCTTCAATATTTCCAAATTGGCGATTCAATTTTCGTGGCTGACAGTGAGTTTTTGGATTGCCGTAACGGTAGCTGGTGTTCTAGCTTTCAGTTCCCTTAAGTATGCCTTGTTTCCAGATATTACCTTTCCAGTGGTAGTTGTGAATGCTACAGCTCCCCTGACAACTGCCCTGGATACAGAAGCGAAGCTCACCAAACCCCTAGAAGAACGCCTCCGCTCTCTAGAAGGACTGGAGAATATTCGCTCATCAACCTATCCTAGTCAAACAGCTGTTGCCCTTTCTTTTGCCGTTGGGACAAATTTAGAAACATCGACCAAAAAGGTTGAAACTGCCCTCAAGCAGTTGACTCTACCTCAAGGAGCAACTGACAAAATCATTCCTCTGAATCTAAACGAGTCAGCCGCCATTAGCTATGCCATAGAGAGTCCTACACGGAATCTCAAAGATTTGACGAAGTTGGCACAAGATGAGATTGTAAGTGCGATCGCTAAATTACCAGGAGTATTAAAAGTCTCACTACTAGGTGCTGCTACGGCAACTCCTGCGGTAAATCCAGCGAATGCGAGTGCAACGGCTCTCCCCCAAGGTGGGGCGACATTAGTCCGGTTTAACGGTGAAGATGCACTCGCATTTCAGGTAATCAAACGCGGTAGTGCTAATACTTTGGAAGTCGTGAGTCATGTTGAGAAAGAAGTTCAAAGGCTACGCTCTACCCTCAAAGATGTCAAACTCACCTTAGCTGCCACCCAAGCAGAATATATCCGTCAAGCCACCCAGTCAACAATCGATGCTTTGCTGGAAGCAGTGTTGTTGTCAATAGTGGTAATTTTTCCTTTTTTATGGAATTGGCGGGCAACTCTAATCTCTGCCTTAGCGATTCCTACATCTTTGCTGGCGACATTTATCGTCATGGCAATTTTCGGCTTCAACCTGGAAACAATCACCCTGCTGGCTTTAGCTTTGGTGATTGGTAGCATTGTTGATGATGCGATCGTGGATGTGGAAAACATCATGCGACACGTTGAAGATGGCGAAACTCCTCGTCAAGCAGCGCTTTTAGCGACAAATGAGATTGGGTTGACAGTCACCGCCGCCACTTTAACAGCAGTAGCAGTTTTTCTACCCATAGGTTTGATGGGTGGGGTAATCGGTCAGTTCTTCAAGCCTTTTGGCATCACTGTATCCGCGGCGATGCTTGCTTCTATGCTAGTTGCTCGGACTTTATCTCCAGTTCTGGCTATCTACTGGCTGAAACCTAAATCCTCACTCTCCCCACGTCGAGAAGCAAAAATCTGGGTAGCTTTTACTCAATTTTACGGAAATTTACTGAGTTGGTCTTTAAATCACCGGAAAATAGTTATCGGGTTAGCTGTCTTCAGCTTCATCGCAGGTATAGTTCTGATTCCACTAATTCCCAAAGGGTTTATTCCCAAACTTGATCGCGGCGAATTTAATATTGCTTATACGGCTCCTTTGCCGAGTATTCCTAGTGGAGCTGAGGGGCAGGGGGGCAGGGGAGCAGGGGAACAGGGGAGAAATTCTATTCCCCAGTTTCAAATTCCCAATCCCTTGAACGATTCTCTAGAGGTTGCGAAGAAACTAGAAAATGTAGTCAGAAAATCACCGGCAGTTGAAACGGTATTTACCACTGTTGGTTCTCGTGAGGGTGAGCCGAATAAAGGGATACTATATGTAAAGTTAAAGGGCGATCGCACAATCACAACTGCGGAATTACAAGACCAGTTGCGCTTTTCATTACCGACTCTTTCTGGGGTAAATACTAGTGTTGAAGATATTCAATTTGTCGATTCTGGTGGTCAAAAACCCCTGCAAATAGCATTACAAGGTGATAATCTCCAAGCTCTGAGCAAAGCAGTCAAAGCGATTAAAGAAAGGATTCAGAGGCTACCGGGATTCGCTGATGTCACAGTTACAGGTGAAACGAATCCACAGGGCACGATTTTTCAGATCGAGCGTCTGAATAATCAGCGCGTAGCATACATCAGTGCTAATCTTGGCAAGAATCTGTCTTTGGGTGATGCCACTGACAAAGTGGTAGCTGAAGCAAAGGCGGTATTACCCTCTAATGTTTCCTTAAATTTAGGGGGAGACTCTGCCCGTCAAGGTGAAGTGTTTAGCAGTTTCGGCACTACTCTGGCTTTATCTGCCCTGTGCATTGTCATAGTACTAATTTTACTGTTCAAAAGCTGGGTAGACCCTCTGGTGATTGGTGTTTCTTTGCCTTTGGCACTTGTGGGAGCGATGTTGGCGCTACTGATTACTAAGAGCGATTTTGGTATGATCTCATTGATCGGTTTCGTCTTTTTGCTAGGGCTGGCAAATAAAAATGCCATTTTGCTTGTAGATTATATCAACCAGTTACGCAACGCTGGCTTAGACCGTACCCAGGCGATCCTCAATACCGGACTAGTACGCCTCAGACCAATTATGATGACCACGGCCTCGACTATTTTAGGGATGTTACCGATCGCATTGGGTTTTGGTGCTGGTTCCGAATTGCGATCGCCGATGGCTGTAGCGATCGCAGGTGGACTAGTAACTTCAACTATCCTCAGCTTGATTGTTGTGCCGGTAGTTTACACCATTTTGGATGATTGGTTTCCCAGATTTAAGAAAAGGGGGGCAGCTTGATGCAGGTTTTTGTCACGGGGGGTACGGGTTTTATTGGTGCCCATTTGGTACGGTTGTTGTTGCAACAGGGTTACACAGTCAAAGCACTGGTACGCTCAAGCAGCAATTTGGAGAATCTGCGCGGTTTGGAGGTGGAAATTGTCAAAGGCGATTTGAACGATCCAAATCTCTGGCAACAAATGGCAGGTTGTCAATACTTATTTCATGTGGCAGCCCATTATTCTCTGCGGCAAACAGACCGGGAATTACTCCACCGTCACAATGTCCTGGGTACGCGTAATGTGTTAGCAGCAGCTCGCAAAGCTAACATTGAGCGCACTGTCTACACAAGTTCAGTGGCAGCGATTGGGGTAGGATCGTCTGGTCAAGTCGTCGATGAAACACATCAGAGTCCCTTAGAAAAGTTGGTAGGTGACTACAAAAAGTCTAAGTTTCTGGCTGAACAAGAAGCTATGCAAGCTGTTGCTACAGGTCAGGAAGTAGTTATTGTCAATCCCAGCAGTCCTATTGGCTCGTTGGATATCAAACCTACGCCGACGGGTGATATAATACTGCGGTTTTTACGACGGCAAATGCCTTTTTACTTAGATACTGGTCTAAATTTTATCGATGTGCGGGATGTGGCATGGGGGCATTTACTGGCTTTGCAACGGGGTAAATCTGGCGATCGCTATATCTTAGGTCATCAAAACCTCAGTCTCAAAGAACTACTCGAACAACTTGCCGATATCACAGGTCTTAGCGCACCTCAACGAACAGTACCCGCTTGGTTGCCCCTGAGCGTTGCCTGGGTTGATGAAAAGATTCTCGCACCATTAGGAAAATCGCCCTCAGTACCATTAGATGGCGTTCGGATGGCGAAACAACCTATGTATTACAATGCTTCAAAGGCTGTACGAGAATTGGGTTTACCCCAATCTTCGCTGAACGCCGCACTCAAAGATGCTGTGGATTGGTTTGTTGCTCAGGGATATGTCAACCCCTCTGGGAAATTCAAAATTCAAAATTCAAAATTCAAAATTGAAGACCCCACAGATAAATCTTGGGGTTGAGAAAGTGGTGCATTTATCTTTAAAAGAGGAGCGATCGCAACAATGGCAGTTAATCTACAACAAGCTATGGATATTGGGAAGTATCTTGTTACACAGCGTTTGAAAGGACGTAAACGCTTCCCCTTAGTGTTGATGTTGGAACCTCTTTTTCGGTGTAATCTCGCTTGTACTGGTTGTGGTAAAATCCAACATCCAAAGGAAATTTTAAAGCAAAATCTCACCCCAGAACAGTGTTTTGCCGCTGTGGAAGAGTGTGGCGCACCAGTTGTCTCAATTCCTGGGGGAGAACCTCTGCTACACCCCCAGATTGATGAGATTGTCCAGGGATTAATTGAGCGCAAGAAATATATTTACTTGTGTACCAATGGCTTGTTATTAGAAAAGAGTCTGGATAAGTTTCAACCTTCCCCTTACCTGACTTTTAGTGTGCATTTAGATGGAATGCGGGAGTTACACGATCAGTGCGTAGATCGTAAAGGTGTTTTTGATATCGCTGTCAAAGCCATTCGCGCCGCTAAAGCTAAAGGCTTTCGTGTTACAACTAACACGACTATATTTGAGGGTACTGAACCTAAAGATATGCAAGAGTTCTTTAACTTTCTGGAAACACTAAATACTGACGGGATGATGATTTCTCCCGGCTACAGTTACGAGTGGGCACCAGATCAAGATCATTTTCTCCACCGAGAACAAACCCGCGCCCTCTTCCGCGAAATTTTGGCTCCCTACAAAAGTGGTGAAAAAAACTGGAACTTCAATCACAATCCCTTGTTCCTAGATTTTCTCACGGGTGAGAAGGACTACGAATGCACACCTTGGGGTAGCCCTAGTTATAGCGTTCTCGGTTGGCAAAAACCTTGCTATCTGCTAAACGAAGGTTATTACTCTACCTTTAAGGAATTACTCGCACAAACTGACTGGAGTCAATACGGACAGAAGAGTGGTAATCCTAAGTGTGCCGATTGTATGGTTCATTGTGGCTACGAACCCACCGCTGCAATGGATGCAATGCAGCCGCAAAATATGGCGCGTGCCCTTGGTAGTGTTTTTGGCAGGAATTAGTAAGTAATGATGAGTGCTGAGTGCTGAGTTGAAAGACTGCCCACAAGGGGCGGGGCTTCTAATAAGTACATAAGTACTGAGTAATTCTTAATTTACTCAGTAATCAGCAATCAGCATTGAGTAGGGTAAATGCTACATATTAAAGGGTGCGATGCCTGCGGCGGGCTACGCCTACGCACCCTTTAAGTATTCTGATTGCACTAGAATGTGTCTGAATAACATGCGATAAGAGTTAAATGAGGATGCTTATCTAGAGATATTGCGATCGCTCCTCAGCCAATTTCGCCGAAATTCATCAGGAAAAATACTCATGCCATTTGTATCTATTTGTAACCTGCAAATGTATTATGAGATTCGTGGCACTGGTCAACGCCTACTCTGTATCAGTGGTACTGGAGTACATTTGCAGCGATCGCCGACTATTTTTGACTCACCGCTAGCCCCACATTTTGAAATTCTAGCCTACGATCAGCGTGGTCTGGGTCAAACCTCAAAACCTGATATTCCTTACACCATAGCAGATTACGCCGCCGATGCAGATTCTTTGTTAAATGCAGTCGGGTGGGAGAACGCTCATATCATTGGAATTTCCTTTGGGGGTATGGTAGCCCAAGAGTTGGCACTGCGCTATCCGCACCGCGTTAAACGTCTTGTTTTAGCTTGTACTAGTAGTGGTGGTGCTGGTGGATCGTCATATCCACTACATCAACTCGTGAACCTACCTAGCGAAGAACTAGCTCATCGGCAAATCACAATTGCTGATACCCGTTGGCAAGATGAAGCTTGGCTCTCTAGCAGAACGACACAATTTCAGGAATTAGTGAAGTTGACACTAGCAGTTTTTCAAGCGAGTGCAGACGAACCAAGTCGTGAAGTTGGGCGTCGTCGCCAGCTTGAGGCTCGTGCTGCTCACGATACATATAATCGACTTTCTCAACTGCGTATTCCTGTCTATATCTGCGGGGGTCATCACGATGGCATATCTCCTCCCGCCAATCTTGAGGCAATGCACAAACAGATACCAGGTTCGTATTTAGAGTTTTTTAAGGGCGGTCATGGCTTTCTTTACCAAGACCCCCAAGCATTCAAGCGTGTTATTGCCTTTCTCCAAAATAAATTTGAGTAATTTTACATAAGAGTTGAAGAAGAATTCAGAATTCAGGAGCGTCTCAGGCTCCGCTTTGCCTCCGGTCAGAATCAAGGCGCTCTGGTGCGATGCTGTTCTATCAGCGGGGGTTTTAAAGCCTCTTGTTCAGACGCTCGATGACTCGCTACCGCTGCGCTATCCGCCAGTCGTACATAATTCATTCTGAATTCCTGACTCCTGAATTCTGTTTGGATAAATACAAAGTGACAGTAACTACAACACCTATTGCCCTACAAGAGCAGCGCTCGGCTCATAAACTAAACAAAGACCAAAATATGAAGTTATGTAAATAAATTTCACAAACATAACAATAATTTGTAATAAATTATGATGCGGCAGCATTGTATAAAGAGAACTTGGAAGTAAAAAACAACATCTTAATCAGGTTTTCCAGTCGTTCATAGAAGTTTGAAGTTTTTTAACAAAAGTTTTAATCTGAAAGCCTGGAGATCGTAAACTTATTTCTTGGATGTCTGTTTTAAACCTTTCGTAACTCGTCAGGCAGTGCTGACATCAAAAATCAACTGAACCATTCAGTTTTGAGTCCAATTATTCTTAACCAAGCAAATTAGGAGATTTAACGCAATGGTTTTAGATGCATTTGCAAAAGTAGTTTCCCAAGCTGATACACGCGGCGAATATCTCTCCGATGCACAATTGGATGCATTGAGCGAACTAGTCAAAGATGGTAACAAGCGTGCAGATGCTGTTAACCGTATTACCAGCAATGCGTCAGCTCTTGTTGCTGCTGCGGCTCGTGATTTGTGGGCAGAACAACCCCAATTGATCACTCCCGGTGGTAATGCTTACACCAGCCGTCGTGCAGCTGCTTGTATCAGAGACTTGGACATCATTCTTCGCTATATCACCTACGCTATCTTTGCTGGCGATTCTAGCGTGCTAGACGATCGTGCCCTCAATGGATTGCGGGAAACCTACTTGGCATTGGGAACTCCAGGAGCTTCAGTTGCTGTTGGTATTCAAAAGCTGAAACAAGCTTCTTTGGCAATTGTCAACGATACAAACAATATCACCAGAGGCGATTGCAGTGCATTGGCATCTGAAATAGCTAGCTATTTCGATCGCGCTGCTGCTGCTGTGGCTTAAGCCAAGCATTGCTAATGTTGACTAAATAATTGTCCATAGGACAAAACAAAATTTCAACCATAACGTTTGTAAAAGGGAAATACCAAAATGACAAAAACACCTCTAACTGAAGCAATTGCATCGGCTGATTCTCAAGGACGCTACCTCAGCAGCACCGAAATTCAAGTTGCTTTTGGTCGCTTCCGCCAAGCTCCTGCTAGCTTACAAGCAGCAAAAGCATTGAGCGCCAATGCTCAACGCTTGACCGAAGGTGCTGCTCAAGCAGTGTATAACAAGTTCCCTTACACCACTCAACAACAAGGCCCTAACTTCGCGTCTGATGCGCGCGGTAAAGGCAAGTGTGTACGTGATGTCGGCTACTACTTGCGGATTATCACATACGCTTTAGTTGTTGGTGGCACAGGCCCCTTGGATGATTTCTTGATTTCTGGCTTGGCTGAAATCAACCGGACTTTTGATCTGTCTCCTAGCTGGTACATTGAAGCTCTCAAGTACATCAAAGCTAACCACGGCCTCAGCGGCGATCCTGCTGTTGAAGCAAATTCCTACATCGACTATGTAATCAATACTCTAAGCTAGAGTGTTTCTTTAGCCCGGAGAGGAAATCAGCTCTTATGACAAGTAAGTTCTATGAGTTGTTTATCTCTCCGGGCAGTTTTTTCAGAAAAGCTAGCTGAAAACCCTGGAGAAAGAGGAACGTAGTTCTGTATTTTTTGCTTTAGAAGCAGGGATGAAAGCTGCCGACGTAGCACGGTATTTGCTACAACTTTGGGAAAGTTAGCAACCCAGTGCCTCTTTTAAGCTACCGTCAATTGGCACAATATTTTTGTCAGTACAAGATTTAAAAACCTACCCTCGGACTGGGGGAAAGTATACGCCCGAAATAACGTAAGGAGATATCACTACGCCCTTGTGGCAAATGTGGTGAGGCAGCGAGCGCAATCTTCTCTCATCTCTTACAAGACGCTACGTGTTCGCCGAGCGTTCCGTTCGCGGAGCGTCCCGTAGGGAAGGAAAGACGCTAGCGCAACGTTAGCGAGTCCGCCCCCTATGGCAAAGCAAGCTACGCGCAGTGTCTGGTAGAGAACGTCTGGAGGTTTCTCCCCCATAAGGGGCTGCCAAACTGATAAGGTGAGCCTGGGAACCTGTGGAAACAGGATATTAAGGCAGCTATGTCTTAAAAATCGCCTTACTTTAAAGTAAGGTGAGTGTCAATTTCAAAAAGACTGTTAAAAGACTAGAAAAAAATTTTCTAAACAGTTTTCAGTTTTGCAGTTAAAACTGAGGAGGTTAAAGATGGCAGCTTTGGGACAAGCAGCAAGGTTAGGGATTGGGGCGTTTGAAAATTCAGCACCAGTAGAACTACGCCCTGATAGAACAGAAGCAGATGTGGCAGTGGTTATCCGAGCAGCTTACCGTCAGGTTTTGGGTAATGCATATCTACTGGAAGGAGACCGTCTAGAGAGTGCAGAATCACTGTTGCAGCAAGGTGCAATCACCGTTAGGGGATTTGTGCTAGCCATTGCTCAATCAGAACTCTATCGGGATAAGTTTTTCTACTCCAACTCCCAAACTCGGTTTATCGAGTTGAATTATAAGCATTTATTGGGGCGTGCCCCAGAAGATGAGTCAGAGATTTCGTATCATGTTGAGCTTTACAACTCACAAGGTTATGAAGCTGAGATAAATTCCTACATTGACTCATTAGAATATCAAGAGAGTTTTGGCGAAAATCTTGTCCCCTACTATAAAGGCTTTAGAAGTCAAGTAGGACAGAAAAACGTTGGCTATAGCCGACTGTTCCAACTGTATCGGGGTTATGCCAATAGCGATCGCGCTCAAGGACAAAAACAAGGACGGCTAACTTGGGAAGTGGCTAAGAATCTAGCTTCACCCATTTACCCAGTCTCTGCTGGAGCCTTAACAGGTCTCTCTAGAGGCGAACGCGGCGAAACATACCGGATCAGAGTGCTACAAGCAGCTTCCCCAAACTCAACTGTAGTACGGCGTGGGACTGCGGAATTGATCGTACCCTACGAGCAACTTTCTAGTAAATTGCAGCAGTTGAATCGCAAGGGTAGTAAGGTTATTAGCATTTCAGCCGTATAAATAGGGAATCGGGGGGAGTAAGGAGTAGGGAGTAGGGAGTAGGAAATTTCACCACTACCTAGTACAGACGGGATTAATCGCGTCTCTCCCCACTCCCTACTCCCCTTAGAAATTATTAATTACAAAGGGAAAATTACCAATGGCTATTACAACCGCAGCTTCCCGTTTGGGAACAGAACCTTTTAGCGATCAGGTTCCTGTAGAATTGCGTCCGAATGCAAGCAAAGAAGACATTGAGAGAGTAATTTCTGCCGTCTATCGTCAGGTGTTGGGCAACAACTACATATTGGCATCTGACCGCCTGACAAGCGCTGAATCTATCCTGCGCGATGGCAAAAGTACAGTGCAAGAGTTTGTGCGTCAATTAGCTAAATCAGAACTGTACAAAACCAAATTTTTCTACGACAACTTCCAAACTCGCGTCATTGAACTGAACTACAAACATTTGTTGGGTCGTGCCCCTTATGATGAGTCTGATGTCGTCTATCACTTAGACTTGTATCAAACTAAGGGATATGAAGCCGACATTGATTCTTATATTGATTCGCCAGAGTATCAATCTAGCTTTGGTGAAAATATAGTACCTTACTATCGTGGCTTTAATACCCAAACAGGACAGAAAACTGTCGGATTTAGCCGGATATTCCAACTTTATCGCGGCTATGCCAGTAGCGATACCTCCCAACTCAAAGGCAAATCTTCTCGGCTTGCTAGCGAACTAGGTCGCAATAGTGCATCCGTCGTTGTTCCTCCCTCTGGTGGTCCCTCAGGCTTTTCATACGTTGCTTCTGAAAAAGGCGTTACCCCCAACAGTACTTTTGGTGGTGCAGGAACCTTTGGTAAAGAAGGCAGACTGTACCGCATTGAAGTGGCAGGTGTTTTCGGAGCTGGCTATCCTAGCACACGCCGCGTCAATCAAGCAGTGATTGTACCTTATGAAGAACTATCTAGTTACTTCCAGAGAGTCGTAAAACAAGGTGGTAAAATAGCTAGTGTAAAACCCCTTTAGTGTCAATAGTCATTAGTCAATAGTCATTAGTCAATGTCATTATTAAAGGCAAAAGACTAATGACAATTTAGAATAGGGAATTAATT
Organism: Nostoc sp. JL31; assembly: GCF_017114965.1. NCBI lineage: Bacteria > Bacillati > Cyanobacteriota > Cyanophyceae > Nostocales > Nostocaceae > Nostoc > Nostoc sp. JL31. Next base: position 52,967 of record NZ_JABXKO010000123.1, read on the forward strand.
TTATGGTTGGGCCAATTAGTAGTAGAACAAGTAGTCGCTACTTTCGATATGAAGTAGTGGGTCTGCGCCAAAGCGAAGAAACTGAAAAAACCAACTATCCCATTCGTTCTAGTGCCACTGTGTTTTTCACAGTGCCTGAGAACCGGATGAATCAAGAAATGCAGCGAATTACTCGCTTGGGTGGCAAAATAGTTAGCATTCAGCCATTGAACGCTGAAGCTAAAACAAATAGCGAACAAAGCGATCCTCCTTCTTCATAATGAATTCTAGTCCGCAGAAATTTGAAGATTTATCACCGACAGGTAACTCTGGCGATGGTGAATCTTTAACAGTAGAGCAAGCGATCGCTAATCTTGAAAGTGCAGATTTAGGTCTGCGCTTTTATGCCGCCTGGTGGTTAGGTAGGTTTCGGATATGTGAAGCAGCTGCGGTTACAGGATTGATTAAAGCGTTAGAGGATGAAGCCGATAGAACACCAGAAGGCGGATATCCTCTGCGACGGAACGCAGCTAGGGCATTAGGAAAACTAGGCGATCGCCAAGCAGTATCACCTTTAATTGGGTGTTTAGACTGCTCAGATTTTTATGTACGAGAAGCGGCGGCACAATCCTTAGAAATGCTGGGCGATCCGATTTGTATTCCCGCCCTGATTGAGTTATTACAAGTAGGTTTGCAAGGAGAGCAGCTGATCTCACAGCCTGATTTATCTCAACCCTACGAAGCCATTTTAGAAGCCTTGGGAGCCTTGAGGGCGACTGAGTGTATCCCTTTGGTAAAACCATTTTTAGAGCATCCAATCGAATTGGTGCAATATGCTGCTGCACGAGCCATGTATCAATTAACCCAAGAACCAGTTTATGGAGAACGGTTAGTAAAAGCTCTGGCAGGAGAAAAATTACAATTGCGTCGAGCAGTCTTAGCAGACTTGGGAGCGATTGGCTATCTACCCGCAGCAGATGCGATCGCCGAAACTCTTGCTGAAAATAGCCTAAAGCTAATTTCTCTTAAAGGATTACTAGAACATCAAGTTAAGCACACAGCAACAAGCACTTTGTCAGATGGTGCAATTAAAGTAATAAATTTGATGGACTCGCTGTTGTAGTCATAATTTCCCAGGCATTAGTTGTTATTAATACGTTTAAAAGAAATGTTTACCACACATAAACCCCCAACCCAACTGCAAAATCAGGGCTAGGGGGTTTATGTATGATGTCAACTACGGAGGACTTAAGCTACAATTGGCAGATCCCTAATGACTCATGACAAATTATTATGAATAACAGTGACCTTGCCCAAATATTAATTCGTGCTGTGGAAGAAGCAGACTCCTCGGATCGCTTATTAGACGCAGTTCAGGAGTTAGCGGCAGCTGGCATAGAGGAATCTGTTCCCACTCTGATTGCAGCTTTGGGCTACAACAATCCAGGGGCGGCAGTGGCGGCAGTAGATGGACTAATCGCGATCGGAGAAGCCGCAGTACCGTCACTATTGGAACTAATTGATGACTACAACTACAGTGCTAGAGCTTGGGCTATCCGTGCCTTAGCGGGAATTGGCGATGTTCGGGCGCTGGATACCTTGTTAGAGGCAGCAAAAACTGATTTTTCCTTAAGTGTGCGGCGAGCAGCTGCCAGAGGATTAGGCACTTTGCGCTTGCATCAACTACCTGCTGAGAAAGTGGAATCTGTTCAGACTCAAGTATTAGAGGCGCTATTACTAATTTCTCAAGATCCAGAGTGGATAGTGCGCTATGCAGCAGTGACGAGTTTAGAAACACTAGCGATCGCTATAGCAGTCACTTTACCCGATCAAGCATCGCGGATTACAAATCAACTTCAGCAAATACTCGATAATGATGCCGATCTGGGAGTTCGTACCCGCGTAAAATTTGCACAGCAAAAAATTCAACAGCAACAACATCAAGAAATCTTTGCACCGAAAAGAAAGCTAGAAGATGCTGAAGTGTCTGAAATACCTCATCGTGGTGGTGGCAGACGGTAAATTACCAGACACCAACCGCCCTTGCGGTATGGTGTTAGGTTCTTTCAATTCATCGGGGATAGCCTTCAGAATTCCCTAGTTTTATTGGTCTTAGATTCGCTTCTCCAATCGGGAGTCCTGGTTTCCAAGACCCAAATCTTTCTCGCAGTTTTTGTAAAACTAACTAGGCGATAAAGACTGAATTTCTGCCTGGATATTGCCACGAGCGCATGGTTCGGCAAACTCTGACATTAAAGGCGTAAAATAAATACGCGATCGCTGTAAAAATCTTTCTAAAACCTGTTGACGACCTGTAATATATTCTCCCTCTGCTACCCAGCCATATTCCTGACGAATAGCATGAGCGTATTCTTCATAATCAACTGGGTTAGTAGCCAAAATCGCTAAATCTGCATCAACTAGGACTTGGCTATCATAGTCATTCCCCGCAGCTTGGTGGTCTTTAGTGTTCAGAATCAGACGGGTGACAGTAGTTATAATACTTTCTGGAATACCCAAATTACTCAGCAACTCAAAAGCATAGTCTGCGCTTCGTTCTTCGTTATCCTTAGCTTCAGTGTCATACACTACATCGTGAAACCAGGCAGCTAGTTGAACAGCAGCTAGGTTGTTAGCATAGCCTTGCAAAATCTCAATTGTGCTGAGGACGCGATCGATGTGTTTCAGTGTATGGTAATAGCGACCAGGGGTAGAGTAAGCTTCAACCAAGAGATTAAAGGCTTTCTCTGCCGCTATCTGGTCAACGCCAAAGGGTTGGAGTGTGTGTTGCCAGTTATAAAATAAAATATCCATAAAATTTTCTGTAGGCATAGAGGCAGTATACCCATTCTTAGTATTGGAAAAAATAAGTACATACTGTTAAAACAGCAGTAGAAGACTTCAAGTAGAACCTCACCTTCTAACTCCGCCAGGAGAAAGCGGGAAAAATTGTCCTCCTCTTACTTGCAGTAAAGGGTTAGAAGTGAGTTCACGCGAATATATTTACAAGTTATAAATCTAGTTATAAATCAATGAAACTTTGGACGCCCAATCAACATCTGGACAACGGAAGATTCATTATACAAATGGACGCTTTGGTTTTTCGGTGCAAAAGCGCATTCATCGAAGTCTGGGTGTAATCAGTATTCAACCGGATATGACACCAGAAAGTTTGCGGAACACCAGTGGTTAAATTCTGTAATATCTGATACAAGTAAGTTATGATCGTGGACATTAACTTTTTATTGTTCAGATGCCAGCTAAAATCATCCTTACCGTTATTCAAGGACAATTATTAGGACAGCAATATATTTTTGATTGCCGCAGTAGCTGCATAATCGGTAGAAGTGCAGATTGCAATCCCCAGTTACCAGATGATGAAAATCATCGGGGCATCTCCCGCTATCACTGTCTACTAGATATTAATCCTCCTGATATTCGGGTGCGGGACTTTGGTAGTAAAAATGGCACTTACATTAACGGTAAAAATATTGGACAACGCCAACGAAATCAAACGGCTGAAGAAGCTGTAAAATTCCAGTTTCCAGAGTATGACTTACAAACAGGCGACGAAATCAACTTAGGTCACACTGTCTTTAAAGTTAGTATAGAAGTACACCAAAAAGAGATAAATCTACCAACCCTCATCCCTGACGATGTTACTGTCAACAATAACCCGCTACAACAGGCTTATTTCTTAGATATCATCAAATATTTTCTCAATTTGGCTGAGAGTGGCGATCGCCACCTCAAAGCAATTAGCGGTTATAATCTTGTCAAACTTCTCAGCACAAGTGAATTCGGAGAAGTTTATTTAGCACAGCATAATCAGTCTGGCAAGTTCATAGCCTTAAAGGTCATGTTACCAGCAGTGGGGGCGAATGACTTCGCTGTGCAGATGTTTCTTCGGGAGACGGAAAACACCAAGGCTTTGCAACATCCTCATGTAGTGCAACTCATGGATTGTGGCTTCTCGGAAATCATCTTCTTTTTTACAATGGAATATTGTGAGGGTGGTACTGTATGGGATTTCATGCAACAACTGGGTGGTCGATTGTCTGTTGATATTGCTGTACCGATTATTCTGCAAATTTTAGACGCTTTAGAATATGCCCACAATGTTGAACTGCCTTATGTCAAACTGGCTGATGGTAAATTTGACAAAGGTAAAGGTATAGTTCACCGCAACCTCAAACCGAGTAACATCTTCCTGACTAATATTGACGGAAAACTGGTGGCTAAAATCGGTGATTACGGCTTATCTAAGGCCTTTGACTTAGCTGGTTTAAGTGGTCAAACTTTGACTGGTACTCAAGCGGGTACTCCCGTTTTTATGCCGCGACAGCAGGTGCTGAACTTTAAATATGCCCAGCCAGAGGTAGATATTTGGGCAGTTGCGGCTTGTCTCTACAATATGCTAACAGGTTGTTTCCCCCGCAACTTCACAGGCGATCCCTTTCTGGCAGTTTTACAAAATAATCCCATACCAATTCGCCAACGAGATGCAACAATTATGCAACCCCTAGCGCAGGTGATTGATTTGGCGTTGATTGATAAGCCAGAAATCCACTTTAAGAGTGCAGCTGAGTTTAAGCAGGCGTTGTTAAGTGCGTTGTCATAGTAGAGTTTACAGGATTTTTTATCTATTTAATCCACATCTGTCGTCGGGGCGTCCCGCAGGGATGAAATATTTTTTTATTGCTAGTTCCTAGAACGCACGGCGTAAATAAATCATTCAAAATCAATCAAATCCTTGCGGTATAGGAATTACGAATTATGTAGCTTGCTTCTCGCGGGAGGTGAATATTCCGAATTACGAATTCCGCATAATGGTGACAGCTAATTGAAAGCGTCAAAATAGAAGACACAGGCTTTGTACAAAAAGCCTTGCCTTGATTAACGGAGTTATTATCAGTGGTATTACAAGTACAAACAAGCGCCTACGAAGCTAAAACCCAAGAAATTGCTAAACAACTTCTAGCCGCAACGCAGGAAAATCGTTCGTTTTTTTCTTCCCTGCGGGATCAAATGCGTTGGGATGATAAATTACTAGCTTGGGCGATGAGTAATCCTGGCTTGCGGGTGCAACTATTTCGCTTTATAGATACGCTACCTGCTTTGCACAGTAAATCAGAAATTGCCTCACATTTACAAGAATATTTAGGCGATGAATCTGTAGAATTACCGTCAGCTTTGAAGGGGATGCTAAACTTTGCTAACCCCGACTCGATGCCAGGACAAGTTGCAGCTACAACTGTTGGGACAGCGGTTGAGACGCTTGCCCATAAATATATTTCTGGGGAAAATATTAAACAAGTCATCAAAACAGTTGAACGCCTACGAAAAGAAAAAATGGCTTTCACCATCGACTTACTTGGTGAAGCCGTAATTACCGAAGCGGAAGCGCAGTCTTATCTAGAACGCTATCTAGAATTAATGCAACAATTAGTAGAAGCATCGAAGAATTGGGCAGTTATTCCGGCGATTGATGAGGCTGATGGCGAACCAATACCCAAAGTTCAGGTTTCTGTTAAGTTAACGGCGTTTTATTCCCAATTTGACCCATTAGATGCTAAAGGTAGTGAGGAGCGAGTTAGCGATCGCATTCGGATTCTCTTACGTCGTGCTAAAGAATTAGGTGCAGCTGTACATTTTGATATGGAACAGTATGCCTATAAGGACATAACTCTCAGCATCCTAAAAAAACTGTTACTAGAAGAAGAGTTTCGGCAACGCACAGATATTGGCATGACAATTCAAGCATATCTGCGTGATAGCGAACAAGATACCGAAGACATAATTTCTTGGTTGAAACAGCGTGGTTATCCTCTGACAATTCGCTTGGTGAAAGGCGCATATTGGGATCAAGAAACTATTAAAGCAGCCCAAAAGCATTGGCCACAGCCAGTCTACAACGACAAAGCCGCAAGTGATGCTAACTTTGAAACCATCACTCAGTTGTTGCTAGAAAATCATCAATATGTCTATTCTGCCATTGGTAGCCATAATGTGCGATCGCACTCTCGCGCCATTGCCATCGCTGAAAGTTTAAATGTCCCCCGCCGCCGCTTTGAATTACAAGTCCTCTACGGTATGGGTGATAAAGTTGCCAAGGCGTTGGTTGATAAAGGTTATCGAGTCAGAGTTTACTGTCCCTACGGTGAATTATTACCTGGGATGGCGTATTTAATTCGCCGATTGTTGGAAAATACGGCTAATAGTTCTTTTTTACGGCAAAATCTCGAAAATCGATCGATTGAAGAGTTATTAGCGCCGCCGATTGTCAAAGATGAAAACAACTCTTTAACTCCTAACTCCTCACTCCTAACTCCTCACTCTCATTTTTCTGGTGCTGCTGATACCGATTACGCGGTGGAAGAGATCAGAACGAAAGCGGCGCAAGCTTTCCAAACCGTTCGTCAACAGTTGGGTAAAACTTATTTACCGCTGATTAATGGTGAATATGTTAATCCGCCGGAATTTGTTGATTCTCTGAATCCTTCTAAGTTCAGTGAGGTAATTGGTAAAGTTGGGTTGATTAGCGTTGAACAAGCGGAACAGGCGATGCAAGCTGCGAAAGCGGCGTTTCCTGGGTGGAAGAAAACACCAGCTAAACAACGCGCTGATATTTTGCGGAAAGCGGGTGATTTGATGGAACTCCGCCGCGCTGAACTTTCAGTTTGGATAGTTTTGGAAGTTGGGAAACCAGTTAAGGAAGCTGATGGAGAGGTTTCGGAAGCGATAGACTTTTGTCGGTACTACGCTGACGAAATAGAACGGTTAGATAAAGGTGTGAATTATGACATATCTGGTGAAACAAATCGTTATATCTACCAACCACGCGGTATTGCTGTCGTGATTTCTCCTTGGAATTTCCCGCTAGCGATCGCTTGTGGAATGACTGTGGCAGCTCTGGTTTCAGGTAATTGCACTCTCCTAAAACCTGCGGAAACATCTTCTGTAATTACAGCAAAACTTACAGAAATCTTGATCGAGGCTGGTTTTCCCAAAGGTGTCTTTCAATACGTGCCAGGCAAGGGTTCGCAAGTCGGCGCATACTTGGTAAATCATCCAGATACTCATGTAATTGCTTTTACTGGTTCTCAAGAAGTGGGCTGTAGAATTTATGCAGAAGCAGCAATATTGAAACCTGGACAAAAGCACATGAAACGGGTGATTGCTGAAATGGGTGGCAAAAATGCCATCATTGTCGATGAAAGTGCTGATTTAGACCAAGCAGTTGTAGGAGTAGTGCAATCGGCATTTGGTTACAGCGGCCAAAAATGTTCTGCTGCTTCCAGGGTGATTGTGCTGGAACCGATTTATGATGCCTTTGTGCAACGATTGGTGGAAGCGACAAAATCCTTGAACATTGGAGAAGCAGAGTTACCGAGTACACAAGTTGGGCCAGTCATTGATGCTAATGCCCGCGATCGCATCCGCGAGTATATTGAGAAGGGTAAGGCAGAAGCAGAAGTGGCGTTAGAATTACCAGCACCCGAACAAGGATATTTTATCGGGCCAGTCATCTTTAGTGAAGTCTCACCAAATGCGGTAATTTCCCAGCAAGAAATTTTTGGCCCTGTGCTGGCGGTAATTCGGGTGAAAGATTTCCAGGAAGCGTTAGCAGTCGCCAATGGTACAAACTACGCCTTGACTGGCGGACTTTATTCTAGAACACCTTCGCACATTCAGCAGGCGCAGACAGAGTTTGAAGTTGGGAATTTGTACATCAACCGCAATATTACCGGAGCGATCGTTGGACGGCAACCCTTTGGTGGATTCAAACTTTCTGGAGTCGGTTCTAAAGCAGGTGGCCCTGACTACTTACTGCAATTTTTAGAACCACGCGCGGTGACAGAAAATATTCAACGTCAAGGTTTTGCACCAATTGAAGGAGCAGATTAAACTAACGTGAATTCCACGGTTTATATAGTGTCCGTCTAATTAGCCCAATCAAAACATCTCTCCCTGATTTTACTGCGTAAAACCCTCCTTCTCCAAGTCCTACGGTGTACACATATCTTGGTAATGAAGCGCCAATCCTGGATTTACCCGCCTTAATCCCCCCGATGCATTGGGGGGAAATATCCAGTTCTCCCCCTTACCAAGGCTATCCATTAGTCACATCTTTCTTAACAAAGCTGAAAAGCTGATAATTGGCGGTTTTCACGGTTATGATTGATTAGTCAACTTGACAAATCAATCAATAGGTGGATTGCATGAGAAATGTGCTGGTGTGACCTACCGTTTCGTTCATTGCTCTAATCGGTTTGGTGGGCTAATTTCCAGGTTGCGGCGATATCGTGTAATCGTCGCAATCCTCTCCAAATGGTCTTAACTCCTGGCTCTCCATCGCCTTTACGACCTAAAAAACCACCGAGCAGGGCAATCATGCGTATAAATAGTTCCGAGACAAAATGATTGTTTTGTGTTGGGTTGCGTTTTGCTTAACCCAACCTACATTTTATTTGTGAGCTATCAAATACTAAAAAGGGGCGGGCTTTTCAGCCCACCCCACAAGAAAATGATAAAGAGTGAATAACTCTTGGTTAATATCGAATTCGTGGGTCTACATAAGCATTTAAAATATCAATCAAAATGCTGGCACTCACAACGATCGCACCAAAAAAGACTAGCACTCCCTGGACTGTGGGATAATCGCGATCGGCGATCGCTTGATACAATCGATTAGCTAACCCAGGCCAAGAAAATGTTACCTCTGTCAAAATCGCCCCACCCAAGAGAGATGCAAAGGTTAATCCCAAGACTGTAATCACTGGAATTAAAGCATTCTTTAAAGCGTGAGAAGCTAAAATCTTCTTTTCACCAATACCTCTGGCTCTAGCAGCTTCTACATAATCGGCTTGCAAGGTTTGCTTTAAATTCACTCGCACAATTCGTTCAAAAATCCCACTGAGCAAAATTCCTAAAGTGAGACTCGGTAGGGCAAGATGGTGCAAGGATGCCAAAAACTGAGTGAAATTTCCACCGAGTAAGCTATCAATTGTATACAATCCAGTGACAGGAGTAGGAGCCGGCAGATTGGGCGGAAAGCGGTTGGAATTAGGAAACCAACCCAATTGGACTGAGAAAATTAACTGCAAAAGCATTCCCGCCCAAAACATGGGGAGTGCGTAAGTGATGATACCAAATAAGCGCCCACCGACATCAAAATATGTTCCAGGACGAGAAGCCGAAAGAGTCCCAACCGTAATTCCGACAATGAGTGCAACCGCCATACTACATACCGCTAACTCCACTGTCGCCGGGAAATATTGCCCAATTATGTCCCAAACATTCTGTCCGCGACTCATTAGAGAGGTTCCCAAGTCAAAGCGCAGTATGCTTCCCAAATAATTTAGATACTGTAGCCACAGGGGAAGATTTAAACCGAGTTCTTTTCGCAATTCTTCTTTGGCTGCTTCTGGCGCACGTCCACCAAGAATTGCATCTGCTGGATCTCCTGGTGTTGCTCTTAGTAAAAGAAATACAATGGTGATGATCGTTAATAGCTGAAGTGGCGCAAGAAGCAAGCGAGAAACAATGTAATATTGTAAAGCTTTAGAACGAGACATAAGCAATTCAAAGTTTAAAATTAAAAATGCAGTTTTTGCAACTATCTTAGCTATTAGCTAGAAATATATTTAACATGAAAGATTTTATTGAATAGTCAAAAGTCAATGATCAATAGTTGTTACTTATGACCAATGACCAATGACTAATGACTACTTTTGAAGTGTCTGGTAAAGCAAAATTTGGGTAGGGTTAAGTTTTACGCCATTAACACCATTTCGGGCAAATACATAGTCTTTGTTTTGCCATAAGGGAACGTAAGGTACATCAGTAGTAACTTGCGTTTGAATTTCGTTAAAAATTTTCTGACGCGCTTCGGGTTTTTGTTCTTTGCGTTGCCCATCAATCAATTTATTTATGGCTTCGTTATAGTAGAACGAACCCTGAGTTTGACTGCCTCCATCTTCGCATCCTTTAGCAACAGAACCTTTGTCACAAGATAAAAATGGTTGGACGTAATTATCTGGATCTAAAAAGTCTGGATACCAATCAAGTAAAGCTGCCGGATACAAACCTTTGGCAATGTCTTTAAAGAAGGCAGGCCCTTCCGCTTGGGTAACTTCAAATTGCAGTATTCCATCCATTTTGACATCCACAAGGGATTTGAGTGTCTGCGCTGCCAAACTCCGAGTAGGTGAACTAGAAGGATACCAAACTTGCACTTTTGCAGGATTTTCTTTGGAGAAGCCAGCAGTAGTTAATAATTTTTTAGCTTGATCGAAGTTAGCATCGCCATATTTATCTTTGAATAATGGCACAGAAACTTTAAATGTCGTGGGAATCATGCTATAAAGCGGATCTGCTTGACCAAGTAAGACTCGCTCATTTAAAAGTGGACGGTCAATTATGGATGCGATCGCTTGTCTTACCTCTAATTTATCTAAAGGCTTTTGATTCCGGTTTAATACCAGATAACTTACTACACTACCTTCTGCTGCGATCGCTTGCCAATCCCCTTTTTTTCCACCTTCTTCTAAGCTCCGATTTTGATCTGGTTGCAGTGACAGATAAGCTACATCGACTGCACCTGTACGAAAAGCATTAAACAAATTAACTGGACTAGTTTGAATTTGGAGATTAACACCCTTGTTAACTGGTTTTTCTCCCCAATATTTATCAAACACATCAAATCGGATAGAATCAGTACCATACTGTCCTAATTTGTAAGGGCCAGTTCCCACAAAAATATTCGGCTTGAATCTACCAGCGCCGACTTCGTAAGCTTTTGGCGAAACTGCACAAATTCCAGGAAATGCCAGCAGTGAGGGAAAAGCTGCAAAGGGCTTTTTGAGCTTGATTGTCAACTCATACTCGCTTGTAGGTTTTATCGAATCTACTATATCAGCTAGTAAGAATGAGGGTTTTCCTTTATTTTCAATAAAGCGCTGAATGGTAAAGGCCATTGCTTGAGCATTGAAGGGAGTATCATCATGAAAAAATACTCCCTGGCGTAAGGGGATGGTATAAGTTAAGCCGTCTTGACTAACTTTGGGTAATGCTGTAGCTAATTGGGGTTTAATTTCGGTGCTTCCTGGTTCGTAATTATAGAGGCGATCGCTCATATTAAACACCAAACCTAAAGATGCTAACTCATAAGCATCAGCCGGATCGAGGGTTCTTGGCTTGGCTGTTGTACCGATAGTAATACGACCATCACCTGTAGGGGTATTTACAGAACCAGATGGCGGCGTAGTTGACTGCGGACGAGGAGCGCAACTAACAACCAAAAATAAACATAAACAGAACAAAGATAGGAATTGTGTAATCCGACCCCACTGTTTCACGAACAAGGAAAACCAGGTCATAGCAATAATATATTTGATCTCAGCGGTCAGCAATTTTACTACATTTGTGACTCTTATGCTGAATCTTTACAATTTATAGTGGTTCTTGTTTCGATGGAACACTCCGTAGCCATCTAAATCAAAAAGTTGTGGCGGATACTCAACTTCATAATTAAGTTTATTGCTACTGTGCGATATTTACGATGGGCTACGCCTATGCAATATTTTGTTACAAAAAATCATTGATAAAATACAGAATTTGATATTTAACATTTGTTAAGTATTGAAAAGTTTTTATTTAATTAAAATTTTCAACATTGGCTATATTTGTCGTAAATTCACAGTTACTAGGAAAATAGGTCTTGTTAAGCTTTGACCTTAGCCCAAGCAAGTAGTGTACGTTGAGATTTTACCTGTTGCTGCTTGGGAACAGACACCGATAGAGCGGTTTATCGTCAAGATTGGCTGTATTGTCAAAAAGAAGAGTGTTTGAACATCAGCGACTAAAGCGATCGCGATATTGTTAACAGCAGATTGAAAGTCTAATAGTGAGACTAAGACCGTGAAGTATTTCTTTCTATCTGAGGGATGGGCAGTTGCAAGAGTCTGGGCATCTGATGGACTCTGGCAAATAACTGCATGGCGACGCCAACCAGATATTCAGCGAATGAATATTTGTATAGTCGAAGAAAATGAATTGCTCTGGCTTTATCGAGTTGAAGAAGCCGTTTTAACCGTGGAAGTGAAGCCAACAACACCAGCAATTGCCAGTCAACCCATCGGCCAAGTAGTACTCAAGCGTCTGATGAGCGCCGAACAGGTAATCGAACGCCTGGGTACGGCTGAGGCGAAGTGTCAACTGCAAAATATCCAGTTGGTGGTTCAGTAAATATGGGGCATGGGGCATAGGGCATGGGTCATGGGGCATGGGAGAGTATTCTTTTCCCTGCTCCCTCTTGCTTGAGGTTTTTCTGTTCAATGCCTAATGCCCAATTCCCAATGCCCAATGCCCAATTCCCCACTCATAGTAAAGAAAAGATAAGCAAATTTAATCCCCGACGGGTATTGGTAGCGAAAAAACTTGGAGATGCTACGCGATCGCATCAATTTACACGCTTGCAAACAATTCCATCAATAGTTACACTTTTTAAAACATTCTCATTTTTGCTTGGCGATGGCTACCCTACATAGGTAAACCTCCCGAAGCGAGTAAGCATTGCCAAAGCACCCACGCTGTCTGATTTATTAAGACTATGCTGTGGTGATACTCTGGCTCTGGCAATAACAAAAAACAAGAGAGAGTTTTATGAGTGGCGATTTTCGTCTCTCATAACCTCAGTAAGAAAATTGCTTTGTAAACTAACTCATCGAGGAGGAGCGTAGTCGATGGGACTACCCTGGTACCGAGTACATACAGTCGTTCTGAATGATCCAGGGCGACTGATTTCTGTACACCTAATGCACACAGCCTTAGTAGCAGGCTGGGCTGGTTCGATGGCACTCTACGAACTAGCTGTTTTTGACCCTAGCGATCCAGTTCTCAACCCGATGTGGCGTCAAGGAATGTTCGTCTTGCCGTTCATGTCACGTTTGGGCGTTACTCAATCTTGGGGTGGTTGGAACGTTACTGGTGGGCCATCAACCGATCCTGGCTTTTGGTCATTTGAAGGCGTTGCTGCCGCTCATATTGTTCTTTCCGGTCTGCTATTTCTAGCCGCCGTATGGCACTGGGTTTACTGGGATTTGGAACTCTTTAGAGATCCCCGCACTGGTGAACCGGCTCTCGACTTGCCAAAAATGTTTGGCATTCACCTGTTCTTATCTGGTCTACTTTGTTTTGGATTTGGTGCTTTTCATGTCACCGGACTATTTGGGCCGGGGATATGGGTTTCTGACGCTTATGGTATAACTGGCGCTGCCCAGGCAGTAGCACCAGAATGGGGTCCAGATGGTTTTAACCCCTATAACCCTGGTGGCATTGCGGCTCACCACATTGCCGCTGGTGTTGTTGGTATTATTGCAGGCTTATTCCACCTCACAGTTAGACCCCCCGAACGGCTCTACAAAGCCTTGCGGATGGGGAACATTGAAACAGTACTTTCTAGCAGTATTGCAGCAGTCTTCTTTGCTGCTTTCGTTGTTGCTGGTACTATGTGGTACGGTAACGCCGCCACTCCCATCGAATTGTTTGGTCCTACCCGCTATCAATGGGATCAAAGCTACTTCCGTCAAGAAATTCAGCGCCGCGTCCAAACAGGCGTTGCTCAAGGTGCAACCCTTGACCAAGCCTGGTCGCAAATTCCCGAAAAGCTGGCTTTCTATGATTACGTCGGTAATAGCCCCGCTAAAGGCGGTCTATTCCGTACAGGGCCAATGGTGAAGGGTGATGGTATTGCCCAATCTTGGCAAGGTCACGCCGTATTCAAAGATTCTGAAGGACGGGAATTGACCGTGCGTCGTCTCCCCAACTTCTTTGAAACCTTCCCAGTGATTTTGACTGATGCAGATGGAATTGTCCGCGCTGACATTCCCTTCCGTCGGGCAGAATCTAAGTATAGCTTCGAGCAATCTGGTGTTACCGTTAGTTTCTACGGTGGCAATCTGAATGGTAAGACCTTTACAGAGCCAGCTGATGTGAAGAAGTATGCCCGTAAAGCTCAAGGTGGTGAAATCTTTGAATTTGACCGAGAAACCTTGAACTCTGATGGTGTATTCCGCACCAGTCCAAGAGGTTGGTTTACCTTTGGACACGCCGTATTTGCTCTGCTGTTCTTCTTTGGTCATCTCTGGCATGGCGCTCGGACAATCTACCGAGACGTATTTGCTGGTGTTGACGCCGATCTTGAAGAGCAAGTTGAGTGGGGTCTGTTCCAGAAAGTGGGTGACAAGTCAACCCGCCGGAAGGAAGCCCTTTAATTTCAGTGCTGAGTAAAGAAGTGCTGAGTTCCGAGTTAAGGCTCTGACTCAGCATTTAGCACTCAGCACTCAGAACTTTAATTACTGGCTGGATAAAGAGGAAATCGTAATAATGGAAAGCGTTGCGTACATCTTGATTTTTACTCTGTGTATAGGTACTCTCTTCTTTGCGATCGCATTTCGCGAACCCCCTCGCTTTGAGAAACCAAAAGATAAGTAGATCCTATCCACAGACTTTTAAGCGGATTTAATCTTAATATCCGTTGCTACTAAGTATGGTGGCAACGGATATTATTGTATTCATCCTTGGTTGGTTTTCACTACTAAGTAAATGACAAATCATTTTTATATTGTGATATAATTTCCAATCTTGGGAGTAGATATGTGTTAATGCTAGCTTTTCTGCGCTAGGATGAAAAAGGATGTTTTGTGTAAGCTGCCATAGTACTGCTTACATAACACATCGCGCTTGTCGCACCACCTTTACGGAGACTAGAACCAGGAACAAATCAGCATGGTCAATCAGAATTTAACCGCTACAGAAATTGGATTCACTCACGAAGATTTCGCTGCTCTACTTGACAAATACGATTATCATTTTAGCCCTGGTGATGTTGTGCCAGGAACAGTTTTCAGTATAGAGCCGCGCGGCGCTCTGATTGACATTGGTGCTAAAACCGCAGCATATATTCCTATACAAGAAATGTCTATTAACCGGGTCGATAGCCCGGAAGAAGTATTACAGTCAAACGAAACGCGCGAATTTTTCATCCTTACCGATGAAAACGAAGATGGTCAATTAACCCTTTCCATTCGCCGTATTGAATATATGCGGGCTTGGGAACGCGTGCGGCAGTTGCAAGCAGAAGATGCTACTGTCCGTTCTGGCGTGTTTGCAACCAATCGCGGTGGAGCATTGGTACGAATTGAGGGATTACGTGGGTTTATTCCAGGTTCCCACATCAGTACCCGCAAACCTAAAGAAGAATTGGTAGGCGAGGATCTGCCTTTGAAATTCCTAGAGGTAGACGAAGAACGTAATCGCCTCGTTCTATCTCATCGTCGGGCGCTGGTTGAGCGTAAGATGAACCGCCTAGAAGTCGGCGAAGTAGTAATTGGTACTGTTCGTGGTATCAAACCCTACGGTGCTTTCATCGACATTGGCGGCGTCAGTGGTCTACTACACATTTCTGAGATTTCTCACGAACATATTGATACACCTCATAGCGTGTTCAATGTCAATGATGAAGTGAAAGTTATGATCATTGACTTGGATGCAGAAAGGGGTCGCATTTCCCTATCTACCAAGCAGCTAGAACCCGAACCCGGCGACATGATTAAAAACCGGGATTTGGTCTACGATAAGGCAGAAGAAATGGCTGCTAAGTATCGCGAACAGCTATTAGCCAAGCAGCAAGGTGCTACTGCTGCGGCTGCACCTGCGGAAGTTATTGCAGACGAAGATGATATTCCACCAGCAACGGAACTTGAAGAAGATATTCCACCAGCAGCAGAACTTGAAGAAGATATTCCAGTAGTTGCGGCAATTGAAACAGAGATTCCAGCAGTGACGGAAACTGAAGAGGAAATTCCACCAGTTTCAGCAGCTATTGAAGAGTAATAAATTTTTTATAGTTTTACTTGTCTTTAAGTAAGAGTATTAAATCATTTTATAAAGAGGGTTTTTCCCTCTTTTTTTATGTGGAGAATCGTTAAAAGTGAAGAGTTGGGAGTAGTTAGAAGTTAAATATTATGGCAACCATTAAATGTAGAAATATCACTTTTGATAATATCCAGGCAATTTTGTTTGACAAAAACGGTACTCTAGAAGATTCAGAAACGTATTTGCGATCGCTAGCACAAAAAGCAGCAAGATTAATAGATGCTCAAATTCCTGGAACTGGGGAACCCCTATTAATGGCATTTGGCATCAATGGTAATTTTCTAGATCCCGCAGGTTTAATATCAGTAGCGAGTCGTCGCGAAACAGAAGTTGCGGCTGCGGCATATATTGCTGAAACTGGAAGAGGATGGTTTGAGTGCTTAAAAATAGCCCGTCAAGCCTTGGATGAAGCGGAAAAATACATTGGACAAACTCCTTCACCTCTGTTTGTAGGTAGCCTAGAAATTTTGAAATACCTGCGGGAGAGTGGGCTAAAACTTGGCATCCTCTCAGCTGCGACAACTCAAGAAGTACGTAATTTTGTAGCCAATCACCAGTTAAGCGATTATATCCAGTTAGAAATGGGCGTAGATGAAGGGCCGAGTAAACCAGATCCAGTGCTATTTTTGCAAGCTTGCCAAGCTTTGGGAGTTGAACCGAACGCTACCTTGATGGTGGGTGATGCAGTCGGTGATATGCAAATGGCGCGTAATGCTAAAGCCGCAGGTTGTATTGGGATCACTTGGATAGGTAAGTCAGATAATGTCCGAGGTGCGGATGTGGTGATTAATAAACTTGATGAAATCAAGATTTTAGAAGATTAATTTATTGCAATCAGATTCTGACTCCTGAATTCTTCTTCAATCTTCTTCTTTCTTCTCTTCTAAATTGGTTATCTTTGTATTTTGCAGAAGGATATGGTCTTCATGATTATGTTTTTCTTCTTTCTTTTCTTGTACAACTTGAGTGGCATATATTTCCACATCACGCTGAATAATATCTTCTACATGACTGGCAAATAAATTAAATGCTTGTTCGTGGCTTGGATAAATACGATAAGGGCCCGTCAACTGTGAAAATTGCCATCCTTGGGTTTTCAAAGATTCGACTGTTCGGCGATAGTGTCGCCAGCGTTCTCCATAGTGAAAAAACTCTTCAATGGCAGCACTAATCGCAACTATTTGGCTCAAACCAAAAGTTGACCACATAATGATATCCCTATTGTTAGGTTTGAAATTAGTGTTAATGTTTAGACTTACTAATGCTGGGAGAATTACACCACCAAGAATAGTTGTTACCCGTAAAAAATAATGGCGATCGCGCGATAAATTCGCCTTACCTTCCATCCAGAGTACTTAGTCTAACCAGCGCGATCGCAAAAAATGTTTTTGCACATTACCTAAGTTAATACCTGCAAATAACTTGTTAAAATCTTCTTTTAAAAATTCATTATAACTATCTTTTTTTGCCATTTTTTACTCCTAATTAGAAAGTAACCCCTTAATTACTTTGCCTAAATTATCAACTCCTTTCTCTATATCGATTAAGTCGATGTATTGTAATGTACCAGATTTAGCTAGCTTTTTGGCTCGTTGATCAGTAGCCTTTCCCCGCAAGGCATCTGCAAGTATATCTGCGGTTCTACCACTACCAGCAATCACAATAACTAACCTTCCACTATCAACGCTAGAAAACGCATCCTTAAAGGTAATTTCACCACCGTTCAAGAGTACTGTCACCGAAGGTGCATCATTGGCCAGCATAGTCGCAACGTGAGATATCCAAGGAGACTCGTCGCCCCAATCGTTACCAGGAACTAGCACGAAATGAGTATGGTTTGGCTCTAAGGGTATTAAATCAGCAGCAGTTTCCAAATTATTAGGTAAAGCCACTTTGCCTTCAGGTGTCACACCAACCAAAGCAAACTTAGCACCTATTTGAGTACGAGCCGCACCCATCATTCGCATAATTCCTGCATCCGTACCCCCATCAACGACATAAGCCCCCAAAGTTTCGGCGATGGGGGCTAAAACTTCCACAAACAACCGTTGAATGCGGAGAAAGTCAGCTTCACTGATATTACTTGCACCCCCCACTACTACTAAAACAGGACGCGAACCGCCAAGCCCTATTTCCTCAAGAGCATAAGGCAATTCTGCTTGCTGCTCAACTTGAGTAGCTAATGCTGTTTGCCCATTATCAAAGGTAAGTTTTAAACAACTTTTCATTTTTTAAAAATTCTGACTACTTAGGTTTTCTGGCGTAGTGCTTCGCAGTCATTTTCTGCAAGTGTTGTATTCCCTTATCACCTGAAGGATAAGGAATTTTATGATGCTTTTGTATGGGTTGATCGTTGATTAATGCGCTACCAAATTTCCTCTTATATGTAAATGGCGATGCCTGCTGTGGTAACAAAGCTTTGTCGTTTGCATAGTGTCTCGTAGAGAAGTGCAGACTACACATACACTCAAGTTTTTTACGATTATTTTGCTTGCTAGGAAATTTTTGATGCACAAAGGAATAGCTTCTTGTTTGTTAGTATCATAAATTATGATTTTGCACTTTATTTATGGACAAGAACGCCAGTTTTTAAGTTAATCTGAATAATTAGATTTTAACTATAAGTTCCTGCTCTCTCACTTGTTACCGCCAGAGGTTCTGACTCTATATCCTCTATCTTATTAAACTCTCCAGCGCGCCAGCTATCTGTTGTATCCTTGATAAAACTGGCAATTGGGATCGCAATTAACAAACCCAGTACTCCTCCCAACTTTGCGCCCAGCAACAAAGAAATCACCACCCATACAGGATTTAAGCCAGTCAAATTGCTGAGAATTCGAGGTGCAATAATATTAGAATTAACTTGGTCGATCGCAACAGCTACACCTAAGACTTCCACCCCTAACCAAAAATTTTGCAGCGCTACCAATAAACTTACTATGGCGATACCGACTCCCGTACCAAAGGGGAAGAGTGAAAATAAGCCAATGCCAATACCAAACAGTAGAGCCAAGGGAACTTGCAGCGCTAAAAACACTAGTGTAATTGTCACCCCTAACACAGCTCCTAATGTTGCTTGACCGATGAAGTAATTGTGAAAATCCTCTCGCAGTAATTCCCGTACTCTTGACCCAATACTAGGGGGAAACCACTGAAAAATTCCATCCCAAAGACGTTCACCGTTCAATATTAGGTAGATAGTCAACACTACAGCCAGCAGCACATTGAGAACAATACCAATGGTATCGACAGCAAAACCAAGAATTCTACCAGTGAAAGACTGAAGTTGGTTAGATAATCGTTCTAGAACTTGGGTAAATAAACCACTTAAATTAATCGGAAGTTGCTGTTGACTTAACGCCCAATCTTGAAAAGCTTGCAGCTGCTGAGTACCAGAATCAATCCAACTCGGCAAAATATTAGCTAATTCTACGAGTTGTTGAATAATCAGGGGAACCAAGGTGATACCTAAAGCTACTAAAACCACCAGAGTCAAAAGCAACACTCCTCCGATCGCTAAGTTGGGTTTCACTCCTTGCTCCTGAAGAAACTGGATTGGATAGTTCAAGACAAAAGCTAGCAGGATGGCGGCGGCAATAATGCTAACCAAGGGTTGAAAATACTGTATAACCTGGAGCAATAGCCAGCCGTTGAGAATGGCAATGGGAAATGCCAATCCTATAGTTAACCATCGCGGCAGTTTGTTTGCTGAGTGCATTAGTGATGACCCCATAAGAGTTCGTTCTAACTTTATTTTGGCTTCTTGGGATGTGGGGAGTGGGGGATGAGGGAGATGGGAAGAAGAATTAATAATCAATGCCCAATGACAAATGACAAATGACTTATCCCCAAATTATGTTGGATTTTTCTCAATAAAATCCAACATAATTTTCTGATGCATTGCCCCTAAAGGTCGCACTTCGCCAGCATTTTGTGAATAACAGTTACCTTGGCGAATATTTTCTGGTGTAAATAACGCCATATCCCAGCCCTCATTCAGAACCAGTTGATTTAATTCCACCAAGAGTGGTGCATGAAAGACATGACGGACAACTCTTTCGTTGGGATAACAGCCAAATTCAAGAAAGGGTGGTAGATCATAGCCGATTTCTTCTAAAATTTCTCGTTTTACCGCTACATCTGGCGTTTCACCAGGTTCGATGTGACCACCAAACAGGGCCCAGTAACCAGGGTAGAGAATACCGGGGATGTTGTCACGCAGTTGCATGAGAAACTTGTTTTTCTGGTAAAGAATTGCGATCGCTACGTGCACCTGTTGATTGTTCATATCTTTATTTTTAATTGTTGATTATTCTTCTTCTAAATAAACTTCCCCCAATTCTTTGCCAGCTAAAGGAATACTTCGGTAGCGAACTTTACCCTTAATTACAACTTCTGAACCTTCACCCAGATTCTTTTGATTGGTGACAACCCAAATTTTGCCCGTTGAGTCCTTAATTTTATAAGCCCACTGTTTGATCAGGGGAGCTTGCTTTTCTACCTGACCTTGGATGTAAACTATAGCCTGATTGTCTTGTTTTGCTTTAATCTCTCCAATTGGAGTGACATTTTTACCAATTTTTAAGCCAGCACCACGCAAACCAGGCGATATCAAGTTACCACAACTACAAAGTCCTGTTATCAGAAAAAAAGTCAACCCCAAACGGTAAGGAACAATACTGTGCCCGTACAAGAACGAAAGAGATAAATTTCTTATTTGTCGCATAAAAGCCACCGATTTATTTATTTTGGGCATTGGGCATTGATTATTCTCCTCTGCTCCCCTGCTCCCCTGCCCCTCTCCCACTCTCCTAATTCTTTATTCTTCAGATGATGCCGTTGATCTGAGAAAATAAACATTATGGATTTACTGTGAGAGAAACGCTACGACACCAAACAGCCACACAATAATAGTCGAAAGTCAAGAGTTAAGAATCAATATTTTCATTTTGGACTTTGGACAAAAAGCGAACATAGCTGGGAATTTTCATGGAAACAAAAACTGCCAAACTCCTTGATGGGAAAGCTTTAGCTGCAAAAATTCAGCAAGAACTTGCTGTTGCGATTACACAATTACAACCAAAAATTGGACGACCACCTGGTTTAGCAGTGTTGATGGTTGGTGATAACCCAGCATCAGCGGCTTATGTACGCAATAAAGAAAAAGCCTGTGCTAAAGTTGGGATCGCTTCTTTTGGTAAGCATTTTCCTGCCGAAACTACCCTTGAGGAGTTAGAAGAGGTAATTGCTGCACTCAACCACGATAAAAGAGTGGATGGCATTCTTGTGCAGTTGCCCTTACCTAACCACCTGGATGCTGTAACTCTGCTACATCAAATTGATCCCGATAAAGATGCTGATGGACTGCACCCAGTTAACTTGGGGCGACTAGTACGGGGAGAAACTGGTTTACGTAGCTGCACCCCAGCTGGTGTGATGCGGCTTTTAGAAGAATATGAGATTCCTTTGCAGGGAAAACAGGCAGTAGTTGTGGGGCGCAGTATTTTGGTGGGTAAACCGATGGCGCTGATGCTATTAGAAGCTGATGCCACAGTCACGATCGCTCACTCGCGATCGCATGACCTCAAAACCATCACCCAAAATGCTGATATTCTAATTGCAGCAGTAGGTCGTCCCGGATTGATCTCTGCTGATATGGTGAAACCGGGCACTGTTGTGGTAGATGTGGGGATGAATCGCGTCACCGATGCTAATGGCAAAAGTCGCCTCATTGGCGATGTCCATTTTGAATTAACCGCTGATGTAGCAGGATTTATCACCCCAGTTCCTGGTGGTGTTGGCCCGATGACTGTTGCCATATTGTTGGAAAATACATTTGCTAGCTATTCCAGAGCGGCAAAAGAAGAAAGAGAGTGAAAGTTAAAAGTTATTCTTAATAACTCTTAACTCCTAAATCCTGTACAGACGCGATTAATCGCGTCTCTGCTCCTAACTCTTCATTTTTTTCAGCCCCCCAGCACCTTAAAATTGTGACGTATAAGGCAAAAATCGCAAAATGTCAGGAATTAAAGAATGGTAGCAACTGATAACGTGCAAAAGACACCACCAGAGGAAGCCACATTTAACTTAGCAGGCTATCTAAAAGAGCGACAAAAGCTTTGTGATAATGCTTTGGATCGGGCTATCCCAGTCATTTATCCAGAAAAGATTTATGAGGCGATGCGCTACTCGTTATTAGCTGGAGGTAAGCGTGTACGTCCCATTCTTTGCCTTGCCACCTGTGAAATGATGGGTGGAACCATTGAAATGGCCATGCCAACAGCTTGTGCTGTGGAGATGATCCACACAATGTCGTTGATTCATGACGACCTTCCAGCGATGGATAATGACGATTACCGTCGTGGAAAGCTGACGAATCATAAAGTCTATGGTGAAGATGTCGCGATTTTGGCTGGGGATGGCTTGTTGGCTCTTGCTTTTGAGTCTGTTGCCATTCAAACCCCCCAAAGCGTTAAGAGAGAGGTGGCCTTGCAGGTTATTGCCCGTCTTGGTCGAGCATTGGGGGCAGCTGGTTTGGTCGGCGGTCAAGTTGTCGATTTAGAGTCGGAAGGTAAATCTGATATTTCCTTAGAAACCTTAAATTTCATTCATAAACACAAAACAGCAGCCCTTTTGGAAGCTTGCGTAGTTTGTGGCGGGCTGATTGCTAATGCATCACCTGAAGATGTGCAACGACTAACCCGTTATGCTCAAAATATTGGGCTAGCATTCCAAATCATTGATGATATTTTGGATATCACTTCTACCCAAGAGCAATTAGGTAAAACAGCTGGCAAAGACGAAAGAGCTAAGAAAGTTACCTATCCCAGCCTTTGGGGACTTGAGGAATCGCGCTCAAAAGCCCAAGAGCTAGTTAAAGAAGCTTGTGTGGAATTAGAACCCTTTGGAGACAGAGCTATACCACTCCAAGCGATCGCTCATTTTATTACCAGCCGTAAGAACTAGTAACGCTTTGGGTAATTCGTAATTCTTATACCCCAAGCGTTTCATTGATTGGGAATGGGTAGTTTATTTACACCATACTGTACTACTACTGCCCAACGAAATTAAAAATTCACTGATTCAAAATTACAAAAGCTTACTTGATAAGCCTTTAGGTTATTTTGAATCGTTGGTCTTTTTGCAACGTGATAAATTAATTTGGGAATTTTGGGTTGAATCTAAATGTTTCCTCAACCAACAACTGCTGCTAATATTTACTAACCTAACCAAAATACCATGCAGGACATAGGCAACATTTTAGACAACCGGGTGCTGCTGGTTGCTCTGGTAGCTTGTTTAATTGCTCAAGCATTAAAGCTCGTAGTTGAGATCGTCAAACATCGCAAACTGAATGTGCGTGTTTTGGTGACAACCGGAGGTATGCCCAGTGCCCATTCGGCTCTGGTTACGGCTCTAGCCGCTGGTGTAGGGCAAACACTAGGTTGGGCATCTCCTGATTTTGCCGTTGCGATCGTTTTTGCCATCATTGTCATGTATGATGCAGCCGGAGTTCGTCAAGCAGCTGGTAAGCAAGCTCGTATTCTCAATCAAATGATTGATGAATTATTTCATGAAAAACCAGATTTTAGCCAAGACCGTCTGAAAGAATTACTCGGACATACACCAGTTCAGGTAATCGCCGGATCGGCTTTGGGTATAACCATCTATTGGTTAGCTAGGTCTGCTTATTGAACTAGGGCAATAAATCTTTGTTTGAGCGGCTATTGATAATTGGTAACTGGTAATTTGTCAATCAAATTTGGATTTTGGATTTTAGATTTATCCCGTGAAGAAATTCAGGGGATTAAGGATGAAAGGATTTGTTCCAAATAACTTGTTTCTCACAGAGCGAATATAAATATGTTCGCTTAAAACCTTTTTAAATTTTGAATTTAAAATCCAAAATTTAAAATCCAAAATTCGGTTAATTGACAAATTTACCAATCTGGTAGCTCGCATCAGTATGCCAGTAAACTTAATATCACTAAAACCGCACAGTTGAGCGCAGCAGAATCACCTTACGGCTATCTACTAGGCTGGCAACGAAACCGCCATTGTTTAGCTTTTGCAATGTATTATACGCTTCAGTTTGGTTAGTGGTATAAACTGCTAGCAAGTAAGGGCGTTGTCCATAAGAAACAAAACCGACGTTACCTCCCACCACTTGCTGCACATTATTTACTAGTTCTGGACGGTTGTAATAATCTACCAGCACTGCATAACCTTCTCCTAATGCTTGAGGATTATAGCTGACTGTCTGCTGAGGTGGTTTTTTTGGCTGTGACTGTGGCTGTGGCTGTGGCTGTGGCTGCACATCTGCCGTTGTCGTCGGTCGAGTTGTAATTATGGCAGATAAGCCAACAATATTGCTGACATATCTTGCCCAACGATTGGCATCGTCAATTTTATTAAAACCCCCGACTCGCGTCACGGTTTCGTTGAGATATTTGCAGGTGATAGTTTTAAGTTCAGGTGGTAAGGCGCTACGTAACTGCTTTTGATTATTTGCTGTGGGACTGACTACTAATAAAAGATACTCACCCGCATTTGGTGGTTGACAAGAGGGAATGGTTTTTTGAGCAAGTACAGAACTCATACCACCAATCAACCCTACAATCGCTAATCCTAAAACACTTGGTAAATTCTGAAATCTATGCACAAAAGTTAGATTATGTAAATTAAGGTGTCTTAGAAGATTTTATAAGAAAAAAGCTTAAAACCTAGCTACTTCAGTATGGTGATGAAATATGTGTCAAAAAATATATTTTGTTACTCAAAAATAAAGTTAGGGAATGAGGAGTAAAGAAGGGAACAGGTTATAGGTTACAGGGTACAGATTATTCTCCATAACCTGTCACCTGTCACCTCTCCCCTAAGCAATGCCTAAGATACGGTAGCTAACGATGCTAAAGCATCTGGTATTGCCTCAGAAGGAGCCTGGAATTCTCCAGTGATGACGTACTCTAAACGCAGTTTTAACCAAGTAATAAATTGAGGATTTGTAGAAATAATTGCGACTGCTGGTTGGGGACACTTTGCTTTTAGCTCTTTAAACTGCGGTGTTTTCAAGAAAGCTGGTTGTTCAACCAACCAAAAATCTATTTGTTTTTCTTGTTCGTGGTAGTTACGGGTGCGTTCTTTGAGAACTTCGTGTATCGGTTCTTCTTGGAGAAGAAAGCGCTGACTTGCCAAAACGTAATGGTATGTTTGCATTTTCATCCTTTGGTTGCTATGTGAATAATTTCAGGGCACAGTGACTCTGTACCCTTACAAACTAACTTTTGTGGGATTTATTGAACCAAGAACTGAACGGACAAGCACTTTTCTGGTTTTCAGATTTTGTCTGTTTGCCACCAGATGTTAGCTTTTCCAAGAACAGATTATTGTCGAAGTAGTGTTCTAAGGAAATAACCTTCAAGTCATCGGTAACTTTTGCAATGCTCATGCCGATAATTTCTATTGTCTCTCCAGTAGGTGCATGGCCTTTATATTCTCCGTTAAAATGTCCCCAATGCCGCCATTTAAATGTGACATTTGGGGGCCCTGAGAAAACTTCCAAAACTTCCCAAGGAAATCCTTGGGGGAATGTTGTGTGGAAGACTTTTGCGGATGATTCAAAGGTTTCTTCTGAAGCTTTGTAATGCTCTGAATCAGGCATAAATAGATTGTAAGTACCTTGGGCTGATACATCTGCTGCGGTATACTCTACTCCACCATTGGTACTGACGCGAAACTGTTCATTCACAATAGATAACCACTCTTGCGGGTTAGCTTTGAAGGATACCTCCATCTCAAAGGTTCTCACTAAGTTTTGGACGATCGCTTCCAGTGTACCTTCAAGGTGATTGTGGATACTTTCTTGGGCAAGATTCTCATTTGAACGGGAATAATCAGGCGGTGTCTGATAGCGCCACTCGACATCAGTGCTTTCTGCTATCACTTTATCTCTATTCTGTACCCAAAGTGGCAGGTTGTTAGATTGTGTTGCGCTCATAGAAGTTTTTGCTGAAGATTTGATCCCAATTTCTAGATTTCGCAGTGACAACCCCTCTAGATTATAGGTTACAGGTTACAGGTTACAGGTTATAGTTTCTTCCCCTATTCCCTATCCCCTGTCACCTGTCCCCTCTTATAGCTTGCTTCATCTCGCGGACTGCCTTTTCTATACCTACTAATGCTGCCCGACTGATGATGGTATGACCAATGTTCAGTTCTTCCATGCCTGGAAGCGCAGCTACCGGATAGACGTTCCAATAGGTAAGCCCATGACCAGCATTAACTCGCAATCCGGCTTGAATCGCTTGCTCACACCCTTTAGCTAATATGGCTAATTCTCGCTGGCGATTTGTTTCATCCTTAGCCTCAGCATATTGTCCGGTGTGCAATTCAATAAACTGCGCCTCTATCTTGACAGATGCTTCAATTTGTGCAGGTTCGGCATCGATAAATAAACTAACTGGAATGCTAGCGCTTTGCAATTTATCGACTATTTCACCTATTCTAGCAATTTGGCCGATAATATCTAGTCCGCCTTCTGTTGTGACTTCTTCGCGCTTTTCGGGGACTAAAGTCACGTAATCTGGTTTGATATCGAGAGCGATCGCTAGCATTTCGTCTGTAGCGGCCATTTCTAAATTAAGATGCGATCGCACTGTTTGCCGCAATATCCGCACATCCCGATCTTGGATATGTCGCCGATCTTCACGCAGATGCACCGTAATTCCATCTGCACCTGCTAATTCTGCCAGTACCGCCGCCGCTACTGGATCTGGTTCCACCGTCCGACGCGCTTGCCGGATAGTGGCGATGTGGTCAATGTTAACGCCAAGTGTAGGCACCCCAAGTTTCTCCCAAATCCACAGTCTTCAGAACTTGATTTTACCGGAAATAGCGGTAGTTTTGCTTAATAAGCTACAGACAGATTACACATGTAAAATGCGATGTCTACGACGGGCTTTTCGGTGTTCCCCAAAAGAAAACTGAGTTAGCAAAAGCTGATCTTTGGGCAAACTACTTTAAATAAGTAGCTGATTTAACAAGAGTTGATGAAGTATGAATACAGCAGTTGAGCCGATGGACAAGCTTTTAAACTATCGAATTAGCGAACAACTTTATGCAGGCTCTAGAACCTTAGTTTATCGTGCTATTCGAGAGTCCGATCAACTTCCAGTGGTCATCAAACTGCTCCAGCAGGAGTATCCTACCTTCAATGAACTGCTGCTGTTTCGTAATCAGTACACGATTGCTAAAAATCTCGATCTACCCGGTATTGTTCATCCCTACAGCCTGGAACCTTACCGCAACAGCTATGCTTTGGTGATGGAGGATTTTGGTGGTATTTCCCTCAGAGATTGGCTCAACAAAAAAATGGAGAGTAACCAATATACTCTGACAGAGTTCTTGGATATTGCGATCGCTCTGAGTAATACTCTTGACGGACTTTATCGCCATCGAATTATCCACAAAGATATCAAGCCTGCCAACATTCTCATCAACCCGGAAACTAAGCAAGTCAAGTTGATTGACTTTAGTATTGCCTCTCTTTTACCCAGAGAAACCCAAGAAATTTACAGTCCTAATGTCTTAGAAGGTACTCTCGCCTACCTTTCCCCAGAACAAACCGGGCGGATGAATCGCGGAATTGACTATCGCAGTGATTACTATTCCCTCGGCGTTACGTTCTATGAATTGCTGGCTGGACACCTACCCTTTGAGTCTAACGATCCGATGGAGTTAGTTCACTGTCATATTGCCAAGCAACCAAATCAATTCAAAATTCAAAATTCAAAATTCAAAAATGAAGAACCTATTCCCGAAGTTCTTTGTGGGATTGTGATGAAGTTGATGGCGAAAAATGCTGAAGACCGCTATCAGAGTGCATTAGGGCTGAAATTTGATTTAGAAAAATGTTTGTCTCAATTGCAGGAAATTGGCTCGATTAAATCTTTTGAATTAGGTGAGCGGGATATTTGCGATCGCTTCATCATCCCAGAAAAGCTCTATGGTCGCCAAGCTGAAGTTCAAAATTTACTGGATGCCTTTGAGAGAGTCAGTCAGGGAAGCACTGAAATTATGTTAGTAGCAGGCTTCTCTGGTATTGGCAAAACTGCTGTAGTGAACGAAGTCCACAAGCCAATTGTGCGACAACGGGGTTATTTCATTAAAGGTAAATTTGACCAGTTCCAGCGCAACATCCCTTTCTCTGCCTTCGTGCAAGCTTTTCGAGACTTAATCGGGCAACTGCTGAGTGAAACTGATGCCCAATTTGAGCAATGGAAGTCCAAAATTCTCTCTGCTTTGGGTGAGAACGGACAAGTGATGATTGAGGTGATTCCAGAACTGGAAAGTATGATTGGTAAACAGCCGCCTGCGCCGGAACTCTCTGGTAGTGCGGCACAAAATCGCTTCAATTTGCTGTTTTTGAAGTTCACTCAAGTCTTCACTGCATCAGAACATCCATTGGCGATCTTTATTGACGATCTGCAATGGGCAGATTCTGCTTCTTTAAACTTAATGCACTTGTTAATGAGTGAAGCTGACATCGGCTATTTATTGTTAATTGGTGCTTATCGAGATAACGAAGTCAACCCAGTACATCCGTTGATGCTGACTTTGGAAGAGATTCAGAAATTAGATGCCACAGTCAATAGAATTACCTTATTACCCCTCGATCGGGTTTCTATCAATCATTTGGTTGCAAATACATTGAGTTGCTCTTTAGCTTTAGCCACACCCTTAACAGAATTAGTATTGAGCAAAACTAAAGGGAATCCTTTCTTCAGTAACCAGTTTCTCAAAGCGCTACATCAAGATCAATTAATTACATTTAATTTTGATGGTGGTTATTGGGAATGTGATATTGCTCAGGTGCGATCGCTCACTCTTACTGACGATGTAGTAGAGTTTATGGCAATTCAGCTTGAAAAATTGTCAATAGAAACTCAAGAAGTTTTGAAATTAGCGGCTTGTGTAGGAAACTCTTTTGACTTAACCACATTAGCGATTGTCTATGAACAGTCTGAGGCAACAACGACAGATGAATTATGGAAAGCACTCCAAGAAGGATTGATCATTCCTACCAATGATGTTTACAAGTTTTATCAACAGCATTCATTGGTAAATAGCCAGAATGACTATGGACAAATAACCATCACCTACAAATTTCTTCACGATCGCATTCAGCAAGCTGCCTATTCACTAATCCCTGACAATCAAAAGCAAGTTACTCACCTGCACATTGGGCGTTTGCTGCAACACACCACGACTGCAAATGAACGTGATGAGAAAATTTTTGCGATCGTCAACCACCTCAATCAAGGGGTCGCTTTGATTAGTGATGAGCTGGAGCAACAGGAACTCGCGCAGTTAAACTTGGCGGCTGGACATAAAGCCAAGGGTGCAACAGCTTATGCAGCAGCTTTAGACTATTTCAACACAGGTATTGCCATGCTGACGAGTAATTGCTGGCACAGCCAATACAATCTCGCCCTGATCTTGTATGAAGGAGCAACAGAATCAGCTTACCTCTGCACCGATTTTGAACAGATGGAACAGTTAGCTGATGTGGTACTGAATCATGCCCAATCATGGCTGGAGCGGGTAAATATCTACAGTATTAAAATCCAGGCTTGCATGGCACAACATCAGCAGCTAGAAGCCTTGCAATTAGCACGAAAAATCCTCAAGCATCTGGGAGTACATTTGCCGGAACAACCCACCCCAGCAGACATCCAACAGGCACTGAGGCACACCCAAACCTTGCTCAATGGCAGGTCAATCGAATCTTTGTTGGAATTACCGCAAATAGCCACACCGGATAAAAAAGCGGCAATGGTTATTTTATCCAGCATTATTTCTGCCACCTATCAAGCTGCTCCCGATCTTTTGCCCCTGGTGATCTTTGCCGAATTCGATTTATCAGTAGAATACGGCAATGCTCCAGAATCGACTCATAGCTACGTAATGTATGGGTTGACCTTGGCTGCCATATTGGGAGATATTGACGCAGGCTATCGGTTTGGGCAACTGGGGATGAATCTTATGCAACGCATTCATGCCCCCAAGTTAACTGCTAAAACCATTTTTGCCTTTAACTGCTTCCTTAGACATTGGCAAGAACCAGCAAAATATACCTTGGAAGGATATTTGCAAGCCTACTCCAGTGGGCTAGAAATCGGTGATATCGAGTATGTCGCTCTCAGCTTGATGTGTTATTGCTACACAGCTTACTGGAGTGGTCAAGAACTATCTGCCTTAAGACAAACGATAGAAGCTCATCGCAAGGTCATTCAGCAATTGCGCCAGGATACCTGTCTGCACACACAAAGTATTTATTATCAGGTTGTAGTGAATTTGTTGGAGGTTGTGCTTGAACCTGAGCGGTTGCTTGGCGAATACTGCCATGAGGATGAAATAATTCAGCTTTACCTCAAAACGAATCAGGGAGCAGGACTATATCAGGTTTATTTCAATAAACTGTTCCTCTCCTACCTTTTCCAACACTATGAACAAGCTCTACAAAACGCCAAACTTGCAGAACCGTATTTGGGTGCAGTCACAGGACTAGTAATGCTTCCTCTGTTTTACTTCTACGATGCACTAGTTCGATTAGCGGTTTACCCAACAGCCAGTGAGACAGACCAAATCAGCATTATAGAACGGGTGAGGGGTCATGAAGAAAAACTCAGCACTTGGGCGGCTCATGCACCAAGTAATCAGGCTCACCGCCATGCTTTAGTGATCGCAGAAAAATGTCGAGTATTGGGGGCAAAAGCCGAGGCAATTGAGTATTACGATCGCGCCATTGCTAAAGCCAAAGAAAACGAATACCTCAATGAAGAAGCTCTTGCTAATGAACTTACAGCTAAGTTTTATTTAGAATGGGGCAAAGAACGGATTGCCCAAGAATATTTGATTAATGCTTACTATTGTTATACTCGCTGGGGTGCTAAAGCCAAAGTCGATGATTTAGAACAACGTTATTCACGGCTTCTAGCCCCGATTTTACAACAGACGCGTTCACGAAGTGACTCTGAAAGAGTATCGCTACTCACGCCCAATGAAACGATCGCAAATATTGACAGCATTACGACTTTCCACCCAAGCGTTAATAAATCAGTAACCTCTAGCAGCAACACATCAGTAATGCTAGATTTTGCAACAGTTTTAAAAGCCTCTCAGACTCTCTCCAGTGAAATTGAACTTGATAAATTACTTACGAAGCTGCTGCAAGTGGTGATTGAAAATGCTGGAGCAGATAAGTGTGCGTTACTACTGCTTAAAGAAGATAGATTGGTAGTTGAGGCGACGGCTCAAGTTGGTCAAAAATCAACGGTGTTACAGTCCATTTTTGTGGAAGATAGTGCAGATGTTCCTCATAGCCTAATTTACGCCGTCAAACGCAGCCTGCAACCTACCATTATCTTTGATACAACATTATATCCGGTGCTGATAGCCGATCCCTACATCATTAGTCAGCAACCCAAAAGCTTGCTATGTACACCAATTTTCTATCAAGGAAAACTCTTAGGGATTTTATATTTAGAAAACAATCTGATGACTGGGGCATTTACTAGCGATCGCGTCGAAATTCTCAATCTATTATGCACTCAAGCTGCAATCTCCTTGGAAAATGCCCGACTTTATCAGCAAGCACAAAATACTCTAGAAAACTTGGGACAGACGGAACAATTCTTGCGGTTAATTATGGACAATATCCCCCAATCTGTTTTCTGGAAAGACCGCAATAGTGTTTATTTAGGCTGTAATCATAAGTTTGCTCAAGCTTCAGGTGTAGGAATACCAAAAAATGTTGTTGCTAAAACAGACTACGATTTATCTTGGACTCGTGAGGAATCAGATTGGTATGTAGAGTGCGATCGCCGCATTATGGAATCTGGACAAGCTGAACTCAATATTATTGAAACATTACAGCAAGCAGACGGAAAACAAATCTGGTCGAATACAAATAAAATTCCCCTAAAAGATAGAGAAGGAAACGTTTTTGGTATCCTTGGAACGTCTGAAGACATTACCAAATACCAGCAATCACAAAAATTGCTACAACAGCAAAAGCAACAATTAGAACAAGCATTGCAAGCACTCCAAACGATGCAATTGCAATTAGTACAAGGTGAAAAAATGTCTGCCATTGGTAACTTGGTAGCAGGTGTTGCCCATGAAATCAACAATCCCGTCGGCTTCATTGCTGGCAACTTAGAACCAGCAAAAGATTATGTCAAAGATTTATTGGGTCTAATTAATCTTTATCAAGAAAAGTTTCCTAATCCCGGCTCAGATATTCAAGATGAAATTGATGCCATCGACCTGAATTATTTACGCGAAGATTTACCTAAATTGCTGGAATCGATGAAATTGGGTGTTAGCCGTATCCGCAGTATTAGTACCAGTTTGCGAACATTCTCCAGAGCAGATAAGGATTATAAAGTTCCCTTTGATATTCACGAAGGTATTGACAGCAGTATTCTGATTCTGAGACACCGTTTAAAAGCTAACGAAAATCGTCCGGCAATTGAGGTGGTGAAGAATTATGGCAAACTCCCCCTAGTGGAATGCTTTGCTGGACAACTTAATCAGGTATTTATGAACTTGTTAGCAAATGCCATTGATGCACTTGAACAATACAATATAGAACGGAGTTTGGAAGCGATTCTTGCCAACCCCAATTGCATCACCATTCAAACTCGTGTAGCAGACTCAGGTCAGGATGTTTTGATTAAGATTGCTGATAACGGGGTGGGAATGTCATCTGAGGTTAAACAAAAAGTATTTGACCATTTGTTCACCACCAAACCTGTAGGAAAAGGCACTGGATTAGGATTAGCGATCGCTCGTCAAATTGTTGTAGAAGCACATGGCGGTTCGCTTTCTTGTACTTCCGAACTTGGAAAGGGTACAGAGTTTGTCATTCAAATCTCTACTCAACAACAATAATTAATGCTGAGTGCTGTTAGCGGTAGCGGGGCGTTTAGCCCGTGCTGAGTAATTTCCATTTTACTCAGCACTTTTCATTTTTGCTTTTTAAATTTTAGTTTGGAGTCAAGTGAAGATGATGCTTAAATTGCGAAAAGTCTGGTTGAAAATTAATCCCCGATGGAATGCCCAGATCAACAAAAAATACTACTCATTTAAATGGCGATCGCGAAACTTACTATTATTATTAATTGTGGTGATTCTATCCATTAGCATTAGTGCCACAGCTGTTACTAGTTACAAGATTGTTAAGGGATTGCTGCTCGATAGTATCAAGGAGCAAGCACTGTTAAAAACACGGCAAGGTGAGGATGATATTGATAACTGGTTAGCCATTCGTAAGACAGAAATTAAGACTTTGGCAAATTCTGTTGTCGTGCGATCGCTAGATTGGCCTGTGATGGAACCTTACTTGCAATCTGAGGTGAAGCGGCTGCAAACGTTTTTGCTCATGGCATTAAGTATACCAGATGGTACATTAATCAATACTCACCAAGATCATCTTAATGTTAAAGACCGAGAATTTTTTCAGCGGAGTATAGCGGGTGAAACAGTAGCAGCCGATCCAATTATTGGACGCACAACCAAACAGTTACAGATTCAGATTAGTTCGCCGATTCCTGCCAACACAGGTACAAAGCCAGCAGGTGTTTTAATGGGAGGAATTCCAATTAACCGGGTAGTTGAAGTCATCAGCAATTTACATCAAGGTAAGAGCAGCTATGCCTTTGCGCTAAATTCTCAAGGAGTTCCCATCGCTCATCCCAATATAGAACTAATTGGTACACCCGAAAAAGCTGCCCAGAGTTTCCTTAACTCACCCAATCTTCGGTTAGCTGAAATTACTCAAAAAATGGTAGCTAAACGCACAAATATTGAATTACTTCAACTGGATGGTAAGTGGAGTTATATTGCTTACACTCCCCTCAGAGAAGCAAATTGGTCAGTAGCGTTAATTGTGCCAAAAGAAAATATTGAATCGCCATTGCAGGCGTTGAACCTATTGGCTACAGTTTTGGGAGGATTGCTATTGGTTGGGTTAATTAGTGCATGGCGACAGGTGCAGCTATATGAACAGATTCGCGATCGTGCCTTTGTTTCCAGCCAGCAGGCGCAGGAACTCAGCAAAACCTTGAAAGAATTGCAAAATACCCAAGCTCAACTTATCCAGACCGAAAAAATGTCTAGCCTGGGACAACTAGTGGCTGGAGTGGCACATGAAATCAATAATCCTGCTAATTTTATCCATGCCAATCTCAACCATGCCAGCATTTACAGCCAAGACATCCTTGATTTGCTCAAGCTTTATCAACAAACCTACCCAAATCCTACCCCAGAAATTAGCGATCGCGCCCAAGACCTTGATATTGAGTTTCTGGCAGAAGATTTACCCAAATTAATGGCATCAATGCAAGTGGGAACCAAGCGCATTCGTCAGATTGTACTATCGTTGCGTAATTTCTCACGCCTTGATGAGGCAGACATGAAATTTGTAGACATTAATGAAGGATTAGACAACACTCTGATGATTCTGAATCATCGCCTGACAGCCACGCCTAATCAACCAGAAATTCAGATCGTTAAGAAATATGGTGATTTACCTCTAGTAGAATGCTATGCAGGGCAACTCAATCAGGTGTTTATGAATGTTCTAGTGAATGCAATTGATGCTATAGAAGAGTCATTAGTAAAGAATGAAGGACAAATTCGCATTCAGACTGAACTCACTGATGAAAAACAAGTGATTATTCAGATTTCCGATAATGGTATTGGGATGTCAGAAGAGGTAAAGCAACGAGTATTTGACTATATGTTCACTACTAAACCTGTGGGTAAAGGAATCGGATTAGGAATGGCGATCGCTTATCAAATTGTCGTAGATAAACATCGAGGAACTATTGAAGTTGATTCTACTCCAGGATATGGAACAGAGTTTACTATCCGTATTCCTTTAACAAGTAACAAGTAAAAATTACTTCTAACATTGAAATAGGCAAAGTTTATGTTGATGATTTATTTTAGCTAATTTATACACTCATACTCAGAGGCGATATACTTTAATAAAGTTGATTTGTAAATTCTATCGACTACATAAATTAATACATCAACTCTCTGAGGTGATATGCTTTTAAAACTGCAACAAATTATTGTTAAACCTGGCCAACAGATGTTGCTCAAAGATATTAGTTGGCAGCAGTTAGAAAATATTTTAGAAGAAATGGGAGAAAGGCGTGCTGCACGTATTTCTTATAGTCATGGTTGGTTAGAAATTATGGTTCCCCTACCAGAACACGAAAAAGATAAAGAACTTATTGGTGATTTAGTCAAAATCTTGTTAGAAATACTCCAAATTGATTTTGAGCCTTTTGGTTCCACAACACTTAAAAATGAGCAAATGCGGCAAGCAGTAGAACCAGATACCAGCTTTTATATTCAAAATCAAGCTGCTGTAATTGGGAAAAATCGCATTGATTTAAATATAGACCCACCACCAGATTTAGCAATCGAAATTGATATTACTTCTCGGACTCGATTTGATAATTATGAAATTTTGGGAGTTCCTGAACTTTGGCGACATACACAACAAGGGTTAGAAATTTCCTTGCTAAAAGAAGGGAAGTATATAAAGTCTGAATCTAGTCCTAATTTTCCTAATATCCCAATAGTTGAATTAGTTAATGAATATGTTCAGCAATGTTTAACAATTGGGAGAAGTCAAGCTATGCGTAATTTTAGAGATTGGGTGAAGAATAATTTATGATAGAAATCTAAGGCTTTCTGAGAAAGGCGATCGCTCATGACTACCGAAAACAACCCAAGAGCCATTCTAGACTGGGAACACCCTACACCGCCTACAGATTTAATTTTTGATCACCGAGATCCCTTGGAATCAAATCACCACCGTATTGCTATGAATGTGTTGATTCGCTCATTGCAGCAAGCTTGGGCTGACCGAAATGATTTTTTTACTGGTGGCAATATGTTTATTTATTACAGCAGCGCCCAAGTACGCTAACCAGGATTTCCGTGGCTCCGATTTCTTTGCTGTCCTGAATGTGGACGGGACTAATTCTCGTCAAGGTTGAGTAGTGTGGGAAGAAAACGGTCGTTATCCTGATGTGATTGTAGAATTAATATCACCATCTACAGCTAAAATAGATAAGACTGTTAAAAAAGACCTTTACGAACAAACTTTTCATACTTCAGATTATTTTGTCTATGACCCCTTTGACCCGACTTCTTTGCAAGGGTGGCATTTAGATCATAATCAGCAATATCAATCTTTGACACCAAATGAGCGTGGTTGGTTGTGGTGTCAAAAGTTAGGTTTATGGTTGGGAACGAATGAAGGAACAATAGACAGAGAAACGGCGGTATGGTTGCGGTTTTATGATGTAGCTGGCAATTTGGTTTTGTTACCAGACGAGGCTGCTGTTGCACAAGCACAAGCCGCAGTTGCACAAGCAGAAGCAGCCGCTGTACGAGAAGAAGCGGCTGCTGCACAGGTGGCTCGTTTAGCGGCTAGATTGAGAGAAATGGGGGAAAATCCAGATATGTTGTGAATTTTGGCTTTTTTGATGAATTTATCGAGTTGTTATAAATAAAAAACTGAGTGCGATCGCTATTAAGTCAAGCTGCAAAACTAAGGTTGAATTGGCACAAACTCATATTTATCAGTGCCAGCTTTTTGTTGAACTTTGACTAAAAAGATTTCATTATTTATGCGATCGCCTGATTGTGAAAACTGAATATTTCCTGTTGCACCATCGACTGAAAAACTCGGACTGTGCAGTACTTTTTGTAGTTCTTCACTTGTCTTAGTTTGTTGCAAACCTTTAGCGATTACTATAGTTGCATCATAAGCCGTCGCTGTTCGCCAATTTACAGGCCCACCCCAAAGTTTCTGGGCATTTTGGGGAAAGGGATTACCAGAAATTGCTTGAGGATGCCAAGGTACAGCGAGTATCATCCCGTTGACATCAGCTTTTCCATTCGCTAGGGTTTGTTGCGTGTACATTGTAGGACTGCTAAATAGCTGTAACCGTCCTTTACTAGCTCGTGCCACTTCTAGACCTTTATTAATTCTGTCTATATAAGGAGCTAAAAACAAACCGTTTGCCTGGCTCGTAATAGCTTTAGAAATCATGGTATTGGGATCAAAAGCAGGGTCTGAAAGGTTGCAAGGAGTAGGATTAATTTTATAATTAGGCTGTTCTATGGCTTTGCTAAACTCATCTGCCAACCACCTATTATCAGCAGACTCAGGATCAACACAAATTACAATATTGGTTTTGGTAGCGGTCTTGATTATGTAATCAGAGAGGCTTCTCGCTAAATTGTTAGTATTAACAGTACGGAATATATAGTTGCTAAGACCAGATAGGCGTTGATCAAAACTGGTGGGAGAGAGCATCACTAACTTCTCACTTTTATACACAAATGCAGCAGGTACGGCAGCTTCGCTTGCGTTGTGTCCCACTACAGCTAGAATAGTTTTATCATTGACGAATTGTCTGGCAATGTTTTGGGCTTTGCTTGAGTCATTATCATCATTAGCGATCGCCACCTCCAAAAGTTTGCCATTAATGTTGCTACTTTTATTTACTTCATCTTGGGCTTGAGCCACACCACGTAATATCTCTCCTGCTACATTAGGGTTAGTACCTATTGGTACGCTCACAGCAATTTTGAGAGAATTACTTGTCTGACGAGCTTTAACGTTGTTGAAGTAAATCAATGTTTCTGGATCGTTAGGATTTTTTTGAAGAGATAATTTGAAATTATTTAAGGCATCGTTATAGTTACCGGATGCAAATGCCTGAGTTCCAGCTTTTTTACAAGAGTTAGTATCTGTTTGTAAAATTTGCCCGCCATAACTAATTTCTAACCCTGTTCCTGGGGTATTTTTCATATATTGACAACTTTTAGAAGTTATAAAGGTTGGAAGTATGAGTTTACCTAAGACCAAGATTACTACTGCTATAACAACCAAACTGATGAATTGCAGTAATTTTTTATTGGCAGTAATAGTTGTAAATTTATACTTTTTTTTGGATCTGTTAAGTTTGCAATTATTGCTGCTTCAATTCGGTTTATATCTTCATCAGTTAGTCGTAAAAGTCTCTGAAAGCCAATCAATTCGCGGCGAGTATGTTCAGTTATAGGATTCTCTTGTTTAACTGCTTGATGAAACGCTTCCTTATATTGCTGTAATTTTCTCTCGTACTCTTTATAAGGTTTTAAAACTTCTTCCTCAATTGCAACAGCTTTATCAGATTCTATTTCTAAACGATTTTGTTGTTCATTTAATGCTAAACGTCCAATGTCAGAAATTTGACCATCACGTACCCAATATCTAACTATTCCAAGATATATACTCTCGCGGTTGTGAATAGGTGCTTTAGTTAGCACGATGTTATAACCTTCTTTAATTACTGCTTGAATCTGTGGCTTCATTTCATGATTATTTTCTTGAACCTTTCTTTGGACATACTGATGCAACTCATCAACAGAAATAAAGCCATCATTATTTTCATCGGCTTCACCAGTCTCCATTCCTTGTACTAAGTATTGAGTGTAAATAGACTCAAATGAATACTGACTTGAAGTACTAGATGTTAGAACAGCTCGCCCCTCTCCACCTAGTTGAATCTTCTGGAAATCTAAAGAAAGATCATCTCTACTTTTTGTCTCATTGGCAAAAGCACCACTAAAGCAACAGTCCAAAATTATTACTTGTCTTCTTGAACGGCTACGGCTATCGTTAATGATGTCATGTACAAAATCGACTGAGACTGTTGATGCTTTAAAAAGTTCTCCTTTTTCATTTCTACGAGTGATTTTTGTAGCAAAGTAAAGTTTGCCACTATCATATTTAATGCCATGTCCAGAGAAATAAAGCAGTACGATGTCATCTCTTTGACGACCTAAAAACAATTCCTCAATAGCTGTCTGCATTTCCACAGTATTAGGATTTAATAAGGATTTCACCTCAAAATCGCCAATTTCTGGATCTTTCAAAACCCGCCGCATTGCCTCAATATCTTTTATCGTTGATGGCAATGGGGTAAGACCAGGCTCATACTCACTGACTCCTATTAGCAGTGCTACTTTCGCCATCTCTTTATTCTTCCTTACTGCTGTAATTTCTTAGCTACCTGCAACAAACTTTTGCGCTTGTTCAATGGCGGCGTTTAACTCTTCCTGACTGCTAGCTTTCACCTTCAGTTTCTTACCGTTAGCCTCAACTTCCAATTCAATGGTTTTGTTCCCCAAGCGATCGCCCAAAAATCCCAGCAATTTCTTAAAATTGGCAAGGCTCACCTCTGCCTGCAACACCCCCACTAGAAAACCACCAACAGATTTGGTTCCTTCGGGTATTTCTGTAGCTGCTACTAGTTCAGCACTTTCAACATCTAAGTCTTTGATTTCTCGCAGCAGATTCCGTGCTTCCCGTTCCTTCCCCTCTGCATCTAAGTCTAGATTAGAAAGAGTGATCGTCAGTTTGACGTTAGATTCAGAACTCATTTTGTGCCCTTTTAGGTTTTTCAGCAGTTGATGGTCAATAGTATTTCTGTAGTATATCGATTGACATCACATCTTCTATGTAAATTTCCTGAAACTTTTTCAATATTTTTCCAAAAACTCATAAAATTCAGGCAAAAATCTGGTATAAACACAGAATATTCCTCTTCAATAGCTTCAAAACTTAGAGGCAATCAATAGTATTTCATCTGACAAGTTGTTTCAGTACAGCAGTTTGTTTTACCACGCTTGCGATCGCAAAGTAAGTTACGAGTTTGTCTTTGCAACTTCTTTAGAAGCGTCGCTAGATCAAACTATTACAGGACGGCGTAAATCCAGCGACCATCTCAAATAACTAGACAAGGGGCTTCAGCCCCTTGTTAAAGGTAGGCAAACTTGCGCCACAGTTGTCAGGTTAATTAAAACAAGTCCAAATCTGTTACAGCACCAATACTGCTAGAAGATACCAATTTGGCATATTTCGCCAACACGCCTTTAGTGTAACGCGGAGCTGGAGGTTGCCAATTGGCACGACGACGGGCCAGTTCTTCTTCAGATATATTCAACTGCAATAAACGAGCGGGTGCATCAATAGTAATACTATCGCCTTCTTCTACAAGCGCTATCGCTCCACCAACTGCGGCTTCTGGTGCAACATGACCAACCACCATGCCGTAAGTACCGCCAGAAAAGCGTCCGTCGGTAATTAATCCCACCGCATCACCCAAACCTGCACCGATAATTGCTGAGGTGGGAGCCAACATTTCTCGCATTCCAGGGCCGCCTTTAGGCCCTTCGTAGCGGATTATGAGAATATCACCAGCTTGAATCTTACCAGCCAAAATTGCATCTAAAGAGGCTTCTTCGGATTCAAATACTCGTGCAGGCCCGGTAATTACTGGTTTTTTTACTCCAGTAATTTTGGCGACAGCCCCTTCTGTTGCCAAATTACCTCTGAGGATGGCTAAATGTCCTTGAGGATACATCGGGTTATTCCAAGTCCGAATCACATCTTGATTGGCAGATGGTTCTTCTGGTATGTCTGCTAATATCTCTGCAATGGTTTGACCGCTGATGGTGAGGCTATCACTGTGTAATAAATTATGCACAAGTAACATCTTCATTACTTGCGGAATGCCACCAGCTTTGTGCAAATCTGTAGCGACATATTTACCACTTGGTTTCAGATCGCACAAAACGGGAACGCGGGCGCGGATAGTTTCAAAGTCGTCTATGGTTAACTCTACATCAGCGGCGCGGGCGATCGCTAAAAAGTGCAGTACTGCATTGGTCGAACCACCTACTGCCATAATCACAGAGATGGCATTCTCTATAGATTTGCGGGTGATAATTTGACGAGGTAAGATTTGTTTACGAATGGCTTCGACTAAGACAAATGCTGATTTTTCTGTGCTATCGGCTTTTTCGGCATCTTCCGCCGCCATTGTCGAAGAATAGGGTAAACTCATCCCCAGCGCTTCAAATGCTGAAGACATGGTGTTAGCTGTAAACATTCCACCACAGGAACCAGCACCTGGACAAGCTCGACCTTCAACCTCTAATAATTCCTTTTCGTCAATTTTTCCAGCACTGTATTGACCAACATCAAAAGAACTGACAACAGTTAAATCGCGTCCGTTGTAATGACCGGGTTTAATTGTACCACCGTAAACAAAGATAGCCGGGATATTCATCCGGGCCATTGCAATCATTGCTCCTGGCATATTTTTATCACAACCGCCAATCGCCAGCACACCATCCATACTTTGTCCAGTACAGGCGGTTTCAATGGAATCAGCGATGACTTCCCGCGACACTAGGGAATATTTCATCCCTTCAGTTCCCATTGAAATCCCATCGCTAATGGTAATCGTACCGAATACTTGCGGCATCGCCCCAGCAGTTTTAATCCCCACCTCTGCCCTTTGCGCCAGTTGATTTATCCCCATATTACAGGGAGTGATCGTGCTGTAACCATTGGCAATGCCCACAATGGCTTTATTGAAATCTTCATCTTTAAAACCAACTGCACGCAGCATAGCTCGATTAGGCGATCGCTGCACTCCTTGCGTCACAATTTGGCTTCTCAAATTCTCCGACATCTTTTTTCCTTCCGTGCCATTATCGCA
Source organism: Nostoc sp. JL31 (assembly GCF_017114965.1). NCBI lineage: Bacteria > Bacillati > Cyanobacteriota > Cyanophyceae > Nostocales > Nostocaceae > Nostoc > Nostoc sp. JL31. Next base: position 94,534 of record NZ_JABXKO010000123.1, read on the forward strand.
ACAGTTGCGATTGTATTACCTGATGATTTTCTCATGCCTGGGCGGTGCGATCGAACATGAGTAATTCTCTATGTTTCACCGTGTCTTTTGGTCAGCCCTAATTAGCATAAATCTTCATCTAAGCGTTTGTATAAAATAGGAATGATTCTTCTGTGTTAGGCATCTAGAGTGCCGGGAAGTACTAAGTATAGCAAGAAGAATTGAGATATGAAAAAAAGCCATTGCCCCAAGCTGAGGCTCTGACTTTCCACATTTATAGCTTAGTATATTGATATTGATTCCGGCGCAAAAGTGGAGACACTCTAACTTTGCACTAGAGTTCTTCAAAATTATATCTGCCTTGAAAATAGTGACTAGGGACTGAGGACTGGGAAAGAGATGTTTTCATTCTCTAGTGCTTTCTGCCTTCTCCCTTGGCGCTAGCCTCTCCCTTTGGGAGAAGGGTAGACGCTAAAAGCGATCTGCCTGCTGCCTTATTTTCAAGGCAGGAATATTAAATTAAAGAATAAAGTCACTTGACACTACTTGTGGTGCTCCTATAAGCCGAATTTGAAACTCAGCCGACCGATCCCCATCAATGCTACCTTCGAGAATACCTCCTGAATAACGGATTTGGCCGGGTGCGGAGAATTGGGCACTCCCAATGAAAGTGAAACCTTGATTGCCCCCAATAGTGGAGTTGGCATCGATATTAGATAGATCAATTCGATCGCCTGGCAAATTACCGTTTCCACGAAAGTCAGTGATTAAGTCGCGTGACGAAAGTGGACTATCAGAAATTGAGTTGTACTTGAAAATATCATTACCTGATCCTCCAGTGAGGATATCATTCCCACTACCGCCAATCAGGACATCATCCCCATCACCACCGATGAGATTATCAGTCCCAGTACCGCCAAAAAGAATATCTTTGCCAGTACCGCCATTGAGCCTATCGTTGCCACTACCACCGTTAAGAGTATCGTTGCCAGCATTACCAAAGAGGCTATCATTGCCACTACCAGCGTTAAGGATACTGTTGCCACTACCACCTATAAGGGTACTGTTGCCACCACTAGTGTTAACAATATCGCTCTGACTATTATTGCTACTAATGCTACCGCTCTGACTACTAGAATTGGCAGTAACACTGCCGCTCCCGAAAGAAATTGATATTGAAGTTGCCATTGATGAATTTCTCCTAAAACTTTAGAGGGAAAAAATTACGTCTTTACTTACCCATTATAAAACGCCATTGCTGATTAAGAGTATAAATTTGATTTCCTTCAAAGGCATAAAATAAACATTTTCAAACATGGAATTTGGGAATTTCATACTTTCATTCCGCAATGCCGAAAAAGCAAGGTAAAAATATCAAGAGTGGGAATATTATTCTTGAACAAACCTGATTGAAACAGGTCTTTACTATTAAGTTTGAATATTTGAGAATATTTGAGAATATTTAAGAAGTACTAGATGTATTTGATGATGTTTACATCAAAACTGTAATCAAAATCATCTGATGTCCTTGTACCTTATGTTTTCGGTTGTTTCAGTTGCAAAATACTAAAGAATAAGTAGATTTTTTCTACGTAATTATATAGATTTAAGGACGTTGGTACTGTATTCATAATAACAATACTATGGCATTACCCTCCAGCAGACTTTTTTCTATTTGTAAAAAATAATTAACTTTCTTTTATCCTCTGACCAGAATAAAATCGGAAGCCTTTGTACAGATAGAGTTGGTTTTGCATATTGGTATTTGTTTAGTGGTTTCTGTAGTTATATATAACAAATAATTGCCAAGAAGTTAAAAGCTTTGTTAGACGCATAGCACGAAGAAAAGCCTAAAGATTTGTGTAACTTGAATTCGTTCCCAGGCTTAAGACTGGAAATGTATTTCGAGAGGGCTGCTGCCTCTGGTAAAACCACTGGAGGCGGGGCCTTCCAGGATCGGGGCTGTATTTGAACTTAGTGCATTCCCTTGTTAGACAGTGCGTAGGCGTAGCCCGTCGTAGACATCGCTGCACCCCTAGCGTTACCATTTGGCTATTGTGGCATCATCACAACTGTTGCGATTGTATCAACTGATTTTCTCATGCATACGCGGCACGATCAAACCTTGGCAAGCATTGGTAATTTTCTATTTTTTAGATGTGCTTCTGTTAGGTGCAGCTAATAGGAGCAACTTTGTTAGTATTTAACTGTGCTTGATTATGGCAATACCAATCTTGACAGTTTAAATCTTGACAGTTTAAAGCCGAGTACATTTTCTCACAGTTGGAGTATGTTTGGCTTTGACCTAAATTATTCTTCAATATTAGACTTCTTGCATAAATCATAAATAAGAACCCCACTCCTAAGCGCTTGCTCTTAGAAGTAGGGTGTTCAGCGCTTTTGCAAGAGGTGTATTAGATTAGAGGATGATATCGCTTGCTATTAGTGGTGGTGCTCCTGTCAGTCCAATCTCCAACTCAGCCGACAGATCCCCATCAATGTTAGCTTGAAGAATACCTCCTGAATAACGAACCTGACGAGCTGCTGAGAATGCGCCAGCACCGATGAAAATAAAGGCTTGGTTGCCCGCTACACTGGAGTTAGCATCAATGCTAGATAGATCGATTTGATCGCCTGTAAAGATACCGTTTCCAACGAAGTCAGCGATAACATCTCGTGACAAACCAATAGGACTATCTGAAACTGAATTGAAATCGAAAATATCGTTGCCAGCACCGCCAATGAGAGAATCATTGCCAGCACCGCCAGTGAGGAGATCGCTGCCAGCACCGCCATTTAGGGTATCGTTGCCAGCACCGCCAGTAAGGAGATCGCTGCCAGCATTACCGTTAAGGATATCACTGCCAGCACCGCCAGTAAGGGTATCGCTGCCAGCATTACCGTTAAGGATATCGCTACCAGCACCCCCATTTAGACTATCGTCGCCGGCATTGCCGTTAAGGATATCGCTACCAGCACCCCCATTTAAGATATCGTCGCCGGCATTGCCGTTAAGGATATCGCTGCCAGCACCCCCATTTAGGGCAGGGCGAAAGATTAGTGGGAAACCGTTGATGGTATTGTTGTCATTAAAAATGGTACCGTTGATAATTGCCATTAGTAAGTTTCTCCTGACTTAGAGGGTAAAAAATAACCTCGTCACTTTCCTATCAGAAAACAGTGTTGCTGATTAAGAGTATGAATTTGGTTTCCCCCAAAGGTGTAAAGGAAACAGTTTCAAAGATTGAATTTTTAAATTTCACACTGTCATTCAGCAACGCCGAGAAAACAAGGCAAAGAAATAACGAGTGGGAAAAGATAACTGAATCACAACTGATTGGAACAGGTCTTTGCTGTTAAGTTTGAAGATTTGACAAGCACTAGATGTATTGATGATGTTGGCATCAAAATAATGCCCAGAGTGATGTGATATCCTTATGTTTTTACTGGTTGCAGTAGTAGGCTGCTATGGAACAAGCAAATTTCCTCCTACAGAAGCGCATAGATTCTTGAAGTTTTGATTCTATTCATAATCACACAAACTATGGTATTACTTTCAAACCTACTTTTTCCTATCTATAAGAAAGAGTAATTAGCCCTTTTTTATTCCTCTCGCTAAAGCAAAATCTGAAACCTTTGTTCAGATAGGGTTAGTTTTGGTTTGTGAGATTTATTTGGTGATTTATCTAGTTATGTATAAGGAAGTGATTGTCCATAATTTAAAAGCTTTGTTAAGCAGTGCGTAGGCGTAGCCCGTCGTAGACATCGCTACATCCCTTGCGTTACAATGTGCCTTCTCAAATTCTCTGATATCTTTTTCATTAGGTGGCATCATCGCAACTGTTGCGATTGTATTACCTGATTTTCCGATATATACGCGGCGCAATTTAATAACTATAAACTATCAGAAAGGCAAGCTAAACTTATCTTTATTTGCGACTATTCAATTATTAAAATTCTGCATTTTGCCTTATTTTCAAGGCAGATAATATTAAATTAAAGGATAATGTCGCTTTCCACTAGTTGTGGCGCTCTTGTAAGCCTAATTTCAAACTCAGCCGACAGATCCCCATCAGTACTACCTTGGAGAATACCTCCTGAATAACGGATTTGACCGATTGCAGAGAATGCACGGCTCCCGATGAAAGTGAAAGCTTGGCTGCCCTCTGTAGTGGAGTTGGCATCGATAGTAGATAGATCAATTTGATCCCCTGCAAGGACACCATTTCCAACAAAATCAGCGATCGCATCCTGTAACAAACCAGGTTGACTCTCTGAAACAAAGTTGAAATCGAAAACATCGTTACCCGATCCTCCAGTGAGAACATCAGTTCCACCAACACGAGTGAGGATAAGTAGATAAACAAAATTAATTACACAATGTCATTGCGAATGCAGCGTACCCCTACGGGGAAGCAAGCTACGCGGTAGCGTCTTGTAGAAAAGTGAAGCGAAGCAATTCGCTTGCGGCTTGCGCCCCTACCGCGTGGTCTATTTACCTGAAAATAGCTGTAATATCACGGTACTTTTTTTATAAATCAAAAAAGTGGCATTCATTTATAAAGACTGAATGCCACTTTATATTTCTCAAAATTTCTGATGACAGAGATATTTTACCCTGGTAGAGTTATCCCGGTAACAGCGATCGCACCTGCGATCGCACTGGCGCAAAGGGAAGTAATCGCTGTGCCAAATATCCACCACGCAGCATTTGCAACGGTTTTCTTGGTTTCTTCGGCTTGCTTTTTAGCTTGCTCTTGAATCGCTTTCAGGCGTTTTTGAGTTTCTTTCTGAATGCGTTCGGCTCGTTGCAATACGCCATCCCGCGCCGATTCTATTTGGTTTATTATGCGATTAGCGTCCGCCTCGGAAATATCTTCACGAGAACTCAATACAGCTACTAAGGTGTCACGATCGAATTCACTGAGGCGATCGCGCAATGCTTCAAATCCGGCTTGGGGATCGTCGAAGACTTTTGCAAAGTCTTGCTTAATCCCTTCATAGTTGAGTTCGGAACGATTTAGGGAGTTGAGATAGTTGCGAACCTTGGCAAAAACTCCATCTAGCACTGATTGCACTCTCTGCTGAATCTGCTGGAATTGTTCGACAATGGAGCTACGAACAGAATCAATTTGATCCACAATTCGGTTAGCTTCTTCTTCTGAGATATCCTCACGTTGGGATAATAGCGCCACAATTGTCGAACGGTCAAATTTCGAGGCGCGATCGCTTAAATTGCCAATTCCAGCGCGGGGAGAAGACAGCAAGAATTGTAAATCGCGTTTGATTCCTTCAGGGTTGAGTTCTTCTTTGTTGGTATTACGCAGATATTCTTCGAGATTGGCTTCAAAATCTAAAGCTTGTTGAGTGGTGCGCTTCGCTAAACGTCGTGGCGCTCTCAGGATATCACCAATGGCATCTTGAGCGCGATCGATGATCTGATTAACTTGCTCTTGGCTCAAGTCGCCGCGTTGACTCACGAGTTTAACTAAGGTTTCTCGATCGACATTAGATAAGCGATCGCGCAGTGCTAAGGCTCCAGCTTGAGGATCGTCGAGTAATTTTTCCAAATCGGCTTTGATACCTTCTGGATTAAGTTCTTCCAAGTTGGTATTGCGGAGATATTCGGCGATCGCTTTTGTAGTTTTCTCGTACTGTTCTTTCGCCTGTTGCGGTACTTGCAAAATACTATCTCGCACTGCTTCAAGTTGATCGAGAGTTTCGTTTACCTGTTCCTCACTCAAATCTTGACGCTGACTGAGCAATTGTACCAAGGTATCGCGGTCAAATTGCGATAGGCGCGATTGTAAAAGGCTAATTCCGGCTTGCGGATCGTCTAGTAAAACTCTAAACTCACGTTTGATCGCTTCGGGATTGAGTTCATCTTTGTTAGTATTCCGCAGATATTCTTCAACTCTTTGGCGCAGTTCATCGGCTTTCGCTTTTGCTTGCTCTTGCAATTCCCTAGCACGATTCAAGAGATTGTCGCGGTTGCGTTCGAGTTGACTAACAATATTATTAGCTTCCTCTTCGCTGATATCTTGACGCTGTTGGAGCAATTGTACAAAAGTATCGCGGTCAAATTGCCCGAAGCGGCTACTTAAATCTTCAAAACTAGCTTGTGGATCGTCCAGCAACTTGCCAAAGTCTCGTTCAATACCTTCAGGATTGAGTTCGTCTTTACCCGTCGAACGCAGATAATCTTCGATACGGCTGCGGAAATCTTGCCCTTGTTCTCGTACTTGGGCCTGTTTGACAGTTTCTAAAACTTCCAGGCGATCGCTTTCCATTTGTTCGGAAATCTCTTTTACCCTGGCTTCACTAAGATCGTCCCGCTGTTTCAGCAAATTAGTGAAAAATTCTTGATTGATTTCTTCCAACTCCCGTCTCACAGTTGTCGGATCTGCATTTACGTCATAGATGACTTCTTTAAATTCATCTATTAGGGTAATTCGGTTAAAGTGCCAAGGGAACGAATGCAATATATAGTCTTCTACATCTGCTTTAATCGCGTTTTCCAGTGATATGGGTAATTTTGCAGATACTTGCTCAGTTGCCTGTTCTCTAAACTTTTGAAATTGTTCTGTGACTTGCTCGACATCGACATCTTGAACTTTTTCTTTCAGTTTTTGCAACTGAGTTGTAATTTTGTTCACATCGATATTAGAAAGGTTTACCCGTTCCAGAACTGCTGGCGCAGCTGCACTTAAGCCATACCTAATAGCTTGTTTGATTACACCATTGCCATTACCGCCTCCGATTGTAACTAGTTCTTGAAGCCGTTCACCTAATTTCTCAGAATTAAGTTCTTCAGGAGTAGCGGACTTGAGTAAATTAATTACTTGTTCTGTGGGATTTTTGCGATTTAAAGCTTGTTGCCATACACCTTCAAATTGGTCAGCAATGTTATTGATATCTTCTTTAGATAAATCGCCACGACTGCTGATTAAATCAACAAATGTTTGGCGATTAACGTTTTGCAATAGATCGCTATTAGCAACAGATTGCAAATCTGTATCCTTAAGAAGTTGGTCAAATTGGCTCCGAATTTCTTTGATATCCAGCTTTGGCAATTGCAGAGAACCTAAAGAACTTTGGAGGGTATTTTTAATACCTTCAGAATCAAAACCTGAAGTTAATTCTCGCCGAACAGCGGCTGTGATATCTTCAGCCGTAGAAACTAACTGTCTTTTCGCAGTATTCGCGCCGATGCCAGCAGTTGCCGTGCCCATCAGAGTTTGAAAACCAGAAGTGACAGTATTAGATATAGAACCAATTAAAGAACCTACCGCTGATGAACCCAACCAAATTACTAGTGAAAAATAGGTAGACCAAATGACTACACCAATAATTGCTCCTAAAAATGCGCTTTCGATTAGGCTAAGTTTTACTGCTAAAAAACAAGCAATAAATAATGCAATGCTAACGGTTATTAACGCCCAAGCACCAACCTTAGCTTGACCTTTACGAATTGTCTTACCTAAACCTTCAGACTCGTCATCAGAATCTAAGTCAATTTCCCAAGATGAAATTCCGACAGCAACTGAAAGGTTTGTCAATAACAATTGAAACGCAAAGGCCATCAAAACCCCAGCTAGCAGTGCTATCAACAATTTAGGCCCAGAAAAAACAACTGATGCTTCTTCTGGAGTTAGTACTTCCTGAGCTAAAGTTATCGGCGCTAACCCAAAAGGTAGCCGATTCCATCCCAAAATAGTTAAAACATCTTGAAACATAAGATTTTCTCGCTTTTACTCAATTCAATACCCATTTATAAAAAAAATGGCTTATTTCTCAGCTTAATTATCATCTATATAAGCTGTCACTTTCTTAGGTAATAGGTTGATTTGCCAAAAGTCGTATTTAAAAAAATCAATATTTTTCTTATTTTTTCTAAATATAAAAATATATGTTTTATGATTTAGTGAAATTTTCTCAATAAAAGTTTATTCAAAAAAAAGAAATTTCATAAAAATTTATCTATTGATATAGCAGGTTAACAAAGGGTAAGTTACAGTATCAAGCGGTAGAAAACAATATTTTTCGCTATCAACTATTGTTGAGATAATTCAAAAATAGAATAATTAATATATAAATTTTATTTTTATAAAAGTTATTTTTTGTTGAGATTTTGTTACTAACTTTAGATAAAACCACCTATGTCTAATGATAGAGGTAAAAATTCTTCCAAGCGATTGATGAAAATAAAACAGAAAAATGTATTAATAAAGGTCATTACGAGCTATGAATTAGTGAATAATTAATTTTTGCTGAGGAGAAAAAATAATGGTAGTAGGTCTACATAAACGTGCTGTAGGTGTATTTTCTCATCGTCGAGATGTTGAACATGCCCTACATGAATTAAAAAAAGTTGGCTTTGACATGAACAGAGTTTCTGTCATTACCCAAGATGGAGACAAAGAGGATATTGCTGGTGCGGATGTGAGCGATCGCGTCGGCGATCAGTCTGACGAAGGTGCTAAAGTTGGAGCAGCTACAGGCGGTGCTTTGGGCGGATTGGCTGGTTTATTAGTCGGTCTTGGCACTTTAGCAATTCCTGGAATCGGACCCATTATGTTGGCTGGAGCCGCAGCAACTACCCTAGCTACAACTCTTGCTGGCGCTGGTATTGGTGCAGTAGCTGGTAGTTTGCTTGGTGCATTAATTGGTTTAGGAATTCCTGAAGAACGAGCTAAAGTTTACGACGAACGTGTTAAACGAGGACACTATTTAGTCATTCTCGATGGTACAGAGGCAGAAATACTTAGAGCAGAAGCAATTTTAAATCATCAGGGTGTGGAAGAGTTTGGCATTTACGACCACCCAGATGCGACAAATGCAACCACTGGTTATGTGACTCCAACTTCTACTGCTGGTCATAGTGGTGTTGCAAAACGTGCGATCGGGGTATTTTCTCATCGTCGAGATGCTGAAGTAGCAATTACAGAATTGCGAGATGCAGGTTTTTCGTTGAATCAAGTCTCCATCATTGCCAAAGATACGAACGGTCAGGGGATCGGTGGTGTAGATGTAGACAAAAATGTTGGTAGTGGTAATAAAGCAGATGATGGCGCAAAAACTGGAGCAGCTACAGGTGGTCTTTTAGGCGGCTTGACTGGCTTATTAGTTGGACTTGGGAGTTTAGCAATTCCAGGAATTGGGCCCGTGATTGCAGGTGGCGCAGTTGCAACAGCTTTGGCGACAACATTAGCTGGTGGTGCGATCGGTGCAGCAGCGGGGAGTATTGTTGGCGCACTCGTTGGCTTGGGAATTCCTGAAGACAAAGCGCGAGTATATAGCGATCGCTTCCAAAGAGGTGACTACTTAGTAATTCTTGATGGTACGGAAGCTGAAATCCACCAAGCTGAATCGATTCTCAAACATCGAGGTATTGAAGAATTTGCAATCTATGATGCCACTGAGATTAGTGAACATCGCCCAGGTTCTGACCGAGTAAAGCATAATGACGCAGCTGTAGTCGATCCCATTCGCCCCAATTACTCAACAGAACCTCATAGAAACGATCCTGCTGTAGTTATTGTTGATCGTCGTGATGAAGTACTTTAACCTAAAGTAGTTTTCACTCGCACAAAATTGCAGGAGCAATAATTTGAAAACTTTGCTCCTGACTAAAAAAACTTGCTCCTCACTTTTGCCGTAAATATCAATAGATTTCACTTTCTGATTCAGAATTAAACCAATGAAAAAGCTAACCCCCTTCGTAATTAGTTGCCTTTTAGTGTTTGGTGTTGCTGCTTGTGATAACGCTTCTAAAACAAGTGAATCTGCACCCAATAATCCTAATGAGGCTCCCCAAACACCAACTGCAAAAACAACAGAAGCTTCTCAAAAAGACGCGCAAAGTGAAGTTCGTAGAAGACAACTAAATGAAGATATTCGCGCCCGCGAACAGCGCAACAATACCACTGGTGGCGATACAAAAAGAGCTAAAGCTGACTTAGAAAGTGAAGTTCGCTCCAAATTAGAGGCTAATATCCCCAAGAGTCAATTAACAGTTAATGCCGCAGACGGTGGTGTTGTTACTGTGGCTGGAACTGTCACCAATCAGCAGGAGTTGGCTAAAATTGAAAAATTAGCTAAGGAAATTAAAGGTGTCAATAGTGTAGTTGTAAAAGCAACTGTTGCCAAAGTAACTAACTAAGGCAATTAATAAATTCAAGTGAGCAGGTAAGCATAAAGAGATTTAAATGCTTCTGCTAAACCTAAGTGGTCAGTAATAAGTTTAACTGACCACTAATAATTGACAACTGACGACCTTAATAACTATATTTGTTGATGCTCAGTTCAGTTATACAAAGTCTTGTAGTTAGCAAACATAAAAACTATGGAAACCGAACAACACCAACGTGAATCTATCAATGCTTCCTTATCACAAGGTACGCTAGCACTTGAAGGTACTGATACCGCCAACTTACCAAAGTTACCGCCAGCACCTGAACCTGAATCTCAATGGCAGCAAATTAGCAGACAAATTTCTCAATTTTTAGAGCAACTGCCCCAATACTTAAGTGGCTTTTTTCAGGACTACAAGCAGCCTCTAATAACTGTTGCTTTAATTTTGGCGGCCATTGTTACAGTTAGAGTAGTACTGATGGTACTAGCTGCAATCAATGATATTCCATTACTATCACCACTTTTTGAGTTAGTTGGAATTAGTTACACCAGTTGGTTTGTTTTCCGTTATTTACTGAAGGCTTCAACTCGGCAAGAATTAGCTGATGAAATTCAATCACTGAAAAGCCAATTCGTGGGCGAGTAAATTTACTAAGCATTAAATTAGGATTTACACGGGCAAATAGAATGACTCTGTTGGCAAATTCATGTAAACCACAATTTACGGAGTGAGGCGCTACGACATCTCAATGCTTTGAAAGTAGCGATCGCAATTCGCCAACAGTCTCATAGAATTCACAGCTACACACACTCACGTCCGCCTCTACAGACTGGGTAAAGCCTTGTATCGTTGCGGTTTCTAGTTGCCCTTTTAATTTTAAGTTGACTTCAACCAAAACCCTTGTTCTACCAATAAATGTAAATCAACAGTATTTAACCGGATTCCATTTTAGTCTTTTGGATACATCAAAAGATAGAGAATATAACATTATTTTAATTTTAAGTCACTTCTCAAGATAGTAGCTCAGAGATAAAAAACAGCCTAATCTAGTTTTTGAAGTTATTTAATAGATTCTTTAACGAGGACATAAATTATGGCTAATGAAGCAGTTAAGAGAGATACAGATTCATCCGATCGCGCGGAAGTCGATACTTATGATCGCGGCATTATCCCTGCTGAAACCGCCGCTAGAATGGAAAGAGAAGGAGATCGTTACAAAACCCGCCCCACAGAAGAACGGGAAGCAGATGCACCTACTGACGATCAAACCGATCCAGAAAGCATACGCACCACTGATGGTTATACCGTAGACAAAGAAGGTTTGTTAAACAACTATGCAGTTGAACCAGAAATGTACTACGAAGAACCAGGTGATGCACGCCAGCAAGCGGCAGAAGATACGGAAGAACGTATTGAAGAACTTGGAGAAATTAATCAGGATGAGGAAGGCAAGTTGACAGATAAGGGTGACAGCCGCGGTAGAGGCCCAGGAGTAATTTAATTAACAACTATCCTTTTTCCGGGTGCAATTACACGTAAGAAGGCTAAATAGGTGTTTTCTGGAGACGCAATAATTGCGTCTCTACTTTTATATGCCAGGAACCCTTGATCCTGGTGGGATACCTCTAGTACAGCACGGCGGAAATAAGTAGACCATTAAATAGCCAAAACTTTGCCCTTGTAAGTGCACTTAGGAATGCGGATTAAATAAAATCCAGAATTATGCAACCTGTGGTTTAGCGGTGTAATTCCATTGCGGCAAATAATCATCAAACACAATTTCCATCGTTTAGTTGAAATCCTCTGTAACTTTACGGCCCGTTTTGTATACTTGAGCCAAAATAGTTGTAAACACTCTCTTAGGGATTTCCAAATATACATGCGTTGGTATAATATAGCAGATTGGATGCCGACGCGAGAAGAAAAAGTTGAACAAGCACGCCAACGGGCAGAGCGATTGATCAGAGTATTTGCGATCGCTGGGAGTTGATCCAGATAGCTTGAGTTAGGTAATAGAGTAGCGCTGAGATCATCCAATCAGTAGACATCCTGAAAATAATTATATTTGACTTATAAGCATTTCTATGATAATTACAACCTGTTAGTTTGTGGTAGATAGTTCTAGTAGTCTGTCAATAAATAATTGATGGATAAATTACCTGTAGAGACGGCGATTTATCGCGTCTCTCTAACCGTCAAAATGAATTTGACAGACTACTAGGAACCAATTGATAAATTAACTGGTCTTCCTGGGGTAGGGTGTGGTTAAGAGTATCAAAATGGTGATTAGTAACTTCTGTGTTTAACAATGCTTTGTAAAATAAAGTTTTTATTGTTAAAGTAATACGGCAAAAACCGCTCCAATAGTATAAAATCCGCGAATAACCTGCCTGTGGTGTGTGGTAGTTTTTAAAGATGATAATTTCGCTTAAAGGTAATTCAGCTTGGTTGCAAGTGCGGCGCTATTGGGAATTGCTACACGTTTTGGTATCGCGTAACCTGAAAGTACGTTATCGAGGTTCGTTTCTGGGAATTTATTGGTCACTGTTAAACCCGTTAATTATGACGGGGTTATACGCTGCAATCTTTGGGAAAGCCTTTGTATCGTATTATGAAAACTCAATATTTAACTATGCTTTAGCAGCTTTTACTGGGCTAGTGGTAATTAATTTCTTCTCAAGTTCCACCTCTCAGGCATTGAGTAGCGTGGTGGGTAATGGCTCACTTTTGAATAAAATTAGTTTACCAGTAAGCGTTTTTCCGATATCAATGATTGCAGCCAATGTATTTCAGCTCGCTGTCGGGGCGTTGCCATTGTTGGCAATAATTACTTTTGTGAATTCCAAAAATTTAGTAAATGTGCTAACGTTACCACTTCCATTTCTGGCGCTAGTCTTGGTTTGTACAGGAGTTGGGTTTTTGGTCAGTGCTTTATACGTGTTTTTTAGAGATTTACCTTATTTTTACGAGTTAGTTGTATTTGTACTTTGGCTCAGTAGTCCTGTTTTTTATCCAGCAGCTATTGTGCCCCCAGAGGTAAAGCCGTTTTTAGCTCTAAATCCCTTATCTCCAATTATTGAAAGTTTACGTCAGATTACATTATCAGGAGCGCCACCAAATTTAGGTTTAATTTGGGGTGCATTACTCAGTGGCATAATTATTTTGTCGTTGGGATGGACTTGTTTTCACTTGTGGCGACATCAATTTATGGATTTGCTGTAGATGGAAGTAATTCGCCTAGACCAAGTTTCGCTGTGGCGACGGACTCAAGAAGAGTTTTCTTACGACTTAAAGAAAACGCTGTTATCTGTTCTAGAAGGTAAGTATCGCCAGCCAGCCAAAAAGTTGGTGATAGATCAAATTAATTTAGTGGTAAATTCAGGTGAAAGATTAGGTATTATAGGGGCGAATGGTTCAGGAAAATCAACACTACTCAAGTTAATTTGTGGAATTTTAAAGCCGACAAATGGAGCAGTGCGGGTAAGGGGTAAAATTGCCCCATTAATTGAACTCGGAGCAGGGTTTGATGCAGAAATTTCTGTCATGGATAATATTATGCTTTATGGTGTGCTTCTGGGATATTCTCGAACAGAAATGCTGAATAGAGCGCCTTCAATACTAGAGTTTGCAGAATTACAGGATTATGCTTTAGTTCCAGTTAAGGGTTTGTCTTCCGGTATGGTAGCGCGGCTAGGGTTTGCTATTGCTACCGATGTGCAGCCAGATATTTTGATATTAGATGAAGTTTTATCGGTAGGAGATGAGAGTTTTAAAAATAAGAGTCAGCAAAGAATTAATAGTTTCTGGAATGGTAAAGCAACGATTTTGGTAGTTTCCCATGATTTGAAATTTATCAAACAATCCTGTGAACAAGCAATTTGGTTAAACAAAGGACACGTGAAGTTTGCTGGAAAATCTGAAGAAACAGTAGATTTTTACCTGAAAGCAGTCCAATTGGGTACTGAATCTTTATCTAGTTCTTAGATGAAGATGATTACTAAAAACAAGATTTTTAACCTGAAAAATTAAGTCAGACAATTTGTGGAGTCTCAATGAAGATACTATTGACTGGAGGAGCTGGTTATATTGGTTCGGTATTAACACCGACTCTATTAGCTCAAGGTTATGAGGTGACTGTATTAGATAACTTCATGTTTCATCAAAATAGTTTAGCTGATTGCTGTCAATATGATGGCTTTCAAGTTGTGAGAGGTGATTGCAGAGATGAGGATAGTGTTAAATATCTCCTCAAGGATGCTGATGTCATTATTCCCCTAGCGGCATTAGTAGGTGCACCTCTGTGCAAAAATGATAAAATTGCCACTCAAACTATTAGACCTCTTGCAAAATTATTTTATGGTAAAATATGCATTTTTTATCTATAATCTAGTTAAAAATGCACTAAGAGCAAAGCAAAAGGTTATCAAATCGAGAGTTCAAACGTTTAGTGGGTGTGCAAC